>JANOHI010000148.1:0-6795 GCA_031406385.1 Acidimicrobiia bacterium
CGACGATCATCACCCGGAACGCATCGTCGGTGGTGCGAGCAGGTGCGACCGGAGCGAAGCCGGTCGACTCGGCCGCCTTGCCGAGCGTGGACGGCGTCGTCACGGCTTCCGCGCGGTTCGTCGTGAGATCGAGCGCCGAGCCCACGACAGTGGCCGCCGCCGCTGCGGCAGCTCCGGCCTTGAGGGCGCCGCGTCGGCTCATCCTCGCCTGCATAAGAGCTTCGAGGGTGTTGTGTGCGTCTTCGGTGAACGTGGGGATGGTTGACATGAAGCCGAAGGTAGGAAGCGTTCGGAACATCGAGACGTCGACGACATGAACGCCAGGTTGCGGTTACCCGAACGTTTCCTTCCGCGACCGGTGACTCCCGGGGGTAGGGCCATGCCCGGTGAACGGTGGGCTTGCGGGCAGGTGAACCGAAGGTGTGCGGGCCGGTGAACCGAAGGTGTGCAGACGGGTCGAGACCCGCGCCGGTCAGCGAATGGGTGCGGTGAAGTGCTCGGCGAGGGCGTCGAGCTGGTCCTCGCTCACGCCTGCGTGGAGCAGGAACCTGGTGGCCGAACCGTAGCGGGTGGCGAGGTCGACGAGGAAGAGATGCATCGTCTCCTGCGGTGCGGAGAGGAACGAGGACGGCTGGCTGACCATGGCATCGAGACGTTCCGGAGTCTGGTCCCGGATCAGCGCGACAAGCTCGGGCATGGCGAGAGCACTCAATGCGTAGTCCTCGGCGATCGTCCGGGAGTCGACGCCGAAGGTCGCAAGTAGCAGGGCGACGAGGACACCGGTGCGATCCTTGCCCGCGGTGCAGTGGACCAGCGCCGGGCTCGCTGCGCTGTTGGCGAGCAGGTTGAAGCACTCCGCGATGCGTTCGGCGCCGAGCTCGCACATCTCGACATACCGGTCGGCGAGGAAGCGTTCGGGCGGCAGCGTCGACGCTGCGATCGAACCCGGGTCCCACACCTGGGTGAGGATCGGGATCGAGTGGACCTGGAGGTTGCGGAGCGGGCTTTCGCGGCGCTCGGGCTCGGTTCGCAGGTCGAGCACGGTGCGGATCCCCAGGCGTTCAACGAACAGCAGGTCCGTCGGGGTAGCGAAGTCCGGTGTCGCCGACCGGAACAGCCGACCGCGCCGCACTCGGCGACCGTCAGCGCACGGCGTGCCGCCGACCTCACGGAAGTTGAGGAGCCTGACGGCACGGTCAGCCGCCCGCTCGAACTGCCTGCCACTATCGCGGTGGCGGAGAACTGCGGAGTTGGCGTCCATGAGTCGCACGGTACAGAGCGAACGCCAACGTAAGGCAACGGCCAGGCGTCCGACCGGTGAATTGGGTCGGTGTGAGGCGAACCTCGAGCTCGGCGTACCACCGGCTATTTTCTCGTTGATGACGAGCCTGGCGCCGTGGTCGATTGTTGCCCGCAACCTTCCCGATCACGCCTCGAACCCAATACATACCGACGCCGGGGCCCGCGCTGCCGGGTTCGCTCGGGCGCTCGTCGCCGGGGCTACGACGTACACGTATTGCGTTCATCCAATCGCCGAGCACTGGGGTCTGGAGTGGGCACGGTCGGGCTCGGCTGAGGTGTCGTTCGCATCGCCGGTGTTCGACGGAGAGACCCTTCTGTTTCCGGTCACCCTCCACGGCGACGACGGCCTGCACCTCGACGTTCGGGTCGACCGCTCCGACCGTCCAATCGTGCGCGTCGACGCCCGTCGTTCGGCTTCGCCCCGACCCGAACGAGGTCGTGGCAACACCGAACCGCTCGTTCCTATGACGGTGGATCTGGAGGGCGAGTTCGACCCGGACTACGCGCGCCGGGCCGGCGATGATCTCGAACTGTTCCGCTCCGCCGGCGTCGTCCATCCCGGGGTCTGGCCCAGGCTGGCCAACCGCATGTTCCACGAGCAGCTGGTCCGGGGCGCATGGATCCACACGCGCTCGCATATCCGCCACCACGCGCTCGCTCCGATCGGGTCGGACGCCGTCGTGACCGGAGTCGTCTTCGACCGATTCGTCCGCCGCGGTCTCCGTGCCGTGGCCGACATCGAGATCACCATGGACGGTGTCGTTGTCGCCTCGATCGAGCACGAAGCGATCATCGACGTGACGGTGACCGAGTAGGTGAGCTGAGCAGCGGTCCCCCGCCCGCGACGTTGGCGTCCGGTGGACCACCGAACATGTTGCACTCTCGAGATTGCCGACCGGCGGCGGTTTCGGTTCGGCTCCGATTGCGTCTGGTGGGGTTCCGACGTCGTCCCCCAGGTTTGTGTTGCTGTTCAGGCGACTTCGGCAAGCCAATCGGCGTCACGTTGAGCGAAACGTTGGCGAAGCCGGGACTCGAGCATTCGACGCGCCTCGCCGGTCCGTCCTGCGCCCTGGAGGGCTCGAATGTGCGTCTCCCGAAACACGTCGGTCTGGGCCTGGCTGCCGCCGAGAAGCCGGACATCGGGGGACAACTGATCGAGGGTGTCGGCGGCGTCGGACATGCGTCCGGAACAGAAGAATCGAAGAGATCGTGCCCATGTGGCGGTCAGGCGATGCAAGCCACCGAGCCTTTCCAGCACGTTCTCGTAGTCGGCGAGGAGAGCGAGGTCACCGATTCCGGCGAGCACGATTGCTCGATGGGCGTTGCCGAACCGATTCCCGGGAACGTCCGGTAGATCGGCGAGTTCTTGCCAGCGCGAACGCCAGCGCCGAAAGCGGATACGGATCCTCGCCGAAAAACGGGATCACGTTGCGCACCGAGCGGAGCATCTCGGCATCGCGATCCGGCCTTGAGGAGAAGACGTTGAGAATGGCTAGCCGCAGGGACAGTGCAAGGGCGTCGGTCGGCCATTTCCGAAGGTGCTGTTCGAACGCAGCATCCGCGTCGTCGAACTGGAGTTGGGTTTGCATCACGATGCCGGCCAACAGACTCGCCGTCCGTTCGTCGAGGCGAAGTTGTGCGGCCGACGCAATCGCCTCGCTGCCCGCCTTCATATTCGCTTCGGCGCGCAAAGCGACACCGAGGGCGAGACTGGCGAGACCATATTCTGGATCGTGCTCAAGAGCTCGTCGAAACTCTTCACCGGCACCGGCCTGCTGTTGGAGCAGCCGTGTCAGGCCGGCGTTGAACGAAGCAGCGCTCGCCGCGGACTTCGTGGAGAGTGGAAGACCGAACGGATCGAACTGAACCATCGCGTGACGCTACAGCCGCGAACCCTCAGCGAGCGTTGACGTTCACCGGGTGGAGGACCGCTGTCATGCGCACGGCGCCGGCTGGGTCGAATCCCGACACGTCGGTGGCGTGCTTCTCGCCGACTCGCAGCATCGTGATCCGATCCGGGTCGGGCTCCCAGGTGACGTCGGCGCGGATCTCCACGAAGGACCACTCGTTGTCGGGGTTCAGCACGAAGAACGTCGCCTTCGGGTTCGCCACCATGTTGCGGTACTTCTTGCGGCTCGTCGTCATGGACACCTTGACCACGTCGTCCTCGAAGAGGAACCACACCGCCGTCGACTGCGGGTATCCGGCCGGGTCGATGGTGGTGATCACGCCGGTGGTGGGACGGTCCAAGAGCGCACGGGCGTCGGCAGAGAACATGCGCCGAGCATGCCACGCCAACGACGGTGTCACTAGTGCACTGAGTCGGAAGTTCCTTTCACGTCGATCCTTCTGACATGCACGAAGCACAAGGAATCAGAGCATTTCGACGTGAGAGGAACTTTTGCGAAGATGCACTGGACCAGACTGCATCGCATGATCAATGCGCCGCGCGCGGACCTCCGTCCGCGGCTCTCCGGGCGGCCGCGGTGAAGTCGAACCCCGGGCCGTCGCCGTCGAACACCCTGACGTCGCCGTCGGACACTGCGACTGGCCCGCCGGATGTCGTCGACGCAGACCGGGCGTCGACGCGTGATTCGTTCCTCGACGTGCTTCGCGCCGTTTCGATCTGCCGGGTCGTCGTGCTCCACACGCTGCTCCGTCCACCCACGGTGTACCTGCCCTGGGTGATGTGGATCTATCCGGGCATGCCGGAAGTGTTCTTCGTCAGTGGCGCTGTGACTGCACAGATGCTTTCGCGTCGCAGCGTCGGCGAGGTCGTCATCCGACGCATTCGACGCATCGCCCTTCCCTATGCGTGGTTTGCGGTTTGTGCGCTTCTGGTGATGATCGCGACCGACCTCCGTAGCGACGAGCCGGGCGCAGCCTTCCCGTGGGAGCGCGTCTGGCACTGGGCCGTCCCCCTTCTGGCGCCGATCGGATCACGCGATCGCGTCTTCTTATGGGGTCAGCTCTGGTACGTCGGCGCCTTCCTTTGGCTGGTCTTCGCGGCCGCCGGGCTGCTCTGGCTGCATCGGCGAATCGGCGGCTGGTGCGCTCTGCTCCCGCTCGCCGGCTTCGCGTGTACACAGTGGCTGACGAAGATCCACGGTGTCGTCGTCGACGAAGCAATCATCACGGCGTTCCAGTTCGGCATCTTCTTTGCACTCGGGCCGTCCTACGGGCGTATACGGCAGTGGTCGGGCCGCGCCCTGCTCGCGCTCGGCGGCGCCTTTGCTGCAATGGGTGCGCTCACGGCGTTCGTCATCGAACCGATCGGTAACAAGGGCACCCAGGAGCTTTACGCCTCGCGCTCTGCGCATCTCCTCATCGGCGCCGCTTGGATGCTCATCGCTCTCTCCGTTCGAGCGCCGATCGAACGCTGGATCGAGCGGCGGCGGGCCGTCGTCAGCGGTGTGGTGGGCCGTATCAATCAGCGAACCTTCACCATCTACCTATGGGGTCTCCCAGCGAACGCCGTGGCCAACTCGCTCAGCCGACGCATCGACGCGCAATCCGCCCGCATCGTTGCGTACCTCGGGATTACGGCTGTGGCGCTGACGGCGTTCGTTTTCTGCTTCGGCCAACTCGAAGATCTTGCCTCCCGCCGACGGCGTCGGTGGATCCCACCACCGGGTTCGTGACGTCAAGCGGTGGCGAGCGCTGGCTCGACGTTCACTTCGTCGAGCCGATCGATTGCTCGCTCGAGAACGGCGGCAATGACGGAAACCTCGTCGGCGTTCGCGTGCTCGAACAGGTGTCGTCGAACTCCGGATACGTGGATCGGGGCAAGGGACTGCACGGTGTCCCAGCCAAGGTCGGTCAGGTGGGCGAAGTACCCACGCCGGTCGGTCTCACACTTGATTCTCTCGACGAGGTCCCGGTGCTCGAGCTGGTTGATCCGGTACGTGAGTCGACTGCGGGGACTCACGACAACGTTGGCCAACTCGGTCATACGAAGCTGGCGGTTCGGTGCCTCGGAGAGCAATGCCAGCACTTCGAAATCGGTGAAATCCAAGCCGAACGGCGAAAGATCCTCTGACAGGCGGTCGGCAAACATGCGCTGAAAACGGAGAAACAAGCGCCAGGCGTGCTGCTCATTGTCAGACAACCACCGCGATTCATGCACTCGAAAAGAGTAGTGAGCCTCGTGTTGCTACTTCGATTCGGGTGGCCGATCCGGATGCGAACGGACCCAGCATCCGTCCATGTGGTCGTCGATCATTCCCGACGACTGCATGAACGCATACATCGTGACCGGCCCGACGAAGCGAAATCCGCGTCGCTTCAGCTCCTTGGACAACGCCGTGGCCTCGGGGCAGGTGACCGGTAGCTCGTCGTGTTCCGTCAGCCGAGAGGCTCGGGGCTCCGGGCGAAACGACCAGCACAGCGCATCAAGTGACTGCCCCGATTCCAGGAGCTTGACAGTTGCCCGCGCATTGTCGATGGCGGCGGTGATCTTTGCGCGATTGCGCACGATGCCGCTGTCCGCCATCAGTATCTCTACCTGCCGGTCGTCGAACGATGCCACGGTGTGGGGATCGAAGCCTTCGAATACCTCCCGATATCGTGCCCGCTTGCGCAGGATCGTGATCCACGAAAGACCCGCCTGAGCGCCCACGAGGCACAACTTCTCGAACACGCGGGCCTCGCCGTGAAGCGGCTGACCCCACTCATCGTCGTGGTAGCCGGTGTACAGCCGATCGGTGCCGCACCACCAGCACCGGGTTTCGCCGTCGGCGCCGACGAGGAGGCGTCCGTTCACGGCTGCGAGACTAGGCCGACCGGGTTCGCCACACTCCCGGCGAATTCGGTTCGGTCATCGGCGGACGGCCCGGGTAGGCTGGCCAGCCATGCCGCACACCTCAGACCAGCGCTTCTTGGTTCTGCATGGCTGCAAGCTGAAGGGCTTCTCCGAGCCGTCGGCTATCGGCCCGGTCATCGGGATGAAGCCGCCGGCCGTGACCAAGATCCTCCAGGGGCTGGTCAAGGAGGGTTTCGCCAAGTATCTCGAAGGCGGCCGGATCTCCGGCTACGCCCTCACCCCGGCGGGAAAGGAAGAGCAGGTGCGCCTCGCCGAGGCCGATCTGGCCGCAAGCGGTGCACGGGTGGTCGTGGAGAACGCCTACGAGCGGTTCCTCGTGCTCAACACCGATCTTCTTGCCGTTTGCACGGCCTGGCAGGTTCGGGACCTCGACCGCAACATTCTCAACGACCACGGCGATCGCGAATACGACTCGGGGGTCATCAAGCGGTTGGCTGACGTGCACGTCGGGGTCACCCCGATCACCGTTGCGCTGTCAGCCGCACTTGACCGCTACCACCATTACCAGCCTCGCCTGCAACTGGCCCTGGACAAGGTGAAAAAAGGCAACCGCGAGTGGTTTGCCAAACCCATCCTCGACTCCTACCACACCGTCTGGATGGAACTCCATGAGGACCTCCTCTCCACCCTCCGAATCGAACGAGCGTCGGAAGACGCCTAACCAACTGCGC
>JANOHI010000153.1:0-7221 GCA_031406385.1 Acidimicrobiia bacterium
AGATGTAATTGTTAATGCCGCAAATAATAGTCTGATGGGCGGAAGTGGTGTGGATGGGGCTATACGCCCCGCCTCGATTCCGTCATCGGCCCGCGAACTCACAGCCGCAGAGCGTAGGCCGACCCCTCCGACAGGCGATCATCGCATTCCCATCGCGAAGGAGTTCCACGACACCGAGAAAACGAGCGGCCTACTCAGCGAGTGGGAGGTCGATGGCGAGATCGGCGGCGTAGCCGGCCTCCGACCCGGACCGAAGCTGGGCCCCGCCGTCGGCAAGTTCGAACTGGCAGGCGAGCATGTCGACCCCGTCGGGCGTGGCGTCGCCCTCGTCGGGCCACGTCGCCGGATCCCAAACGCCGCCCCGCCGGAACGCCTTTGCGCAGTGCACGAAGACTTCGACCGGTTTGACGACAATGACGGTCTTCGGGGTTCGGAACTGATCGTCGAACGAGCAGAGCAACTCCGAGTCAACCGACACGTGCGCCGGACCGTTCACGCGAAGCGTCTCGTCACGACCGGGAACCACGAGCAGGCACCCGGCCTGCCCGGTTTGGACAATATTGCCGAGCGTGTCAAGCAGGTTGTTGCCGTTGAGGTCGGGGATGGCGATCGCCCCCGACGCAAGGACCCGCACGAAGCCAGGCGGCCCACCACGTGGCGACACGTCGAGTCGGCCCTGCAGGTTCGAGGTGGAAATGACGAGAAACGTCGAGCGGGAAATGAATGCGACGCTCATCGGATCAAGCGACGCCTTGACCTTGTTCTGGACCAGACGACTCGGTTCGCGATAGAGCTCGCGGAGCTGATCGATCGAGGACAGTACGTGTGGCGACTCCGAAGGCACTCGACGAACGGTAGCGCGTGCACATGCGATGCCTGCTGGGTCAGCTCACCGCGATGGGTCGGGAATTGCGCGCTGATGCGATTCTCCCGACCCAACGCGACCAACCGACCCAACGCGCTGTGCCGACCCAGGTTCGACTAACACTGTTGGGGTGAGCGGAACGGTCGACGCAGCCCGATCCGTGCTGAAGCGCGTGTTCGGCTACGACTCGTTCCGCGGGGACCAGGAAGCGATCGTCACCCACCTGATCGAGGGAGGCGATGCGCTCGTCCTCATGCCGACCGGCGGCGGGAAGTCGCTCTGCTATCAGGTCCCAGCGCTTGTCCGGGACGGCACCGGCGTCGTCATCTCGCCTCTCATCGCGCTGATGCAGGACCAGGTCGATGCACTCCGCGCCGTTGGCGCACGCGCTGCGTTCCTCAACTCGACGCAGGGGCCTGAGGAACGTCAGGCGGTTGAACGCGACTTCCTGGCCGGCCGCCTCGACCTGCTCTACCTCGCACCGGAGCGGCTGCGCGTCGAGTCAACGATCCGTCTGCTCGAACGAGGAGCCATCGCCTTGTTCGCCATCGACGAGGCCCATTGCGTGTCGCAATGGGGCCACGATTTCCGTCCCGAATACCTGATGCTCTCGGAGCTCCACGACCGATGGCCGAACGTGCCGCGTATCGCCTTGACGGCAACGGCCACGGAGGCCACGCACGCCGAGATCACCACACGCCTCAAGCTCGACGACGCTCGACATTTTGTGGCCAGCTTCGACCGGCCCAACATCGAATACCGAATTGTCGCGAAAGACAACCCGAACCGTCAGCTCCTGGACCTGCTGCGCCGTGAGCATGACGGCGACGCCGGCATCGTGTACTGCCTCTCGCGGGCATCGGTCGAGAAGACCGCCGAGTTCCTCAACGACAACGGCATCGCCGCGGTTGCCTACCATGCCGGTCTCGATAACCGTGTGCGTGCAACGAACCAAGCACGCTTCCTTCGTGAGGACGGGCTCATCGTGGTGGCCACCATCGCGTTCGGCATGGGTATCGACAAGCCTGACGTGCGCTTCGTTGCCCATCTCGATCTCCCCAAGTCCGTCGAGGGCTACTACCAGGAGACCGGTCGCGCCGGTCGCGACGGGCTGCCGTCGACTGCATGGCTGGCCTATGGACTCCAAGACGTGGTCCAGCAACGACGCATGATCGACACCTCCGACGGCGACGCCGCGCATCGGCGCCGACTCGGCGAGCACCTCGATGCCATGCTCTCGCTGTGCGAGACGGTCCAATGCCGGCGGGTGCAGCTCCTGGCCTATTTCGGCCAAGCGAGTGAGCCCTGCGGCAACTGCGACACCTGTTTGAGTCCACCGCTCCAATGGGACGGAACCGTCGAAGCGCAAAAGATCCTTTCGACAGTGTCGCGCCTGCAACGTGAACGGAATCAAAAGTTCGGTGCCGGTCAGATCATCGACATCCTCATCGGAAAACGAACCGAAAAGGTGCTCCAGCATCGCCACGACGAGCTGACCGTGTTCGGCATCGGCGCTGACCGTAAGGACACCGAGTGGCGGAGCGTCATCCGCCAGCTCCTCGCCCAGGGGCTGGTGAGCGTAGAAGGTGACTACGGCACGCTCGTGCTCACCGACGCGAGCGCTGAAGTGCTGGGCCGCAAACGCGCGGTGATGATGCGCACCGAAGTGGAGCGGGCGCCGAAAGCCGCGAAGCCCTCCTCGTCACGCGGCAGGACCAAGGCAGTTGCGGTCGAGCTGGCCCCCGATGCCACCAACCGATTCGAGCGACTGCGAACGTGGCGCGCGGCAGCAGCCAAAGAGCAGGGCGTGCCGGCCTACGTGGTCTTCCACGACGCCACCCTGCGGGAGATCGCGACGCGATACCCGTCAACCCTTGCTGAGTTGGCCTCGGTCACCGGCGTCGGCGAAACCAAGCTCGAACGCTACGGCGACGGGGTCCTCGAAGCGCTCGCCGACGGAGGCTGACCGCCCCCTACCTGTGATGTTGCTTGCGGTCGCTCTGGACGCTACCGAACGCACTATCTCAACACACGCGTCAGCCGGGATAGCTACGCCAGGCAGAGACCGGCGATGACCGTCTCGACTTGCAGCAAAGCTCCTGCGCCCATGCCAAGTACTAGCCCGGCGCAGAGCAATGTCAGGACAGGTCGTTGTTTGCGGTGCGGGACCACGACGGCGATCACGAGGGCGAGCATGGCGGGAATCCACAGCCAGCTGAGCCCGCGATGAATGATGACCTGGCCGCCGAGGCCATCGCCGCATAACTCGCTCGCTCGCCGAGTGAGCGGCGGTTGGAAGAGCGCAAATCCGGCCGATACGATCGAAGTGAACCCGGCAACGACACCGACCACTGCGTGCACGTATCGTCGGCGCAAGGCAGCGAGGTCCTCGGGTCGACGACCCGGTCCGTCGCTTCGCCGCTCACTCGAGCGGCGATCGGTCCGCTGCGGCTCTCGCATATCGAGTGGCCCGTGAAAGTTGTCGGGACCGATGAGCGGCACCACGGGTCGATCGTCCGACGCGTTCGACGACGATGCTCCCGGCATTGGGGACTCATCGACGCGGCTCCCGGACGTGTTGAGGACAATGGGCCATTCGCCCTACCGGTCCTTGCCACGATTGCCAAGCCTTCCGGTCCACCACAGAAACCTCGCGCGCGCTCTGTGACGGACCCCTACGGTCGCAGTACATCGGGCGGGGACCAGAACTGGGCGCTCCCAAGCACAATCCCGCCGAGCCCCGATGAGCCAATCAGCAGATCGGGATCAGCTTCTCCTTTCACCATCCGGTTCACGCTGCTACTCCGCCCCGAAGAGATACGGGTAGAGGGGCTGACCGCCGTGGTGCACTTCGGCGGTGACATCGGGGCGGTGGTCGGCCAGCCACTCCGTGATGATCCGCGTCGTTCCGGCCGTCGAACCCTCGCCTTCGATGATGGTCACGATCTCGTGGCCATCATCGATGATCGAACTGAGAAGGCCGGTGCACGCATCGGCCAACTCCCGCTGCACAACGACGATGCCGCCGGTGCGGGTGATTCCGAGATGGTCACCCTCGAAGATCGGGCCGGCGTCGGATGAGGAATCGCGCACCGCCACCGTGACCTCGCCGCTGACCACGGCCGTTGCCCCTGCCAGCATCAAGGTGGCGTTCGCAGTGATCCCGCCCTGCGGGTCGTATTGCATGGCCGCCGCAAGACCTTCGGTGACGCCACGCGTGCCGATCACCCGCACTTGCTTAGTGGTAAGCGCGCCTACTTGTTCCGCAACAGCAATGATGTTCTTGTTGTTCGGGAGGATGACGACGCTGTCAGCAGGACAGGCCTCGACCGCCTCGAGGAGCTGCGCCGTCGACGGGTTCATCGACTGACCGCCCGTGACCACCTGCTGCACGCCGAGCGAAAGAAACAGACGTCGAATGCCGTCGCCCGTGGCGACCACGACGACCGCGGTCTCGCAGGGCTCGTGCACGTGCGGTGCTTCGTCGACAATTGATGCACCGGTCGCCTCGCGAACCCACCGCTCCTCCTCCACTTCTTCCTGGAGATCGGTGACCCGGATCGTTCGCGGCCGACCAATGTCGAGGGCCACCTCAATCGCCGCGCCGACGTCGTCGGTGTGAATATGGCAGTTCCAGAGGCCATCGCCACCCACCACGACGATCGAGTCACCGATTGCGGCCCACGCGTCCTTGAACCCTTCGATCGACTCGTCCGGCGCTTCGAGGAAATACATCACCTCGTAGCGCAACTCCTCCACGCCCTTCGCGCCGTCGGGCGAACGCGAGAGCTGGGGGTCGCTCAGCGGATCGGGCGGAAGGTCATTCCCGGGCGCCTCGACCGGAGGAATCACTCGTCCGTCGAGTTGGTGGAGGAGGGCGTCGAGGAGCACCAAGTAGCCGGTGCCCCCCGAGTCGACGACTCCGGCGGCCTTCAGCACCGGAAGGAGGTCGGGCGTAGAGGCAAGGGCATCAGCAGCTCCGGAGCGGGCCGTCTCGACGACCTCGAGGATCGACGCCGAGCTCGGCAGCGCCGCGGCGGCCTCGGCGGCACCCCGCGCAACCGTGAGGATCGTGCCTTCGACCGGTTTCATCACGGCGCCGTAGGCCGCCGTCGAGGCGGCAGCGAGGGCCCGGGCGAAGGTGGGGGCGTCGATCGAATCGTGGGTTCGGCATTCGGTGGCAAGGCCACGCAGTATCTGGCAGAGGATCACTCCGGAGTTTCCACGAGCACCCATCAGCGACCCGTGGGCGATGGCCTGGCAGGCCGACGCGACGGTCAGGGGCGCCTTGTCGGCTGCGGTCGCCAACTCGGCGACCACCGCTTCGGAGGTGAGGGCCATGTTGGTGCCGGTGTCGCCGTCGGGGACCGGGTACACGTTGAGACGGTTCATCGCCGACTGGTTGGCTCGAAGGCCATCACGGAAGGCCAAAATCCAACCGACAAGGTCGTCGGTGGTGAGCACGGTCCGTGCACTGGCGGGAGCGAGGGACTCTGCTGCAGACATGGGTACAAGATCCTACGAGCCACCGGCGCCTCTGGTCGGTCCGAACGATCTCCGCAAGCCGGAATCTCACGTGGGCGGTCCGGGTGCCTCGCTGCGGACCGTGGGGACGGTCCGCAGCTGGTACGATCTACCGCTCGCAAACAGACGGTTCCGTCGGTCTGCGTGAGTCATTTGCTGGAGTGGTTACGTCAGGCGACGTGACGAACAAAGGAACTGTCATGTCCTCGGTCTGTGAGATCTGCAACAAGAAGCCCTCGTTCGGCATGAGCGTGAGCCATTCCCACATCCGCACCAAGCGCCGGTGGAATCCGAATATCCAACGGGTCCGCGCCGTGGTCGGCGGCGGCGTGAAGCGTGTCAATGTCTGCACCGGTTGTCTTCGCGCCGGCAAAATTGTCAAGGCATCCCACACTCCCGCAGCCAAGTAACTCCGTTTTCTCCGGCCGGCACCACCGGCCGAGCGCGCTGGTACCCGCTTTGCTCGCGGTCACCCGCTGCCAGCCACGAGACGCTCTCGACCGTTCGGTTGGGGCGTCTCGTTTCGCGTCCGGGGTTGCGAAAACGACATCCTCGGGACCATCGCCCGGGTCGCCGGTGTCGTTCGACCCTACGACGATGGGCCATCTCCGACATAGATGGAACCAGGTTTTCCTTCACTCGTATTGATGTCCGGTCGCAGGATCGGCCAGACTCGGGGAAGGCCCGGATCCGTCCGGTAGCCTGCCCGCTTCATCCGTAGTTGCTCTTCGAGGAGGCGCATCGACATGCAGGGCGTTGTGAAGTCCTATGACCCAGTGACCCGCCAGGGAGTTCTTCTGCGCGATAACCCGGAGCGGACCGAATACGACCTCGCAGACGACGCGCTCCACGGTTCGATTTTTCGCATGCTTCGTCAGGGTCAGCGCGTCGTGTTCGGCGTGAATGACCAGGGCCTCGCCACGAAACTCGGACTCGGCTCGGAGCTCGACATGGGAACTCCCGGCTTCGACTGACCTCCGGGTCATGCAGAGTCGGCCGGACCCGCGAAAGAAGTTGGGCTCTTACAGTTCTCAGCACACAGCATCGGTCCTTGTCGACCGACGCTTTGGCGCCAGCAACGTCTCAGGAGCTTCGATGTCCACGGCAATCACAACCACCGCTGCACCCACCACCAACGCCAAGCTGCTTGCGTGGGTTGGTGACGTCGCGGCCCTGACCAAGCCCGCCCGTGTCGAATGGTGCGACGGCTCAGCCGAGGAGTACGACCGGCTTTGCCAACTCCTCGTCGACAACGGCACCTTCACCCGACTCGACGAGGCCAAGCGTCCGAACTCCTATCTCGCGACGAGCGACCCGGGCGACGTTGCCCGTGTCGAAGATCGCACCTTCATCTGCTCCAACGATCAAGCCGACGCCGGCGTCACCAACAACTGGCGCGATCCGGTTGAAATGAAGGCAACCCTCACCGGGCTCTTCGACGGCTGCATGGCCGGCCGGACGATGTACGTCGTGCCGTTCTCGATGGGGCCGATCGGGTCCCCCATTGCCCACATCGGCGTGGAACTCACCGACTCGGCCTACGTCGCAGTGTCCATGCGCATCATGACCCGGATGGGTCAGCGCGTTCTCAACACGCTCGGCGATGGCGACTTCGTCCCATGCCTGCACTCCGTCGGGATGCCGCTCGTCGAAGGTCAGACGGACGTGAAGTGGCCGTGCAACGCGGACAACAAATACATCTGCCATTTCCCGGAGACCCGGGAGATTTGGTCGTTCGGCTCGGGCTACGGCGGGAACGCGCTGCTCGGGAAGAAGTGCTTCGCCCTGCGCATTGCGTCTGTCATGGCCCGCGATGACAACTGGATGGCCGA
>JANOHI010000181.1:0-10449 GCA_031406385.1 Acidimicrobiia bacterium
CCAGCGAACGAACTCGGCGAATCCAGCTGACGGGCATTCGATCACGGCCGATTCGATGCGCAAACGAAAAGGATTGTTGGACACCCGAGACCCGACGCCTGCGTCCTCGAGGGCAGTTCGCATCACGTCGGGGTCGATGGCGTGCAGTGCGTTCGCTGTGGCGGCGAGCATGGTCGGAAGGCGGCGCAGGAGCTTGGGGAGTCCGAGCAGTTCGGGACCGAGGCGGAGTCCGCCGAGTGGCGTTCGGCCGTGGATTCGTTCCATCACCATGTATGACTCCCCCAAGCCGGGAGCGGTGCCAGACGCGAGGACCCGGGGTGTGGGGAAGCCGGTTTCGGCGATGATCCGTTGCACGACCGCCTCGCGAATCCCAGCTGTTCGGTCCGGCATGACCCGAACAACCATTGGCCGATTGAACGGGACCGGCATGGTGTCGGCGAGATCGAAACCCCAGATCTGAGCCCAGAATCCGCCGCTCAACCTTTGCGGCACACCGGCAAGCGTGGCCGGCGAACCAGCGACGGCTGAAATGACTGCTGCGATGGCCTCCCCAATGCGTTCCGGTTCCGACATAGCTACAGTAAATACCGTAACAATGAATGATGTCAAGGTCTAGACTGGAAGGTATGGACGAACTGTTCACCATCGACGAACTCGCCGCCGCGACGAGGGTTCCGACGAGAACGATCCGCCAATATCAGACCCTTGGGCTGCTCGACCCTCCGGCCCGTCATGGCCGCGTCGGTCGTTATGGGACGTCACACCGCGAACGACTCGCGGCGATCGCACGGTTGCAGGAGCGCGGGTACTCCCTCGCTGGGATGCGTGACCTCTTCGACGCATGGAAGAGCGGGAGCGACGTTCGCACCGTGCTCGGGCTTGACGGGGGCCAGCCCGGCGCGCCGGTCGATGAAGCACCCATGCGCATCACCCAGGAGCAGTTGATCGCAATGGTTCCTGCGCTGACAACAGCCTCGAATCGTCGGAGCGCTGCCCGCGCGGGCCTGATCAGTCCAGGAGTAGAAAAGTCGCAATGGCTTGTTCGCAGTCCGGCGGCGTTGACGATGATCGCTGATCTCGTGGCCAGTGGAATGTCGGTGTCGAAGGCCCTTGGTCTTTTCGAGCAGATCACGACGGCACTCAGTGATCTCGGGCGTGTCGTCGCCACCGAACTCGCCGTCATCGAACCCGCTGACGCTCGAACGACCCTGCTCCAACGAAACCGTTCGCTCCTGGGCAAGACAGTCGCCACCCTCCTCATCGCCGCGATCGGCGAAGCCCTGCCCAGTGGCGACACTGACCGGATCCGCATCGGCGCAATCGCGGATTGGAAGTAGTGGCCCGGGAACGGGGTTCCGCGGTCGACACGCAACAGGAAGCGATTCGTTTCGATCACCGTCTCGCTGAAATCGCCGCCGATTCCGGTGACCGCTCGGCCTGCATCGCAATCATTGGCGCAGGGTTTACCGGTATCGAACTCGCCTTGGAAATGGCCGATCGCCTGGCCGCCCATGCCGGCCCGGGACAACGCGACGAATCGGAGCAACGACGCGCGCCTCGCGTTGTTCTCATCGACCGAGCTGGAGTCGTCGGCGCGGACCTCGGCAGCGGGCCGAGGGCCGCTATTACCAACGCCGGTTTGTCGGCGAGAAACGCGAGGATCTGTTTTGTGTGGTCACCGGTGGCGAGGTTGAGTCCGAGCCCGTTGGCGATCGCTGCGGGGACGTCGGCGCCGTTGCTGACCGCGGTGAGATCAACGAACCACACACCGGAGCGGTGATGGGGCAACTCGGCTTCACCAACGGCGATAGCGAGGCGGGTCTTTCCTGACCCACCTACCGCGGTGAGGGTGACGAGTCGGCTCTCGGCGAGGAGTCCGCGGATGCGCGCCATCTCGGTTTCGCGGCCGATCAGTCGGGTGGGGCGGACGGGCAGGTTCGACATCGACGGGTCGATGACGCGCAACGCGGGGAACGTGTCGGTGCCGAGTTGGAACAGTCGGAGTGGTTCGGCGACATCACGTAACGTGCGCATACCAAGGTCGCTCACGTCAGTCACACCGGCGGCAGTGCGAACGGCGTCGGTGACCAGCACTTGCCCACCATGCCCAGCAGTCTCGACGCGTGCTGCGGTGTTCACGACGGGGCCGAAGTAGTCACCGCCGCGTTCTTCGGCCTCACCAAGATGCAAACCCATACGCACGCGTAGCACCGGGCCAGGCCAGGTCGCGTCCGTAAGCGCGCGTCGCGATTCGGTTGCGGCCCGGACCGCGTCGGAAGCTCGCCCGAACGCGGCAGCGAACGAGTCACCCGCGGTCGTGAATATGTAACCGGCGCTGCCCTCGATAGCACCACGCAGGATCGCGTCGTGCACCAACGACGACGCCGACATCGCGTCCTTGTCGGCCGCCCACAACTTCGTGGAGCCCTCCACGTCGAGGAACAGTAACGTCACCGTCCCTGACGGCCTCGCCGGCACTATCCCGTCACCATGCTCCGTCTTATCAGCCATCGTGACAGACCTCCGACGGGTAGGTCATCAAGACCACAGCACAGCGATTGGTAGCGCGACGATCCGCTCGTCGAGTCGTTGCACTCGATCGCCGCAGTGCAACACGATCCCGGCAATGAACGTTGGCCCGAGTCGATCACGGAGCGCCCGAAGGCCTTTCGCGTCGCCCGCATGTACATCGAACGACGCCTTGACCTCGATGCCGACGACGGTGCCGTTGGGGTGTTCGAGCACGATGTCGACTTCGGCGCCGTCGCGGTCGCGCCAGTGGAACATCGATGCTTCGGTGTCGGACCACGAGAGTTGTCGGGCTATTTCGCCGACGACGAACGACTCGAGGAATGCACCGCTCACGGAGCTCTCCGGCCGACGCAACGCGTCGGCGTCGAGTCCACAGAGCGCCGTAGCGAGTCCGGAATCGGTGACGTGGAGTTTCGGACGACGAACGGCCTTCGCCGTGAGGTTTCTCGACCAGGCCGGGATGAGGTAGTGGAAGTAAACCGTCTCCAACATCGCGACAACTCGCCTGGTGACATCGGGACTGGCGCCGATCACTCGGGCGATCTCGGAGATGTTGAGTTCGTTCGACGTTCGGCCGGCTAGGACGCGCATGAGCGTCGGCAGGTTGAACGACGTTGGAAGGCGACCGATCTCGGTGACGTCGCGAGATGCGAGCGCGCGGGCGTATCCGCTGAGGAACTCGCGTCGATCGCGTCCGGTAAGCCGGATCGCCTGGGGCATTCCTCCGCGGCACACGCGTTCCATCGTGGCGTGACGCGATTCGATATGCGCACGTACGGTTATCGGGGCGAGGAGTGTCTCGAAGCCGGCGAACGCACGAGTGATGAAGTCTTCATTGGCCGTTCCCTCGATCTCACCCTGCGAGAGCGGCCAGAGGTCAACAAACAGCGCCCGCCCGGCGAGTGATTCCGAAAGACGCGGTTCGAAGAGAAAGCGGGTTGAACCGGCCAGGTAGAACTGGCCAGGAGTGTCGTCGAGATCGACTGCCGCTTTCACGGCAAGGATGAACGGCTCTCCGGCGCGCTGCACTTCGTCGACGAACAGCGGACGTTCGCTCTCCCGAACGAATCCCCCGGCATCGCGCCGGGCGGCGAGAAGCGTTTTGGCGTCGTCGAGGGTGTTCCAAGAACCCCCGGTCGATTCCTGCAGCATTCGCATCAGCACGGTTTTGCCCGACTGCCGGGGACCGTTGACGATGACCACCCGGGAGATCCGCGCCCGTCGATCGGCGACACCAAGCGCACGTCGGGCAAGAAGATCGGTCGGCACGGGCCCTACAGTACCGCTTCGTCGCTGCTGCCTCAGATAATGTCGACAACGAACCCCGGAAATCGTCGCAGTCGATCTTCAGATATCGTCGTCTGCAAACTCTGCGTACGGCCGTTGCTCTGGCCGTCTTCGCCGGGGTTCGCGTCACCTAGGCGCGCGTGCCATTGGCCTTTCAGGTTGTCACGTTCCGTGGTCACGCGGGATTCGGTCGGCTCGCCGCTTGCGTTTCGGATGGCATCGAGGCAGGAGTCGAGCGGCACGTGACGGGCGGGACGTTAGGCCCTACCGGTGCGCAGCGACTCGGCGCATGGTTGTAGAGCCCACTCGCCTCGAGTTGGCGGAGGGTAGCCACGGTGCATTGGGACGACGGATGGCATGACGGCATGGGTGGTTTGGGTTGGTTGGTCATGGTCTTGGTCATGGTGCCGTTCTGGGTCGGAGTTGTTTGGGTCGTCACGAATGCGGTCCGGAACGGCGGTCTGACTAGGGCTTCGGTGCCGTCGACTCCGCCGTTGGCGACGGGACCTGAAGCCGTGCTTCACGATCGATTCGCCCGTGGTGAAATCGACGTTGAGGAGTATCACCACCGCCTGGACGCGATTCGTGCGAAGCGCCTCGTATGAACCGCTCGGCTTGGATTGTCAGTCGCCCGCGTCAGGACTTCAGGAGTCGCTGGATGGCTTTTGTGGCTTCGGCGATTTTGTCGGCGCCTTCGGGGCCGCCGGGCGAAATGGCGCTGGACACGCAGTGGTGAAGGTGTTCGTCGAGCAGGTTCACCGCGACACTTTGCAACGCTTTGCTGACTGACGCGACTTGGGTGAGAACGTCGATGCAGTACGCGTCTTCGTCGACCATGCGTTGCAGTCCTCGTACCTGGCCCTCGATGCGGCGGAGCCGGGTGAGGTGGTCTGCCTTGTTGGCTGAGTAGCCGGGTGTCATGTGTCGGTCTCCTTGACAGATGTAGGTTACCCCCCTACCGTATCAGTCAGGAAGTTTCACAACAAGGAAGTTCACAACAAGGAGCGTCACCATGGCCACCAACAGTCTCACCTTCGAAGTCCCGTCGATGTCTTGCGGACACTGCGTCTCGGCCATCACGGCCGAAGTGACGCAGGTGCATGGTGTGGTCGACGTGGCGATCAGTCTCGACACGAAGGCGGTTGTCGTGTCCGGTGATGAGCTCGATGAGTCTGCGATTCGCGACGCCATTGCGGAGGCCGGTTTCGAGGTCACCGCATGACCGCCCCGACGTCAGCCGGACCTACCTTGGACTCGGTCCTCGCCGATGTCGACACGGTTCGTCTCGACATCACCGGTATGACGTGTGCGTCGTGCGCGGCACGTATCGAGAAGCGGCTGAACAAAATCGACGGTGTCGAAGCCACCGTCAACTATGCGACCGAGCAGGCGACGGTGAGTTCGGCTCACGGTTCGGTGACGACGGATCAGCTTGTCAACGCCGTTACGTCGATCGGCTACCAGGCGGTTCCGGTCGTGACGCGTGGCATCGTCGCGGCCGACGAAGCAGCGGCACGTGGGCCAGCTTCGGCATCTTCGTCACCTCCGACGGAATCGGCGAAGGACGTTGACGCGCAACGCCACGTCGCTGAACTGCGCCACCGACTTTTGGTGTCGACGTTGCTGGCCGTGCCTGTAGCGGTGATGTCGATGGTCCCGGCCGCGCAGTTCGACAATTGGCAGTGGTTGGCTCTCACGCTCGCGTCGCCGGTCGTCGTGTGGGGTGGCTGGCCATTTCACAGGGCTGCGTGGATGAACGCCCGCCACCGGGCCACGACGATGGACACATTGATTTCGGTCGGTACCCTGTCGGCCTATATCTGGTCGCTGTATGCATTGTTCTTCGGAGATGCCGGCATGGTGGGCATGAGAATGGGCTTTGAGTTGACGCTGCGTCGTGACAGCGCAGCCGGACATCTGTATCTCGAAGTCGCGTCGGCGGTGGTTGTGTTCCTGCTCGCCGGTCGGTACTTCGAGAGCAAAGCGAAACGACAGGCTGGAGCTGCGTTGCGGGCGTTGTTGACACTCGGGGCGAAGGAAGCAACCGTCCTTGATCTTGATGGCACCGAGCGAACGGTGGCGATCGAGACGCTGGTGGTAGGCACGCGTTTCGTCGTTCGGCCCGGCGAGAAGGTCGCCACCGATGGGGTGGTCGAATCGGGTTCGTCGGCGGTTGACGCGTCGCTGCTGACCGGGGAGAGTGTCCCGGTTGAGGTGCGCGTCGGTGACCCGGTCTCCGGTGCGACGGTGAACGTGGGCGGGCGGTTGGTGGTGCGGGCCACCCGGGTCGGTTCGGACACGGCGTTGGCCCAGATCGCTCGGCTGGTCGAGGAGGCCCAGACGGGGAAGGCGCCGGTGCAGCGGTTGGCCGACCGGGTTTCGGCCGTGTTCGTGCCTGTGGTGATCGGTCTGGCCGCGTTGACGCTGGCCTACTGGCTGGTGCGGGGTGAGGGCGGTCAGGCGGCGTTCACGGCTGCGGTAAGTGTGCTTATTATCGCGTGTCCGTGTGCCCTTGGGCTGGCCACACCGACCGCGCTGCTGGTCGGCACCGGCCGCGGTGCGCAGATGGGCATCGTGATCAAGGGACCAGAAATCCTGGAGTCCACTCGACGCGTTGACACCATCGTGCTCGACAAGACCGGCACCGTCACCACGGGCCGCATGTCGCTGGTCGACGTGATCCCGGCCCCGGGGTTCGATGCTGACGAGATCCTCGGGCTCGTCGGTGCAGTGGAACACGCGTCGGAACATCCGGTCGCCAAGGCCATCGCTTCGGCCGCCCAGGAAAAGCTCGGGACGTTGCAACTGGTCGAGTCGTTTGCCAATCACGAGGGTCTTGGGGTGCAAGGCGTTGTTGCCGGCCGGGCCGTCGTGGCCGGTCGCCCGCAGCTGCTCGCTGACTGGTCCGTGGTCATGCCCGACGTGCTCGTCAAGGCGCAACTCGATGCTCAGCACGCCGGTCGGACTGCGATCGTCGCGGCGATCGACGGAAAAGCCGCCGCACTTTTCACTGTGGCCGACACCGCGAAACCAACGAGCGCGGAGGCAATCAAACAGTTGAAGGCGTTGGGTCTGCGTCCGATTCTTCTCACGGGGGACAACGAGACGGTGGCGCGGACGGTGGCCGAGACCGTGGGGATCGACGAAGTTATTGCCGACGTGCTCCCGGCGGACAAAGTGGCCAGAATCAAGGACCTCCAGGCGCAGGGTCGGGTTGTTGCCATGGTCGGAGACGGGGTCAACGATGCCGCGGCACTTGCACAGGCTGACCTTGGACTGGCGATGGGTACCGGCAGCGACGCTGCCATCGAAGCCGCCGATCTCACGTTGGTCCGAGGTGATCTTCGAGCTGCGGCCGACGCGATCCGGCTGTCGAGACGGACACTCGCCACGATCAAAGCGAACCTGTTCTGGGCATTTGCGTACAACGTCGCCGCCATCCCACTAGCTGCTCTGGGCTACCTGAACCCGCTCATCGCGGGAGCTGCAATGGCGTTCTCCAGTGTCTTCGTCGTGTCAAACAGTCTGCGACTCCGCCGCTTCGGTCGGTAGCAGCGCGCTGTCTTCGACCCGTTCAAAGGGTGTCGGCTCAGACGATCCGGCCGGAGAGAATTGCCGGGCCGAGGAACGAAACAACTGCCGCGCTGAACACCGGCAGCCACGTGGTGGTGATCATGTCGGGAGTGTTGGTGAAACGATTGAGGGCACGTCGTGCGCGGACGAGCAAGATGCCGATCGCCACCAAGACCGAGGCGAGCCCGAGACTAAACGAGACGATCATGGCCATGCCGAAGAGTTGACCCTGAACGGCGACCGCAACGTTCGATACCCCGAGTGCTTCCGGGAAGGGTAGGAGCCCTCCGGAGGCCCCGAGTGCGATCGATCGCCGATGGCCTAGCGGACGGGGTGTCCCGGTGCCGATCGCATTCGGACGAGGAACGTGCATCTGTCCGCAATCGCCGGGGTTCGTCTACGACGTGATGTCGTAGTAACGTGGGTCGGGTGGATGACAAGGCATCAAACCAGTCGCAGTCGAAGATGCTGGTGACTGCTGGCGTCGTCGGGGCTGCGGTTGTTGCGCTCTATTTCGGCCTTGGGATGCCTGGAATGGATCATGGTGACGCAATGTCGTCGGACGCGAAGTCGTCGATGGATCATGGTTCTTCCACGAGTCGGCGAGGGAACGTCTCTGCGGGTCGTGCGGAGGTTGGGCTTCTCGATCCGACGAGCTTCGCCGCCCGGACTGGCCGCAACGCGGTGTTGATCAATGTCCATGTTCCGTTCGAAGGCGACATCGATGGCACGCAACTTTCGATCCCGTTCGACCAGATCGCCGCGAAGGCAGGCATGCTGCCGGCCGACTTCGACACGCCGTTGCTTGTGTACTGCCGGTCGGGGCGAATGTCGGCGATCGCCGCAGCAGAACTGGTCCGGCTCGGGTACCGAGATGTGTCTGATCTCGACGGCGGGATGTTGGCATGGGAAAAGAGCGGCCGATCGCTCCTGGAGACCAATCCAAACCAGCCCGTCAAGTGAAACGACTCGTTACCGGCTCGGGTGGGGTCCGACGTGCGTGCAAAGCGGGTTCGGCCGCATTGCTTGCGGTGATCCTCAGTGGCTGCGCGACGGGGATGACGGATCGCGGTGATCTGGTCGTGTCGGCACCCGCGGTCGCTCTGCCGGAGGAGTTCGGGGGTGTTTCGGAACAGCGTCTCGCTGCTTCGATCGGCGAATCTCTCCGAGCGTCATGAGGTCCCGGGTGCAACAGCGTGCAGTCGCGCGGATGTCGTCACTGATCAGGGGGACGTGAACAAGCCATGAACGCGCCCGTGGCGCTGGCCATCACTGCCGGGATGGTCGCGGCGGTCAACCCGTGCGGCTTCTCCCTGCTCCCCGCATACATCGGACTGTTCGTCGGCTCAGTCGACGCCAATACCACCACCCCTGAACGGCTCGCCCGCGCGGCAAGCTCAGCGGTCGCCGTAACGGCCGGATTCGTGGCCGTGTTCTCCCTCGCTGGGGTGATCCTCGACCGGGTCTCGACGAGCTTCCAACAACGCCTCCCGTTCGTCACGCTCGTCGTCGGGGCGCTCGTTGTCCTGGCCGGGGTCGCTGTGCTTTTCGGAGGCAAAGTGGCGCTCCCGACCCTGATCACCCGGCACCGGACCTCGGGTCGCGGTGTCGTATCGATGGTGAGTTTCGGTGTCACCTACGCGGTGTCGTCGCTGTCATGCACCGTCGGCCCGTTCCTGGCGATCGTCGCCGTGGGGCGGCGACGTTCCGCTCTTGGCGGGTTCATCACCTACGGTGCCTACGCAACCGGCATGGGCATCGTTGTTGCGGCGCTCGCTATCGGGGTCGTCGTCGCCCGTTCACCACGAAACGCTTTCCGACGCGCGTCTCGCTACGCGCCGAAGGTCGGCGGCATCATGATGATTCTGAGCGGCGGGTACTCAATGTGGTATGCGCGCTGGGACTTGCGGGTCTACTCAGGAAACCTTTCGACCGACGGGCTGGTTTCGGGCGTCGACCGCAGGCGGGCGTCGGTAGCGAACTATCTCGCCGAGCTCGGCCCGGCACGGGTGATCGCCATCACTCTCGTCGCGGTGGTCGGTATGGTTGTCGCCCACTCTGTGCGAAAGCGCGACCCAGCCATCAGAACCGGGACGTCTGAACAGCCAGGACCCGACTACGACATGGTGTAGGATTAGCCCTTCTTGTTCGGCAATGAGGAGACCCCCAATGAAACTTCGCCCGATTGCGATCGTCGCACTTCCCCTTACGCTCGTGCTCACTCTCGGTGCGTGCTCGTCGTCGTCTGATAGCGCAGCAACTGACACGGTAGCCGAGACCGTTTCGGTCGACACCGCCCCGGCTGACAGCGTGCCCGCGGACGCTGCTGCGGCTGACACGATTCCTGCCGACGCTGCGTTCAATGCGGGTGATGTGACCTTTGCACAGGGCATGATCCCGCACCATCAGCAGGCGGTCGAGATGGCCACCATTGCCCTTGACCCGGCCCGCGAGGCCGGCACCGCGGTGAAAGATTTGGCGACCCGCATCCAGGGTGCGCAGGATCCGGAGATCCAATTGATGACTGGTTGGCTTGAAGAGTGGGGGCAGCCTGTGGACGAGATGGCGGGTATGGATCATTCGAGCATGGACATGGACGACATGGCGGACATGCCCGGAATGGAGGGAATGATGACGGCAGCGGAGATGACCGGACTCGAAGCGGCGACCGGTCCGGCGTTCGACAAGTTGTGGTTGGACATGATGGTCCGCCATCACCAAGGTGCGGTCACGATGAGTAAAACCGCAGAGACCGACGGCAAAGCTGCAGTCGTGAAGGATCTAGCCGCTAACATTGTTTCCGCTCAAGAAGGCGAAATCGCCGAGATGCAGAAACTGTTGGCCGCCTGAGTTCGATCACCCTTCGCTGTCGCCGGGTTACCCGGCGACAGCTAGCTGGCCACTGTGTGTCAAGAACTCCTGATCGCGCTGTGCGAACGCAACCTTCCCCGGGTCACGAGGCCAATTTGTTCAAACGTCTTGCGGCCGTGTTCGGGCTCGCGATGCTCATCGTTGTATTGACCGGGGGCGCGGCGTCTGCTCACAACTCGTTCGATT
>JANOHI010000201.1:0-2927 GCA_031406385.1 Acidimicrobiia bacterium
TGTCGATCACTCATGTACTGCGCCGATGCGAGACGCCACAGGTTTTCCCACTCGCCCGGAAGGGCACTCAGCGCCTGGACCACTGCTGCTGTCCGGTCGGCCGGTGCGGCCACAGGTACCCAGTTCAGGGTTGCGTCAACGAGATCGGTTGCAACGCGCCCTGTCGGACGGCCATGGACTGGCCCCGGGAAGGGCGCGATGTCCGACCCAACCGCTCGCGCGAACGCGACGACGGGAACGGTGGCGATCACGACCCCGACCACTTCCACCCACACCAGCGCGCTCATGCCTTCGGCTATCGCTCGTTCGTAGAGGTCGAAGCTGAACGTGCCGGCATGGCGGGCGAGTCGAAAGGCGAGGTTCTCGGTGGCCTCGGGGTAGCGACGTACCCATGGCGGCGACGGCTCGGCCTCGACGTACGCGTCACGGGCGATCTCGGCGAGGCGAATGCGTTGGACGGCGGTCAGGCATGCCCCGGGTGACGCAACGTGGCGAAACGACGCCCGATGTGCCTCCACGAGATCATGACGAACCTCCATCGTCGGCAGCGTAGAACAGATCGGCGAAAACATCCCGGCCCGCAGCCCAACGCCTTGCGGAAGCAGCGGAGCTTGGGTTCCGTGGCGACGACGCCGTAACCTTTGGGTGATGTATGACTACGTGATCAAGGGCGGAACAATCGTCGACGGCACCGGCGCAACACGACGCACCGGTGATGTGGCGGTTGTCGACGGAAGGATCGCCGAAGTCGGCGGATCGATCACGGCGACAGCCCGCCAGGTGGTCGAGGCCGACGGTGCGATCGTGACCCCCGGCTGGGTCGACGTGCACACGCACTACGACGGTCAGGTCTGCTGGGATTCTGCGCTGGCGCCGTCGGCCGACAACGGCGTGACGACAGTCGTCATGGGCAACTGCGGGGTCGGTTTCGCGCCTGTCCCTCCCGGGCGTGAGAAGGAGCTCATCGAGCTCATGGAAGGGGTCGAAGACATCCCCGGGTCGGCCCTCCATGAAGGGATGGAGTGGGGTGCGTGGGAGACCTTCCCCGAATACATGGACTACCTGGCGAAGCGTGAGTATGCGCTCGACGTCGGCACCCAGATCCCCCACGGCTCCGTTCGCTTCTATGCGATGGGGGAGCGCGGACGGCTGAACGAAGATTCGACTGCTGATGACATCGCCACCATGGCGCGCATCGTCGAGGAGGCGGTGAGCGCGGGCGCGCTCGGCTTCAGCACATCGCGGACCATCGGCCATCGGTCGTTGTGGGGTACGCCCGTGCCGGGAACCTTCGCCGCCGATGAAGAACTGCTCGGCATCGCTGAGGGGATGCGGCGCGTCGGCAAGGGCGTCTTCGAGATGATCCCGGCGGGAACCGTTGGCAAGCTCCAGAACCTGGGTGGGGAGAAGACGACCCAGGAGGCCGAGCACGACCTGATGCGGCGCTTCTCCGAGGTGAGCGGTCGACCGGTCACGTTCACCCTTGTGCAGTCGGCCGATTACGACCCCAATCTCTGGCGGGAGATCCTTCGCCTCACGGCGACTGCCAACGACGCCGGCGCACAACTTCACCCGCAGGTTGCTTCACGCCCGATCGGCTTCCTCACCGGCCTGAGCGCCTATCACGCGTTCATGCGCAAGCCCACCTACATCGAGCTCCTCGCCAAGTTGCCGATTGCCGAACGGGCGATCGCCATGGCGAATCCGGACATCAAGGCCAAGCTGCTGGCGGAGTCCAGCGTGAAGCCCGAGGCCCCCGGTTCGATGGAGAACGTCTACGGGCTCTTCGGTCGCAGCGCCGCCGTGGTGTTTCCGCTCAACGATCCGGTCGACTACGAGCCCACCAAGGACGCGACCTTGGGGGCAATGGCGCGGGCGGAAGGGCGCGATCCGCTCGAGTACCTCTACGACTTCCTCATCAGCGAGGGCGGAACGCGGTTCGCATCTCTGAGCACGGTGGATTGCTATGCGCGCATGGAAGTTCTCCGGGAGATGCTCCTCGATGAGCACACCGTGACCGGGCTCAGCGACGCCGGTGCCCATGTCACCCTGATATGCGACGGCACGATGCCGACCACCCAGCTCACCCACTGGACCCGTGATCGTCATCGCGGCGAGCAGATCCCGCTGGAGTTCATGGTTGCCAAGCAGACCTCACGCAACGCTGCGCTCTATGGGCTTCACGATCGCGGGAGCCTCAAGGTTGGTATGCGCGCGGACATCAATGTGATCGACCACGCTGGCCTCCGGGTGTCACCGCCGGTGGCGCACCACGACCTTCCGGCCGGGGGAACCAGGCTCATCCAGCCGGTGAAGGGCTACGTGGCGACCATGTGCAACGGCGTCATGACCCGTCGCCACGACGCCGACACCGGAGCTCGTCCCGGTCGTCTCGTGCGAAGCTGAGACTCCGTCCGAAGACTGGGGAGCGTGCCGTTACGCGTCAGTGGGCGGAACCGCTCTGGCGGGCCTTCGACGCAGCGAGCTCCTCGCGCCAACGCTTCCAGTTCTGCCTGACGTAGCCGCTCACCCAGGCGACATGGGCGAGATCGGCGGCTCCTCGGCGAACCGGGGCGGCGGTCGGCGGCACGACGCCGAGCAGGTGATTGCGCCCGTGCAACTCCTTGACGACCTCGGCGGCGATCAATTGGTGGCCGTAGCGGTTCGGGTGCAGACGGTCGACTGCTCTCACCGCCGAGGTGAACATGTCGGGTCGACCGGCGAGGTCGACGAGGACCAAGCCGTGCTCGGCGACAGCGGAGTTGATGATGTGGTTCATCGTCGCCACGTTCCGGTTGAGCCTCTCGCGCAGCGGCGCCCGAACGGGGAAGGGAGCGAAGACGTCATGGATCGACGCCGTGATCACAACTGGTGCGCTCGCTCGGAGATCGCGGAACAGCGCGTCGAATCGCTCACCGAACTCGTCG
>JANOHI010000256.1:0-5988 GCA_031406385.1 Acidimicrobiia bacterium
TCATGCTTGCCGTCAACCGGATGGTGGCCGTGCGATTGGGTTTGCGGGTGGGGAGCCGTACGGCGTCCGTCGGCGTCAAGTCGCCGTAGTTCAACACTTGACCAGTGAGACCTGATGGGCGTGATCCGACCTTCGGTGACCTTGCCGCACTGGTCGTTCGTAGGACGGCCTCGCCGGCCTGATCGGTTTTACCTTCGGGTACCGCGACGATTGCGAACGCACCGGATTTCGCTGTCACGATCACGTCGTAGCGCTCGCCCATGCCCAACAGGAGGGTGTCGACCTCGACCGGCTTGACCGGGAACCCGTCCGCGTGAGTGATGGTGAGCCGGTGCTCGGCGACCGCGAACCGGTAGGCGGTATCGGACCCGGCGTTGATGAGGCGCAACCTGACGCGTTGTCCAGGTTTGGCCGGCACTGTGTCACGCTCGCCCGGTCCGCGGCCGTTGATCAGGTGCAATGGGTAGGTCACGTCACCGTTGAGACCGGATCCCGACCCGCCCATCATTGCGCCCATCCCGGAGTTGCCGTTCATGTTGTGCCCGGAATGCCCGCCTCCGTTCTTCAGCCCGGCGAGGACCTGTTCCTGCGTGCGGCCGTAGCCGTCGAGCCAGTCGTCGAGCATCAACGTGACGTCGACGTCGGCATCGACGGGATCGTGCGGGTCCTCGATGATCAATGGTGCGTAGAGGCCCTTGTCGAGCTCGAGGCCCATGTGCGGGTGAAACCAGTACGTGCCAGCATCGGGAACGGTGAAGCGGTACGTGAACGTCTGCCCTGGTTTGACGGACGGCTGGGTGAACCCAGCCACGCCGTCCATGTTGTTGCGCAACGCGATGCCATGCCAGTGCACCGTGTTTGCTGACGGCAACTTGTTGACGAATGTTGCGTCGATGAGATCCCCGACCTTGGCCCGGATTTCACCGGCCCCAGGTCGGTCCCCGAACGCCCATGTCGACACGTCGCGGCCGCCGACGACTGTCTCTATCGCGGACGCCGTCACCGTGGCCTTCACGAGCCCAGCACCGGTTCGTCGACGTTTCGCGTCGCGCGTCTCGACTGCGGGATCGGTCGGGCCGACCAGCTTCGACCCGGTCGAGGCTGTCGCCGCGAACGCAGCCGGTTTGGCACTTCCAAGCAGCAGAAGTGCGCCTCCACCCGCCAACACCTCGCGACGCGAGAGCCAACGCGACGGAGCGATCACTGCCTCGGGCCCGAAATCTCCAACGGACATTTGGTGAGCCACGCGTGCGGAGAATTCATCGAGGAACCTGCGCTCAGCGTTCGTCATCTCCGTGTGTCCACTGGGTCTGAGGTAGACGTTGTGGACTCTGCGTGTAGTGGCTCGGTTGTCGTCGGGGTGTCAACTTTCACGTTGTCCAGCTGCTTGGTTTTGGAGTCTGTTGGGGGTTCGGGGAGGTGCAATCGTTTGAGGAGTAGAGCGTTGATGGCGACAAGGAAGCTGGAGCCCGACATTGAGAGCGCGGCGATCTCGGGGCGGAGCATGAGGTTGAATGCGGGGACAAACACGCCGGCGGCGATCGGTAGGGCGATGGTGTTGTAGCCGACGGCCCATGCGAGGTTCTGGCGCATCTTCCCGACCGTTGCTCGACCGATGGTAAGTGCGCTCACGATATCGAGCGGGTCGGATCGCATGAGCACGACGTCCGCGGTCTCGATTGCGACGTCGGTGCCGGCGCCGATGGCGATACCCAGGTCGGCCTGGGCCAAGGCCGGTGCGTCGTTCACGCCATCGCCGACCATGGCAACCTTTTTGCCTGCCGCTTGGAGTTCCGCGACTTTGGCTGCTTTGTCGCCGGGGAGTACGTCGGCGATGACTTGGTCGATGCCCATGGTTGCGGCGATACGCAGCGCGGTGGCTTTGTTGTCACCGGTGAGCATGACAACTTCGACACCCATAGCCTTCAGGCCCTGAACGGTGGCAGCTGATGTGGGTCGGGGTGCGTCGGCCATTCCGATGACTGCTACAGCTATCTTGTCGACGGCGACAAGTATTGCCGTGCGGCCAGCTTCCGCGAGCTGGGCCCGTCGTTGTTCTAGATGGTCGGTGGCGATGCCGCGGCCGTTGAGAAGGCGTGTGCTGCCCACCGCGACGCTTCGGCCGTCGACTTGCGCGATAGCGCCCTGGCCGCGGATGTTCTCGAAGCCGGTCACGTTGAACCGTGGCGCTTGTTCGGCGTCGGCGGCGACGACGATGGCCTTGCCGAGAGGATGTTCGGACTGGCGTTCGAGTGCTGCGGCGTATGCGAGCACGTCGAGGCGTGGCATGTCGTCGACGAGCACATCTGTAACTTCGGGCTTGCCCATCGTCAACGTGCCGGTCTTGTCCATGATCACGACGTCGAGGTGCGCGGCGGCTTCCAGGGCAGTCGCGGTCTTGAAGAGAACTCCGCGTTGTGCTCCGAGCCCGGTGCCCACCATGATTGCGGTGGGGGTAGCTAGCCCGAGTGCGTCGGGGCAAGTGACGACCACCACGGTAATGGCAAACAGAAGCGCTGCCCGGAGCGGGCGGTCACTGAAGAGTGCCCACGCAGCGAACGTGCCGAGGCCACCGACAAGAGCAACGAAAACCAGCCAGAACGCGGCCCGGTCGGCGAGTCGTTGGCCTGGCGCCTTGGAGTTCTGTGCTTCTTGGACGAGTTTGACGATTTGGGCGAGTGCCGTGTCGGCACCGATCTTGGTGGCTCTCACGTGGAGTATGCCGTCGGTGTTGATCGTGGCACCAATAACGGCTGAGCCGGGCTCTTTGCGTACCGGGAGGCTTTCGCCGGTGACCATCGATTCGTCGACATCGCTTGTACCTTCTTCGACGACACCGTCGACGGCGATCTTGGCTCCGGGGCGGACTTGGAGTACGTCGCCGACCACGACTTCGGCGGTGGGTACCTCGACCGGTTCACCGTCACGGATCACCAACGCAACGGGGGGTGCGAGATTCAGTAGTGTCCGTATCGCTTCGTTGGCGCCGCCTCGGGCGCGCATCTCGAACCAGTGGCCCAGCAAGACGAAGGCGGCGAGCACGCTGGCCGCTTCGTAGAAGACCTCACCGCCACCGGTGAGTGTCACCGCGACGGAGTACCCCCAGCCGGCACTGATCGCTACGGCGACGAGGACCATCATGTCGAGTGTCCGTGCACGTAAGGCACGGAATGCGCCGTCGAAGAAGATCGATGATGACCACAACACCACCGGCAGGCTGAGTAGCAACGACCACACATCGTCTCGTAGTCCGAACGGCGCCGACGTCTGAAAGTTCAGGACGTCGCGGCCGATCGGTGACCACAGCAGGATCGGCATCGAGAACACCGCAGCGACGAGGAATCGACGTTTCATGTCGGCCACCATCGAGTCCATCGACATCCCACCGTGCCCGCCGTGACCCATTGCATCGTGGGGTGACATCACCGGAGCGGCGCCCACCGATTTGTCGCCGTGACTCATCGGGCCGTGACTCATCCCAGCGTGGGACGGGTCGCCAATGCTCGTGCCGTGGTTGTCCATGTCGTGGTGACCCACTGCGGGTTCGGCAGTGTCACCGGGGTCGGGCCGATCTTTTGAAGCGGCAGGCACGAGCAGTGGGTCGCAGAGATGGTTCGGGACGGAGAGACCTGCGCAGTGATATCCGCATTCTCGGATCCATTGCTGGAGATCGGCTGGCGTGGTGAGGGTCGGATCGAAACGTACCTTGGCGGTCTGCGCCACTGCGTTCGCCTGTACTGCGACGACTCCCTTGCGTCGGCCAAGAACCGATTCCACGGTCTTGGCTTGCGTGGCCCAGTGCACGCCTTGCATTTCGAGTATTGCCTCGACCGTTCCGTCACTATTCATCACAAAGCCTCCGGGCGAGCAAGCCCAGGAACCTGCGGGCACGTCTCTACACCCTTGTCTACGAGTTGCTTTCGGACGAGGCCCGGTCGGCAGGATCTATCCGCCGATCGGCGCGTCGAGCTGGGACCTTCGACCCTTCTTCGAACCGGCTGTCGATGCAGAAGCTGGACCGCACACAACCGGAGGTTCACCATGTTCCGCAACAACCGCACCATGACGTACGTGATGGTCGGAATCGTCGGCGTGGCTCTTGCCCTTGCGTTCGGTTTCAATCCTGTATTCCTGCTCGTGTTGGCTATCTGTCCGCTGATGATGGTTTTCATGATGCGGTCAATGGGAAAGACGGGCGGTGAAGATCATGGGTCCCACGATCGTGGGCCCCGCGACACCGATCGGGACTCGTATGACCGTGTTGACCGCGATGTCAACACCGGACGTTGAAGTTGGCGGACTGACAGCGAGAGTCATCACCAAGTCGCATCGACGAGGGATGTGACCGCGTCTCTTTGTGTGCTCGGACGGAGTTCAGCGCGGGTGCGGAATTCATGGCCGGACACCAGTCGCGGTCCCGGTAGCGACGGCGTGTCTGTCGGAGGTGGGTGTGTGTTTGGGGAGGTGGACGAAGGCGATGATGGTTGCGAGGGCTGCGAGTCCGACGCCGACCCAGAGTGAATTGCTCATCGAGGTTACGAACGCGTTGCGTGCGGCGGTGCCGATCTCGGCGCCGTTCGCCGTGAGGCGGTGGCTGATGTCGAGTGCTGCGCCGACGTTGTCGGTGAGCGCGGCGCGGACGTTGTCTGGGACTCCGGTGATGCCATCGAGCTGACCTTGTAGGTCCGACGCGTACAAGCTCGCGGCGACACTGCCGATGACAGCGACGCCGAGCGCTCCGCCGAGCTCGCGGACTGTGTCGTTGACGGCGGACCCGACGCCGGCTCGGGCCGGGGGGAGCGTTGACATGATCAGGTCGGTCGCCGTGGGCATGGCGATGCCCGCTCCGAGACCGAACAGCAGGAGCCCGACCCCGGTGGGCGTGTACGACGTGCCGTCGATGAGTGCGGCTTGCACGGCGACACCACCGGCAGCGAGGGCGGTGCCGGTGACGACGGCGATGCGGCCGCCGACGGTGCCCGCGAGATGGGCGCCGGCTCCGCTGCCGAGGATCATTCCGAGCGCTGCGGGTACCAGTGCGGCGCCGGCGAGGAGCGGGGTGTAGCCGAGGATGAACTGTAGGTACTGCGCTTGGAGAAAGACGGTGCCTGCCATGGCGAAGAACAGCATGGCGAGGGCGATGCTGCCGGCGGAGAAGCCGCGGTTGGCGAACAGTCGCATGTCGAGCATGGGCTCGTCGCGTCGTAGCTGGGAGCGGATGAACATGGCGCCGGTCATGGTGGCGACCATGAGCGACATCAAAGTGAAGGTCGAGGTCCAGCCGCTGCGTGGCGCTTCGATGATGGCGTAGACGAGTGAACCGATCATCGCGATGGAGAGCAGCGCACCGACGGGGTCGAGCCTGGTCGCTTTCGGGTCGCGGGAGTCGGGGACGATGTGCTGCGTGCCCGCCAGCGCGATGGCGAGCAGCGGCACGTTGATCCAGAACACCGACGACCACGAGAAGTTGCGCATGAGCGTCCCTCCGACGATGGGCCCGAGTGCGATGCCGGCGCCGCTGGCGGCGGTCCAGATGGCGATGGCCTTGCCTCGTTCGTGCGGGTCGCCGAAGGAGTTGACGAGGATGGAGAGCGTGGTCGGCATGATGAGTGCCCCTCCGAGGCCCATGACGCCGCGGCCGACGATGAGCATCGTCGTCGTGCCGGCGATGGCGCTCACGACCGAGCCGGTCATGAAGGTCATCAGGCCTGCAGCCAGTGCCCGGCGACGGCCGAACCGGTCCCCGAAGCTTCCGGCGGTGAGCAGAAGTCCGGCGAAGACAACGGTGTAGGCAGCGACGATCCACTGCAACTGGGCGGCGCTGGCGCCGAGATCACTGACCATTTCGGGTAACGCCACGTTGATGATGGTGTGGTCGATGGAGGTCACGAGGAGCGCGAGTACCAGCACGCCAAGGATGCGCCAGCGACTGGGGTGGCTGGGCGAGGATTCGCCGGAGGGTTGTTGTGTGGGGCGACCGTGCATGTT
>JANOHI010000274.1:0-7558 GCA_031406385.1 Acidimicrobiia bacterium
TCTTCGCGAAGAGGCTCGGAGAGCGACAGCGGCTCAGCGGCGAAACGCAACGCCTCCGTGACCTTGTCCTCGGGCATCTCGACTTCCGCGGCGAGCTCGGAGAGCGTGGCCTGGCGACCGAGCTTCAGCTCGAGGCGCGAACGGGCCTTTTGCAGACGGGCGAGGGTGTCACCGGCGTGGACGGGGAGACGGATCGTGCGGCCGGTGTTGGCGATGCCACGCGTGATCGCCTGACGGATCCACCAGGTGGCATACGTTGAGAACTTGAAACCCTTGCGCCAATCGAACTTCTCGACCGCGTGCATCAGGCCGAGGTTGCCTTCCTGAATCAGGTCGAGGAGCGGTAGACCCGACGCCTGGTACTTCTTGGCGATCGACACCACAAGGCGAAGGTTGGACTGCACGAAGGTGCGTTCTGCGTCCTCGCCCGCGCGGTGAATTTTCTTCAGCTCACGCTTCTTTGCGGTGGTCAAATCCTTGCCGCCGGCTTCCAGCTGGATGCCAGCCTTCTTGCCCTCCTCGATGGCCTGGGCGAGACGGACTTCATCGTCCTTGGTCAGCAGGGGGTACTGCCCGATATCGGTAAGGTAGAGCCGGACGAGGTCTTCCTCTTCGCGCTCACCACGTTCTTTCGCCACAGCTAATCCTCGGTTCCTCTGAAGCGTTCGGTCGCGGCAGATTCGCTACGATGTCGAACCCATTACCAACGCTGAACATTCCCGCAGTGTCGCGCGAACGCACAGCCACGGCGCATGGGAGCGGGCAGTCTACCTGGTTCTGCGCCCGGTTCGGCCCGGAACCCACCCACTGTCAGTGATGCACTGCTGCAGGCTTCGGCACACCGAGTGACGAACTGAAGTCTTTTCGACCAGCCCACAGGATCTTACGCACCACATCCAACGTGGCAGATCCGTCGTCGGTTGGCGACGGCAGGGCGTCTGCGGTGGAGCGTCCCGCAGCGGCTGGTCCTGCCGTTCCCGGGCGGTCGAGCACGTGTCGCGCCGCCTCAAGGTGGACGTCGATGGCGGCGAGTGCCAGGGCGAACGCCCGGTCGGCGGTCGGTGACAGCAGCTCACCGAGGTCGGTGATCGCCGAGCGGAGCGCTGTCACCAGCCCGAAGGTCACCGGCCGGAGGCAGCCGTCGTTGAAGAGTTGCCGAAGCGCTGCGAACTCGGTCGAGCCGGTCACGTTGGCACACACCTCGTCAGCCAAGGTCCGAAGCCCCACGGCATCGGGTGCCAGGGCCGCCCAACGCCCGGCGACCTCGCCGAGATGGCGCGATGCCTCCGTCACGTCTCGCCGATCATCCACCAGTTCGGCGCGCAAGGCTCGTCGGCCGAGGGCGCCGAACCCGACTGCAGTCACTTCGCCGGCCACGGTCACGAAGCGGACCCGTTCGGCGAAGGCCACGCCGGGGCCGTTCACCCCTGGCCCGCCGGTGCAGCGGTGCGCCCCACCGGCGGAGCCGGGCGTGTGGGCAGCGGGCAGCAGTCCACGGGACAAATGTCGTGATTCGCGCCGCGCGAGCCGAGGGCGACACGATCGGGCCGCTCGCCCCGTTCGGAGGCCGCCCGCTCGAGGGCGAGCTCGACGATCATCTCGACGAATCGCTGGTCGGAGCCGACCGTGGCGGCCCGCACCATCGCAAGGCCGATCTCGTCGGCCGTTTCGCGCGCTTGGGTGTCGAGGTCCCACACCACTTCCATGTGGTCGCTGACAAAGCCCACCGGCACAACGACGACGGCGGACGCGCCGTCTGCACGGCGAGACCGAAGGTGGTCGGAGATGTCAGGCTCGAGCCACGGTTGACCGGGCGCACCCGAGCGGCTCTGGTAGACGAGGTCCCACCGACGGTGTGCGTGGGACGATCCCAGTCCATCCATGATCAGTGAACAGGCGTCGAGGAGTTGGGCCACGTAGTCGCTGGTATCGGCCATCGACTGAGGGATCGAGTGGGCGGTGAACACGATCTCGGCATCATCGGTCGACCGGGCGAGCGCGGCGAGCGTGTTGCTCACCATCGGCTCGATGAATCCGGGGTGGTTGTAGAAGACGCGCACCTTGTCGACACTCGGGGCATCGCCATGCTCGAGGGCCGCGAGCGCCCGGGCGATGTCCTCGCGATACTGCCGACAGCCGCTCGCCGACGAGAACGCGCTGGTGACGAAGGCAAGGACCCGCCGCGGGGCCGAGGGTCCGAGCTCATCGAGCGCTTCGGGGATGTACGGATGCCAGTTCCGGTTGCCCCAAACAATCGGCACCTCGACGCCACGCCCGGCAAAGGCTGTGCGCATAGCTGTCAGGAGCTCGCGATTGTGACCGTTGATCGGGCTCACTCCACCGAAGCGGTCGTAGTGGGCGCTGACCTCAACGAGCCGTTCCCGGGGGATACCGCGGCCTCGGGTCACGTTCTCCATGAACGGCAGCACGTCGTCGGGACCCTCGGGTCCGCCGAAGGACACCAGCATCACGGCGTCATAGGGATCGAGCGGATTCATACCGGTGTTCTCTCCGGGAGGACACGGGCACGTGCGGCGGGAGCAACGGGGCTCCGCGGGATGATGAAAGGGCGCGGGGCGTCGCCGGAACACGAAGACATCACCGACGAGGGTACGCCCGCCGGGAACGTTGTAGAACACCTCCTAGCCGAGCTCGGAGGTGTTTTGCCCCCATATATGGGGGCAATCTCTCTCCCAACGCCCACCTACGGAATGGCGAAGGTAGCGTCGGGGCGCATGATGTCGGACTGGGGAGCATTGGGGTTTGTGCGGGTCGCCGTGGCGGCCCCGCCGGTGCATCTCGGCGATCCGGCAGCGAACGCCTTGGAGATCGCCGCCTGGGCGGCCCGCCTGTCCGCCGACGGCGCCGCGCTGATCTGCTTCCCCGAGCTCTCCCTCACCGGCTACACCTGCGAGGACCTCTTCCTGACCGACGGACTCCGCGAGAAGACCGAAACGGCGCTCGTCTCACTGGCCCAGGAGACAGCAGGACTCGACGCCACCATCGTCGTCGGGCTCCCCCTTCGGCTGTCCGACGGACGCCAGGTCAACGCCGCCGCCGTGCTCGACGCCGGGCGGGTGATCGGCGCCGTCCCGAAACAGCACCTCCCCAACGCCGCAGAGTTCTACGAACGGCGATGGTTCACCCCGGGATTCGGCATCGACACGACCGTGACGCTGCCGGGCCTCGACCCCTTCCCGGTGCACCCGAATCTGCTGTTCCGCCGGGGCGCGATTCTGCTCGGCATCGAGATCTGCGAGGACCTCTGGGCACCGGACCCACCGTCAACGGGCCTGGCCATAGGCGGGGCGAACGTCATCATGAATCCGTCCGCCAGCAACGAACTCGTGGCGAAGGCCGACTATCGACGCGAACTGGTCCGCCAGCAATCCGCCCGAACCCACACGGTCTATGCCTACGCCAGCGCCGGACCCACGGAATCGACCAAGGACCTGGTCTTCGGCGGACACACGATGATCGCCGAGAACGGCGCGATGTCGAGCGAAGGCGAGCGCTTCCGACTGGAGGGCGCGTCAACCACGGCCGACATCGACATCACCAGGATGCTCAACGAACGCTCCCGCGACGTGACCTGGTCCACCGCGCCACGTCACGACACCATGCGTATCGTCGAGATCGACCGCCCCCTCCCGGCCCTGCGCGAACTGCGCCGCACGTTCGCCCGCAATCCGTTCGTCCCCGATGACATCGCCACCCGCGATGCGCGTGCCGAGGAGATTCTGGCGATCCAGTCGACCGGACTCGCCAGACGCGTTCTCGCCGCACGCGCCGACCGGCTGGTCATCGGGGTGAGCGGAGGGCTCGACTCCACCCTTGCGCTGCTCGTGTGCGTGGAGACCATGCGGCGCCTCGGCCGTCCGAACACGGCGATCGTCGGCGTGACCATGCCCGGGCCCGGCACGACGCAGCGCACTCGAACCGTCGCGGATGACCTCATGGAGCTCCTCGGAGTCACGGTGCGGGTGATCCCTATCGGAGAGGCGGTCGCGCAGCACTTCCGCGACATCGGCCATGACCCGACCGACCACTCGATCGTGTTCGAGAACGCTCAGGCCCGCGAGCGGACCCAGATCCTCTTCGACATCGCCAACCAGGTCGGCGGGATCGTGGTCGGAACCGGCGACCTCAGCGAGCTGGCACTGGGATGGTGCACGTTCAACGCCGATCACATGGCGAACTACGGCGTCAACGCCTCGGTTCCGAAGACGCTCGTCCGCCATCTCGTGCGGTGGTTCGCCGATCACCGCGCTGGCAGCGACGACCGACTCGACGCTGTCCTCCATGCCGCCGCCGACATGCCGGTCTCCCCCGAGCTGCTACCTCCCGACGCCGCCGGAAACATCGTGCAGGAGACCGAGGACGTGATCGGTCCCTATGAACTGCATGACTTCTTCCTTTTCCACCTGCTGCGCAACGGCGAAAGCCGAACGAAGATCGCCGCGCTCGCCACGCTGGTTTTCGCTGACACCTACACCGCCGACGACATTGATCGCTGGCTCGCCACGTTCTGGCAACGGTTCCACAGCCAGCAGTTCAAGCGGACCACCTTGCCGCCGGGGCCGAAGGTCGGATCGGTCAGCGTGTCGCCGCGTGGCGATCTGCGGCTTCCCGACGAGCTGCGAGGGTGAAACGCGGCGATCCCCTCCGGTTTGAGATCCTCACCGCACCGTTCCGCTACCTGCAGATCACGCCCGGACGCGTCGCTGGGCCGGTGATTGCCTCGGCCGTCGGTTCCATCGCCGTCCTTCCGGCGAGTCTGCTCATCCAACATGCCGTATCCGAAGCTGAGCGATCGAGGACCCGCAACCTGATCGTCTTCACCGTGCTGTCGCTCGGCGTCCAAATCGCTGGCGCACTCCTCGTCCTCCTGTCTCGACGAAAGCTCAGCGAGACCTTCAAGACCGCGGCCGCTGCTCGCCGCGCCGAGCTTCTCCGGGCCGCACTCGATCGGCCCTGGATCGAGCGGCGGGGCGCCGACCGATCCCTGCTCGGGAGAAGGATCATGTCCGATGTCGACCGTGTCGACGCTTACGCCGAAGCGGTGCTCGGCCTGCTCGTTCCGGCCGTGCTCCTGCTCGCCGCCGGGCTCACCGTCGTTCTGCGGTTGCAGGTGATGCTCGGGCTGCTGGTGATCGCCAGCTCCATTCCAATCGTTGCCGGAGCGGCGTACTCATCGCTCCACCTGCGCAAGCGTCATGCGAGGCAATGGTCGGAGCACCACCGGCTCTCCAGCACCCTCGACGAGACGCTTCGCGCCGACGAACTCTTCACCGACCACGGTGTCGAGGACTACGCCGTGGACCGGGTCCGCGAGCCGTTGCGTTCATTCGCCTCGGCCGCAGCAGGCCAGACGAATGCGATCACATGGTCGATGCAGAGCCAGGTCATCACCTTCGCGGCCTCGTCGGCGATCGTGCTCGCCTACGCCGCCACCCAGCTCGCTGACGGCCACCTGACCACACCGAAGCTCCTCGTCACGTTGTTCGCCCTCGCCGTGGCCCAGAACGGGGCGCGCATGATCGTCTTCGCCCTGTCACCGATCATCTCCGGTCGACAGGCCTTGCAATCGCTCGCCGAGTGGGGTTCCGCGACCCGCGCAGCCCCCGGCGACGACCGTGCCGAAACACGAGGCGGCGGTCCGGTCGCGTCGGTCGAAACGATTGAGGCTCGTCACGTCACGTTCAGCTACGGCGACGATCCGGTCATCACCGACCTCTCGGTTACCGTGCGCCGCGGCGAAACGCTCGTGTTGCGGGGCGACAACGGCGCAGGAAAGTCCACACTTCTGGGCATGCTTGTCGGACGGATCGCGCCCGATGATGGATCGATCCTCATCGACGGTCGAGCGATGTCGTCGCCATTCCCGACCGAGGTGCTCCAGCGGATCGCCGTCGTCGGACAGGAATCCGTGGTCGTACGCGCGACCGTCGAAGAGAACCTGCGTCTCCTCGGTTCGCGGGCGACGCACGACGACATGCGTTCGGCCCTCCAGGCCGTTGGACTCCCGCTCGACCTTGACCACGAAGTTGGTGACGACGGCGAATTGCTCTCCGGTGGGCAGCGCCGACGACTGGCAGTGGCCCGCGCCCTGCTTCGTCACCCAGACATGCTGTTCCTCGATGAACCGGCCAATCACCTCGACGAATCCACCCTCGAGCTCGTCCGTCGACTCAACATCCACGTGCCCCGCATGGGCCTCGTGATCGTCACCCATGACGACAGTCTCGACGCTCTCGCCAACGCCACGATCGTGCGGCTCAGCCGGGTGGCAGCTCCTGCGCGGCCACCGGCATGAACGCGCCGCCCGTGGACGGCGACACGGCCGAGCTCGAGCGCCGAGAAGGCGAACGGCGAACCTCGAACACCGTGGCGCTGGCAGTGGTCGTTACTCCGGCGCAGAACGAGTCGGACACGATCGGAGACATCGTCCGGGGGATCGTCGCCCTCGGCTACGTATCGGTGGTCGTCGACGACGCCTCGACGGATGCGACCGGCCAACTGGCGCGGGAGGCGGGGGCGATCGTCGTGCGGCTCGATCAGTCCTTCGGCGTCGGACACGCGCTTCGCCGCGGCTTCGCCCATGCGTGTTCTCTCGGCGCGTCGGCAATCGTCCAGTGCGACGGCGACGGCCAGCATCCGGTTCATGAGATCCCCCGGTTGATCGAGCATCGACCCGATGCTGCGCTCGTCATCGGGTCGCGGTTCATATCCGATGAGCCCCTCCGGCTGTCGGGAGCGAAGCGCGCCGGTATCTGGCTGCTTCGCCACCGCCTGCGAGCACGCGTTGGTCTTTCGGTTTCCGATCCGACGTCGGGATTCCGTTCGATCCGCCAACCGCTTCTCTCAGCGTTCGCCGACGACTTCCCGTCGTCGTATCTCGGGGACACGTTCGAAGCGTGTCTTGCCGCCGCCGAGCTTGTCGGCCCCGATCGGATCGCCGAGATCGGCGTGACGATGCGCGACCGCCAAGGTGGCGTGCCCTTCGCCAGCGGCCCCCACGCTGCATGGCTCTTGGTCCGCGCCCTCGTCGGCACCTCGCGCCTGATCCGCCGCCCCCTCCGCCGCCTGCTCTGACTCTGGGAGAGAAGTTGCCGGCCCCGCTCTGGGTCAGCTCAGCGCGTTGGGTCGGGATTTGTGCAAAAAGGGCGAGTTCGCCGACCCAACGACGTCAGCTGACCCAGAACGCGCCGATGGGCGGCCCGGAAGCCGCCCATCGGTCGCAGAACTCAACTATGGAGAAACGAAGCTCAGGCGAGTGCGGAGCAGATCGTGTCGGTCAGCAGACGGGCAACGGTGTAGGGGTCCATGTTGGCGTTCGGGCGACGGTCTTCCATGTAGCCCTTGCCGTCGATCGGGACCTGCCAAGGGATACGGACCGACGCACCACGGTTCGACACTCCGTAGGAGTACTTGTTGTACGGGGCGGTCTCGTGCTTGCCGGCCAAGCCGCTTGCGATCTTCCGTGATGAAGGCCACCCCCGCGCGCATTGCGTCGGCGGGGTGTTCGAACTGCGCCGCGCGTCCTTCGAGAAAAATC
>JANOHI010000275.1:0-7117 GCA_031406385.1 Acidimicrobiia bacterium
CCGTTGTAGCGGATCCGCGTGTCCTTCATGAACACCGCCCACTCCTGTTCGCCGGCGAGCTGGAGCCACTCCGCGTCGGCGATCGTCTCGTCCGCGGGAATGCCGTAGTGCTCGGCGAGCGTGATGAGGCGCAGGTCGGCCTCACGCAGCAGGCGAGGGACCTTGATCCGCCCGAGGCTCCGATTGAGGAAGAGGTCAGGCAGCCCGTCGGGATGCGACACGCAGGACGTCCTCGAGTTGGTCGACCGGGACGCCGAACTCTGCGGCCAGCGCGGGTGGCTCGCGCTAATGAAGGACGACCGGATCCGATACATGACTATCGAACGTCGTGCCCTGGTTGAGAACCGGGTGCAGGCTGCTGTCATTACCAACGCGAACCTCTCCGCCGAAGAGATGGCGAGGCGAATCATCCGGGCGGTCCCGGATCTGGCACGGGTGTGCGGCGAGCGCCCCGGTCCGTTTCTCTTTGCCCTGCAGGCCACGCGGATCGAAGAGATCGAGCTGGGATCGTGACCGCAGAGGATCAGCGACCCATTGGGCAGAACGAGGCAGGATCGCACCTATGGCGGAATTAACTCCTGGTCTCTATGACCGGCTCGTTGATGAGTGGTTGCAGGGGCAGCTTCCGAAACTGGAGGCTCGCCGGCTGCGCGCGAGCGTGGAGGAGGTCGACGCGGCGGAAATCCCGGCTCGGGTGGGTGAGGTCGTGGGCGAGTGGGTGCGTTCCGTGTTGGCTGGTGTCGGCGAGAGCGATCGTCTTGAAGCGGCGGTTGCGCTCACGGAGGCGGTACTCGCACGGCTTGCGGAGCATGGTCCGGATTCGTTGCAGCCGGGAAGTCGGCTGATCGATCCGGTCGCTCGGCTCGTTGCGGTTGAGGCGTTGTCTCCGACGAACGTTGCGATCCCGATTCGGCGGCCGTTGACGCCGTTGCGTGACACGGTGTTGATGACGAACTCTCGCGGCCAGCCGTCGGTCGGGCACGAGCTCGCGGCGGAGATCGAGTCGGCCGATGGGATCGATCTCGTGCTTGCGTTCATCCGATGGACGGGCATCCGCGAGCTTCTGGAGCCGTTTCGTCGCCATGTTGCGGCCGGGAAGTCGTTGCGGGTCATCACGACGATCTACACGGGAAGCACGGAGCAGCGAGCGTTGCAGGCGCTCGTGGATCTGGGCGCGGAGGTCAAGGTCTCCTATGACACGACGACGACGCGCCTCCATGCGAAGGCGTGGTTGTTCCGTCGGACGACGGGCTTCTCGACGGTGTACATCGGGTCGTCGAACTTGACGTTCTCAGCACAGGTGTCGGGGTTGGAGTGGAACGTGCGCGCGTCGCAGCGCGTGAACCCGGAGCTGGTCGACGCTTTCGAGCGGAACTTCGCGACGTACTGGGCCGACCGTCACTACGAGGACTTCGACCCCGACCGCTTCGAACGGGCCACAGCGGTCGCGCGGACGGACGACGCGATCGCGACGCCGTTCGACATCACACCGTTGCCGTTCCAGGAAGCGATCCTCGAACGTCTGGTGCTGGAGCGTCGACGCGGGCATGCGAACGCGTTGGTCGTTGCAGCGACGGGCACGGGCAAGACGGTGATCGCAGCTCTCGATTACCGCCGCCTGCGAACCGAGTTGGGCCGTTCGCGTCTGTTGTTTGTCGCGCATCGTGACTCGATCCTGCGCAAGAGCCGTGACGTGTTCCGTCACGTGCTCAAGAACGGCGCGTTCGGTGAGCTGTGGGTTGGTGGTGAACGGCCGGCGCAGTGGGAGCACGTGTTCGCGTCGATCCAGTCGACGAGCGCGGCGGACTTCGCGTCGATCGACCCGGAACAGTTCGATGTGGTGATCGTCGACGAGTTCCATCACGCGGCAGCGGACTCCTACACGGCACTGCTCGATCACCTTCGGCCGAAGCATCTGATCGGCCTGACGGCGACTCCGGAGCGCACCGATAGCCTCGACATCCTGCGGTGGTTCGGTGGCCGCATCGCGGTTGAACTGCGTCTCTGGGACGCTCTCGAACAGGGCCTGCTCGCACCGTTCCACTACTTCGGCATTCATGACGCGACCGACCTCACCGCGGTTGGTTGGCGCCGAGGAACGGGCTACGACGTCGCGGAGCTCACGAACGTGTACACGAGCTCCGATGTGTGGGTTGCGAAGATCCTCGACGCGTTGAACGAGAAGATTGGTAGCCCGCGCACGATGCGCGCGCTCGGGTTCTGCGTCGGCATCGATCACGCGTTGTTCATGGCGGATCGGTTCAACCGGGCGGGCATCAAGTCGATGGCGGTCACGTCGCGCACTCCCGATGATGAGCGCCGCAAGGCGATGCTAGATCTCGAGAACGGTGACGTGCAGGTCCTCTTCACGGTCGATCTGTTCAACGAGGGCATCGACATTCCGGCGATCGATGTCGTGTTGATGCTGCGCCCGACGGAGAGCGCCACGATCTTCCTGCAGCAGCTCGGACGCGGTCTTCGCAAGAGCCCGGGGACGGGCAAGGACGTGCTCACGGTCCTCGACTTCGTCGGCCATCAGAACCAGCAGTTCCGGTTCGATCAACGGTTCCGGCGGCTGCTCGGTCGGACGCGCCGCGAACTGGAGTCCGACATCGAGAGCGACTTCCCGTACCTGCCGGCGGGTTGCCGGATTGCGCTCGACCCGGTTGCTCGGAAGATCGTGCTCGACAACGTTCGCAACGCGTTGCCGACGACGTGGCCGCAGCGTGTCAACGAACTCCGGCAACTCGGCGATGTATCGCTCGCGACGTACCTGCACGAGACGGGTCTGGACCTCGACGACGTCTACCGGAACAATCGAACCTGGACCGAGCTGCGTCGCGCAGCGGGCGTGCTCCCGCCGGCGTTGAGCGATCGCGAGCCAGCGGTCGGACGCGGCGTCGCTCGGTTGCTGCACATCGACGACGACACACGTCTGGCCACGTACCGCCGGCTTCTCGAACGGCCGTCGGCGCCGACAGGGTCGATGTTGAACGAGCAGGATCGACGGTCCCTCGAAGGTCTGCTGTTGACGGTGCTGAGTCCGCGCAAGGGCGCCTACTCCTCACTCGATGACGCGGCCGCAGAGTTCTGGCGACACGGCGAACTGCGCGAGGAGTTGCTCGACGTGCTCGCGCTGTTGGAGGAACAGGTCGTGCACCTCACGACACCGCTCGAGCTTCCGTTTCCGGTGCCGCTACAGGTCCACGCGTCTTACACACGCGAAGAGGTGCTGGCCGCGTTCGGTGCGAGCACCGTGTCGGCGCCGCTGCCGTTGCAGACCGGCGTGTACTGGCACGCGGCAACGCAGACGGACCTGCTGTTCGTCACGCTGCAGAAAACCGAACGGGACTATTCACCCACCACTCGGTACCTCGACTACGCGATCAGCGACACGCTGTTCCACTGGGAGTCACAGGGCACGACGTCGGTCGCGAGCAACACCGGACAGCGCTACCTCAACCACCGCACCCTCGGCGCGAACGTCGGGTTGTTCGTCCGGCAGGCGAAGACCAACAGCACCGGGCGCACGATGCCGTACTTCTGCGCGGGACTCGCCGACTACGTCGAGCACCGCAGCGAGCGGCCGATCCAGATCACCTGGCGGCTACGACAGCCGCTCCCCGGCGACACCTTCGCCGAGTACCGCGCCGCCATTGCTTAATAGAGCGCCCTCGACCTCGGCGGAGTGGTCTCCCCAGTCGCTTGCGTCCTCGGCGTGGACCCAGCTCTCCGCATCGTCCGGGTCGCACAACACGATCGGCTCGCCACACAGAACGCATCGCCGCCGGCTCGATTGCGCCTCTTCAACGTCCTCATGCGCGGCGACGCCGGCAGCGATGATCGCTTCGGCGAGCAGAGAAGTCGGCTCGACGTCCGGAACCGCATCAAGTCTTCCGCGGAGCCGATCTTCGAACTCGTTGCGGCGCTGTTCCCGGAGGTTCATTGCGGTCAACCTATTCGAGCCACCAAGGTCCGCTGATCGCCGAGCTCCCTACCGGAAGGGCGTATTCCACCTTTCGTGCATGTAGTTGATCCGCAGGGGATTCTGGGGGTCCGCGAGGGGTACGTTCGGGTCCGCGCATTGCCTTTGAACTGCGGTTTGGCGTTGGGCGGTCGCGAGCGGAATCCAGCGGGTACGCGAAATCGATACATTTCCTACACCTCGACGGTCGTCGATGGTCGATCAGATGTTGAGCCACCTGCTCAGCAGCCCAGCTGCCGAATCGTTCGCAACGCTTCCGAATCGTGCGGCGGTTCCATCGCTCCGTGTTTGTCGCCGACCAGCCCAAACCGATGGGAAGTCTGTCACCGAGGCCAACCTCGACAACACGTACCGCTCCATTCACACGAACGCTCGGACGATCGCGACGGTGATCAATACGAGAAATGGCAGGAGTCCAAGCAAGGCACCAAACGCAAGGACCGCGAGTCCCCGGGGGAAGCGTCGCCAAACGAAACCGGCCCAAGAAGCGAATGCGAGTAGTCCGCCGGCGATCAAGAACCCACCCACGTCGCTTCGTTGCCCAAAGACGTCGACAACGAGGCTCACCAGACCGACCGAAACAAGCGAACCGGTCGCCGCTCCGGCAAGTAGCTGCCAGGCCCGCGTTGTCCAACGAACGGGTTCAGGATTGCGCTTGGCCTCGAAGGCGTCGCGCTCCTCGATCACGGTCGCGAGCACGTTCCAGGCGTGCTCATGGTCGAGCCCGTCGCCTACACGAACATTCTCGAGGAAGGCGCCGAGTTTGGTCCCATAGACGATGGCGACTGGATCACCGGTTCGGTCGATTGCCTCGCGTTCAGGGATCTCACCTTCGACCCTTCCCCAAAGAACGACGACGCCTCGGACCATTGCGCTGATGCCGAGACTTCCGAGAAGTTTTGCAACCCGTTCCGCGGAGTGGCGGGCCTGGCCTGTGGCGCTCACGAGTCGGTCGTCCCTGCCATCGAAGCTCCACGGTTTCGACGACCACTTCGTCTCGAAGATCAGGACGCGACCACGGCCGATCGCGATGTGATCAACATCGCCGAACTGAAGCGGAAGGCCATGAAGGATCAACCAGCCGTTCCGTCGGGCACGGCGCAGCTCTATGGCAGTCCACGCCTCCCCGTCGATACCCGATCGTTTCGCGGTCGTCCCTGTAGCTGAGAAGACCGCCTCTCGCATTGCGGCGACGCCCGCGACGACGAGAGCTCCAGAGATGAAGGACCGCACTCGATCGGTGCCCGGGAACCAGAACCACGAAATCACTGCCAACACACCTACGAAGCCGGTGATCAGCGTTAGCGGCTTCCACGCCCGCCGGAGAAAGCCCCAATGCGCAGCACGCACCGTACGCCGAGCCCATCGAGCAGTTCTCCGAGAATGAGCGTGACGGCGCTTGCGCAACCACGCTATCGACCGCACACGACGCTGAAGTCGCACGATCGAACCTAAAAACTCCTCACCACGTTGGCTTCCGCTAGAGCCATTGTTCGATCCCACCGCCATGCCGTCACGATACGGTCCCTCACCGATCAGATGTTGCCGAGGGAGATCGCGGAAGCCAACACCTCCGGCGGGCAAGCGCCACGCCACCTCGAGCGACGAACCCGTGGGGCCACATGACAGGATCTCGAGGTGACGACGGGACCAATCCCTCTCGACGACGAGCCGGATTGGGAGTTCAAGCTCCTTGCTCGTGCCCGACGCGATGTTGGTGTCGTCTTGTCCGACTTCGAACGTTCATGCGGAGGGTGGAACCCTGTCGTGGAGGTGCCCAGAGATCGAGGCGCCACTCGAATCATCATCGACGGCAGCTTCGTGTCTCCATCGGCCACGGCGACCAGCGAGCCTGAGCTCCTTGTGGAGATCGCCTCGTACATCCAAAGTCACGCAGTCGAGCACCTGTGGAGTGCGTGGCCCGTCTGCGTTTCCTACAGCATCGGGCTTCATCCGGAGGTTCATGGCAACGTGGCTGTGTGGTGGTGCAAGATCGGCGCGCACGTTGTGGCCCACATCGGCGAACTTCCTGGCAAGGACTCGTAGCTCTACACCCACGGCGGTGTGGTCAGGCGAGGTGACGCAACGCCCGCTGTCGGGTTACGTGAGTTCCCACGGCGACAAAGCGAACCCGGGCTCTACGATCACTGCATGCGTCTTGAGCCGCTTGTTGGGTCAGACACCGGGCGCTGGGTCGAAACCCTCAACGAGTTCGCTCGCGACTGGTACTCACCGTATTGGTCGGTGGACATAGCGGACGCGACCGTCGGTCTTCCCGTACCCCCGCTGCTGCGCTGGGCGATCATGACCGAAGCGCAGACGTCGGAGCGTCGGTTTGTCGCTGAGCCCACTGGAACGGGGCGAATCCGTTGTTACCAGGACGTCTTTCGGGATATCGAATGGATACTCGGACCTTGCGGGAGCCGACCCCGTGGTCATGCTCGACGGCGAGCTGGACGTCACCGTGCCGCGGACGATCAGCGATCTCGTCGTCGGTGACTTCTTCTACAAGATCCTGTCGGAGGCAGAAGGGGCCGGCCTTGCCGTCCCGACGCGATTCGAACGTGATGCTCAACGCAGACTCGGGCCGCCCGATGCCGAGCGGATCTGGACTGGCGACTGGTTTTCTCCCGTGCCCGGGCCTGGGAGTGTCTGGACGCAGGATCAACGCCTCATCATCGACCTTCAACAGCAGCAATTCCTCGTTCGAGCGAAGAACTTCGCCGTCAACCAACCAGCGAATGAACTTTGGGTGCCACTGCACGGCGATCGCCCCCCTCACAGCGTTCACCTCCGAAGAGGCCAGGATGCGTCAATTCCGTACTTCGTCCGCGCTGACGGCTCTGGGATCGAGTCCGTCCCGGCGGCATCTTGGGTTGACTTCATCGAACTCGGCGACGCAGCGCGCGAGTGGACGAGAGCGGGGGAGGTCTCCATTCCGTGGGACGTTTTCTCAGGCCTTTGGGGGCTAGTCGCTGACGCTTCTCGAACGCCGGTCGCCACCTCCGGCGTCGAAGTCGTCACCGTGCTGCGATCCGGCGCCGATTGCGCGTACATGTCCAAGTGCAGCGACCCGGACGCGCTCCATGACCTCAGCCTTCTGCTCACCGAGGGGTTGCCGAGCCGGTGAAC
>JANOHI010000341.1:0-6985 GCA_031406385.1 Acidimicrobiia bacterium
CCGACAGCGCCTGCGTGATGGGGCCGTAGTACTGAACGGTCGTGTCCAGACAGCCCTGCAGCAGCAGACACGCGCATAGGCTCGCGAAGGGAAGTGTTCTCATAAGACCACCCGGCCGTGAATTTCAGCCGGGTGATCGTAATGCGAGCGGCGCCGTTCGTATAGGGGGCATCTTGCAAGCGCGGCGTTCCCAATCGGCCGTCGACTCTCACCTGCGGCCGCAGCCGCGGTGAACTCCTGCGCTGTGCACTCGATCGACTACGACGACTCGTACATGGCCGGCGGCGTGAAAGCGCACTTCTCCTCGTCGATCATCCCCGCCGCGATGGCGGTAGCAGAAGACGTCGAAGCATCCGGAGCACAGTTCCTCGACGCCGTCGTCCGGGGGTTCGAGGTGGCGGCGCGGCTCGGTCACGCGATCGCCCCGCCGGTTGTCGAACGCTGGCACCCGACGGGCGTCGTAGGTGTCGTCGGATGCGCTGCCGCGTCAGCTTCGTTGCTCGGGCTGAGCGGGAAGACTGCCGAGATCGCCCTGGGCCTCGCCGCCGACCACGCGTCAGGGACGCGGTTCTGCCTGGCCTCCGGAGACGCCACGAAGTCTCTGCACGCCGCTTTCGCCGCCCATGACGGCATCGTAAGTGCGTATATGGCGCATGACGGGGTTCCGGGACCGGTCGGCTTCCTTGAAGGGCCGAAAGGTTTCTGCGAGACCTACATCGGCCACGTTCCCGATCTGTCGTTTCCCGCCGACTCCGACGGGCGGGCGTTGATCGAACTGAACTGCACGAAGTTCTTCCCGGTGATGCATGCGCTCCATGCGGCAGCCAAGGTGGCAAAGACGATCGCTGCAAGACGACCGGTCGGCTCACCGGACGAGATCGCGAGCATTGTGGTGACGCAATCGACGACCCATGCCGGGTTCGGCGCGTACTTCGATCCGGAAACCGAACTCGCAGCACGCCTCAGTCTCCCGTTCACGGTGGCGGCGACCTTGATCGACGGCGTCTGCGCCATCGATCAATTCACCAAACCGCGGCTTGCCGATCCGGTGTTCAGGTCGCTCATGCATCGGGTTCGCATCGAGCCCTCTGAGGAGATCGAGCGGGAGTTCGGGAGCCGGGTGGCCTCCGGCATTGAGGTCACCTACGCAGACGGATCGCGAGAGACCGGATTTGCTGCAGACCCACTCGGGTTTCCGGAACGCCCCGCTTCTGCTGAACAGCGGTTGGCAAAGGCGCGCTCACTGCTCGGGCGGGTCATGAGCGGCGAAGAAGCCGAGACCATGATCAGCCTGATCCGAACGATTCCGACGATGACATCCCTTCGCCCACTGACCGATCTCCTTCTTCTGCGAGGCCTCCTACCGTGACCCAACTCGAACGAGACGATGTGACGCTTCACTATGAAGTGCACGGTGACGACAGCCGGGACAAAGTGCTCTGCATGGGCGGCTGGGGAAGCTTCTGCCATGGCCGATTCGGCGATGCGCCCCGGTACATCCGCGAGAACTATCAGGTGGTGATCTGGGACTACCGAGGGGTCGGGTCATCAACCGATGATCCCTCGAAGGCGATGAGCATGCAGCTTCTCGCCGCCGACGCGGCAGCGCTCCTAGGTCACCTCGGCTGGACTCGGGTGCATGTGGTCGGACTCGTCGGAATGGGTGCATGTGTGGGACAGGAACTGGCGATCCGCAGGCCCGATCTGGTGCGCTCACTTCTGATGACCGGCACGTGGGCCTTCGTCGACAAGACGTTGCGCGACCAGCTCGAGCTCTTCCGCGAGGTCCACCAAACGATGGGCTTCGAGGTGTTTCAGCGCTTCGTCGCGGCGTTCAGCTTCACCGGTGAGTTCTACGACGAGCACCACGACCGACTCCTCGGGCCGAGCGGGGCCTGGGGTGATCTTCAGGGAAAGGCCGATGCCCATGCGCGGCTCGTCGAAGCGTGCTTGTCCCACGACACCCGCGGACGACTGGATCAGATCACCTGTCCGGCCTTTGTTCTCCACGCCGGGATCGATCCGGTTACCTCGCCACGAACCACGATGCCGCTCCAAGAAGGCATCCCGGGATGCCAGGGAGAGCTGTGGCCCGAGCTCTCCCACGTGATCGCCGGCCGCGATCTGAAGGTCCGCTTCGACGGCGTGCTGAAGCGTTTTCTGGAGAGCTGCGGGTGAAACCGGGGGCAGTCAGCTGATGCAGCCGATCTCGGAGCACTCCCGCGCGGCCTGGACGCCCGCGGATCTCGAAGCCGATCAAGGATGGATCGTCGAGCTCGACGACGCAGCACGGCGTGATCTCACCAGAGCGGTGAGGTCGGCTGCCGACCCGGAGAAGGACCGGTTCGACTACTGCCGCGCTGACTTCGACTTCGGTTCCGCCGTGGCTCCTTTGCGCCGTGCCTTCAACGAGGCGAAGCACGAGCGGGGGATCGCGCTCGTTCGGGGCCTCCCCCGGGCCGAGTTCAGCGAGGCCGAGTTCTCACTCCTCACGTGGGCAATCGGTCTCCAGTTCGGCGTGACGCGGCCGCAGGGCAAGGCGACCGAGTACCTGTCCGGAGTTCGCAATGTCGGCGTGGACTACCGAAGCTCCGGGGGCCGTGGCTACTCTTCGAACGCAGAGCTGGACTTCCATATCGACGGTGTTGACGTGGTTGTCCTCACGTGCTTCAACAGAGCAGTGTCGGGAGGGATGAGCATGGTGTCGAGCTCGCTCACGGCGCACAACCGGCTCGTTCGAGAACGGCCGGACATCGCCGAGGTCCTCTACGAACCGTTCTTCTTCAGCCGACAGGCCGAGGAGGCACCGGACGAGGCGCCCTTCTATGCCAACCCGGTCTTCGACACGCTCGACGGCCGATTCTTCGGAAAGTGGAACCGCAACCGGATCAACAGCGCGCAGAAGATCGACGGGGTTCCGGCACTTGCTCCGCATCAGCGCGACGCGATGGACGTCATGGACGACATGCTCCGGCGTCCCGACGTCATGTTCACGATGTTCCTGCAACCCGGCGACATGCAGATCCTGTCGAACTTCACGACCCTGCATTCCCGTACGAACTTCCTCGATCACGAGTCGACCGAGCAGAAGCGCCTCCTGTTCCGCCTGTGGCTCACACCACCCGACGCACCCCAACTGCCCGCCAGTTGGAAGCCGCTCTTCCGATCAGTACGTGCACGTACGGTACGCGGCGGCATCCTCGGACACAGCTACAACGAGAGGTGCAGGGCGTTCGATGCGCGCCAGGCGGCCGACCACGGCATGCTGCTCGAAACCTGACCGCCCCGCCACACGTCAGCTGCCGGTGAACCGCGTCTCTAGCTCGTTGATCTCCGGCAGCCCGATGAAGTCGGTGAACTCGGCAAACGGCATCAGCTGATCGACGATGGTCGCCGGCGTGCCGGCGATCTTGATCTCGGCGAGAGCATGGCGCATAGCCGCGGTTGCTGAAAGCAACGTCGAGATCGGGCAGATGATGAGCTTGAACCCAAGTGCGGCGATGCGGTCGTAGGTGAGAGGTGGAGTCTTTCCGCCCTCAGCCCAGTTGAAGAGCAACGGGTAGTCACGAAGCTGTTCGCACACGGTCTCGATCTCTCCCTCGCCTTCGAGTGCTTCCACGAAGAGGATGTCGGCCCCTGCATCCGCAAAGCGCTTGGCCCGATCGATGGCTGCGTCGAGTCCTTCGACGGCACGGGCGTCGGTGCGGGCGATGATGACAGTGTTCGGATCGAACCGAGCGGCAACCGCCGCTTTGATCTTGCCCACGGCTTCACCTGCCGGGATCACCTGCTTGTTGTTCATGTGTCCGCACTTCTTCGGCGTGACCTGATCTTCGAGATGGAACCCAGCCGCTCCTGCTTGCTCCCAGAGCTGCACCGTGCGGATGACGTTCATCTGGTTCCCGTAACCCGTATCGGCATCGGCGATCACGGGTAGCGATGTGGCGGCGACGATGCGGCGGATGTTGTCGAGCATCTCGCCCTGATTGGTCAGGCCGACATCGGGTCGGCCGAGCAGCGACGCCGACGTGCCGAAGCCGGTCATGTAGACGACATCGAATCCGGCCTCTTCGATCAGTCTCGCGCCGAGTGCGTCATAGCAACCGGGCGCAGTGAGCGGCTCGGGGCGGGCCAGCAGTTCTCGAAGGCGCACTGCGCGTTCACCGGGACGGGCAAGGAAGGTCACAGGAGAAAGTCTCGCAGACTCGTTCACTCAACAAGCAGGAGCGTCACGTCGGAGCCTCGCCGACGAGGGGACTGGTGCCGTCGATCCAGATGATGACGCGCTGAAACCGGCCGTCCGGCGCAAAGGTGAAGAAGTTGCATGTGGTCAGGGTGTCCGGGGTTCCATCGATCTTGACGTGCGGGCACGTTTGCTCGGTGGCGCACTTGGTCAACACGTCGTCGACAACGATGCTCGTGATGTTGTGGCAGATCGTCGAGTAGTCGGCGAAGAACCCCCGGAACATCCCGGCGATCTCGTCTTTCCCGGCGAACGTGACGCTCGCAGACTGGATCGTGAATGTCGCATCGTCGGCAAAGAACCCGAGCGACGCTTCGAGGTCCTTGTCATCGACCGCTTCGAAGTAGGCCCAGGGCGAACGTTCGAGGTCGGCTCGGGTGAGGGTCATTGCGCGCTCCTGAAGGTCGGTTGCAGATGGGTGCGGAAGTCGAGGGTCGGACAACCCGCTGGTCGCGGGAGCGAGGTCGAGCGGGCGATCAGACCATTTTCGCATCGGCAGCCCCACATGCCCAACCCCGAGCACTTTCGATACTCACCGTTAACAAAATGGACCTGCGTTGGAAAATCTCCGTCCCTACCCTTTACAATCCTCGGGGTCTTCAGTCGCAGCCGCATAACGTCCCGAACTCCTTCCACCAGAGGCCGCACACCTATGTCCTCAGATGTCTGCAACGGACCGGGCCTCGAAGAGCCCCACCGGACTTCGCGATGACTTCCACCGAAACCACGACCCCACCTTCCGCGGGGGCCACTGACCCGGTCGCCTCCCGCCGGATCATCGGCGGTGGAGTCGGGCAGTTCGTCGAGCGCTACGCCATCCTCATCGCCTGGGCTGCGGTCATCGTCGTGTTCTGGATCTGGCGGCCCGACACGTTCGGCACGTTGTCGAACTTCAAGGGCATCTTCGGGTCGCAGTCCTCGCTGCTCGTGCTGACGCTCGGCCTCCTCGTCGTCCTCGCCGCTGGCGAGTTCGACCTGTCCATCGGCTCGACCTTCTCGATGGGGGCGTCCGGGGTTGCGTTCTTGAACGTCGACAAGAAGTGGCCCATCGCCCTCGCCGTCCTCACGCTTGTTGTGCTCGGCGTGGTGATCGGCGCGATCAATGGACTCATCTCGATTCGCTTCGGCGTCCCGTCAATCGTGGCGACCCTCGGCATGAGCACGCTGCTCGCCGGCCTGATCCTCGGTGTCTGTGGACCTAAGATTCGAAGCGGACTCGACAGCGGTTTCGTCAACCTCGTCCGCGGGAAGTGGCTCGGGCTTCCTCGCAGCTTCTGGTTCGCCTTCGTCCTCACGGCACTCATCTGGTACGTCCTTCAGCACACCCCGTTGGGCCGCTACGTCCTGTTTGTCGGACGGGGCCGCGAGGTTGCCCGGCTTGCCGGCATCCGGGTCGACCGTATCCGCTGGGGCGCGCTGATGGCGTCGTCCACCCTGGCGACCTTCGGCGGCATGGTCCTGGCCGGCACCTCCGCGTCCGCCCAGGCCGGGGTCGGCAACGGCTACCTCCTGCCAGCGTTCGCAGCAGCCTTTCTCGGCGCCACGGCGATCATTCCCGGCCAGTTCAACGCCTGGGGATCATGGGCATCGGTGTACTTCCTGCTGACCGGGATCACCGGTCTGTCGCTGGTCGGCTACTCCGGTTGGCCGGAGCAGGTCTTCTACGGTGGCGCCCTCATTGTCGCCGTCGTTCTGTCCCAGTTCGCAGCCCGTGCGCGCGCTCGGAAAGCCAACGCCGGATAAACCGTTCTCACCTCCCCATCAAGCAGCACCGCAGCACGCAGTACCAGACTCACGAGCACCAGCAACCGACCCAAGCATCACAACACCAGGCCATAGGAGGCCCAATGTCCAGCACACGTCGTCGCCCGTATCGGGGCGGCCTTGCCGTAATGATGGGTCTGGCGATCTTTGCCAGCGCCTGCAGCAGCGACTCAGCCGACACCACAGCAGCTGCCGAAACCGAAGCCGCTGTCGTTGAAACCGAAGCCGCTGCCGTTGAGACCGAAGCAGCGGCCGAGACGGAAGCAGCCGTTGAGACCGAAGCCGCCGCCGTTGAGACCGAGGCCGCCGCCGCTGGTGGTGTCGCCGAAGCCGAAGCAGCAGTGGCGAAGGCCAGCGCCGCACCGACCTTTGCCCCGCCGGCCGGTGTCGGGGCTATTGATTTCGCGGCCCTGAAGGGCAAGAAGGTTGCCATCATCAACCTCGTTAAGGCTGTTCCGATCCTCACCCAGTGGGAAGACGAAATGACCACGGCCCTCGAAGGAAGCGGCCTCGAGCTGACCTCCGTCGACGGGAAGTTCGACCCGAACGAGTGGGGCCGCGGCATCGAGCAGGCAATCTCTGCGAAAGCCGACCTGATCTTCCTCCTCGGCGTTCCGCCGAATGCGGTTGCCCCCCAGATCGCCGAGGCGAAGAAGGCGGGTATCCCGGTTCTTGCGTCGCTGCAGGGCTATGCCGGCAAGTCCCTTGCGACCGTGGCCGACCTCACCGCTGACGTCGGATTCGACTACCGGATTCCGGGCGTGATGATGGCGCAGTGGTTCGTCGCCGACTCCAAGGGCAAGGGCAACGCGCTGATCATGTCGTCCGATGACAACGGCTCCTCTCCCGACGTGTGGGGCGCAATGGAGGCAGAGATCAAGCGTCTCTGCCCGGATTGCAAGGTGAAGCGTGAAGATTCCACCGTTCCTCAGTGGAGCGACGGGACCCTGCAGCAGCGGACCAAGGCCCTCGTGCAGG
>JANOHI010000366.1:0-15744 GCA_031406385.1 Acidimicrobiia bacterium
GCATTGCGCAACGCGGATCCGATGGCGTCTCGAACTACGTCGCCGGCAGCCAGGGTGATTTCTCCATCACCTACGCTGAAGTCAGCTTCGCCACCGAGCGCAAGCTGAGCGTTGTCAAGGTCATCAATACCGCCGGCAACGCCGTGCTCCCGGAATCGGCAAGCGTGAGCGAAGCGATGGGCGACGCAGCGCTGAACGACGACGGGACGCTGTTCCTCAACTTCAACGCTCCGGGTCAGAACGCCTATCCGATCTCCACCACCGCCTACCTCATCGCTCCTCAGGTCCTCGACAAGGCCAAGGGCGACGTTCTCCGGACCTTCCTGACCTACTCCGTCGGCGAATGCCAGAAGAAGGCTGAGAAGAACGGCTACGCACCGCTTCCGGCGTCGTTGGTCAAGCTCTCGCTCGCCAACATCGACAAGATCAATCCAGGCTCCGCTGCCGTTCCGACCGTTGGCGGCGCACCTGCGGCCACCCCGTCATCCGCCGCTCCGACGACGGCAAAGCCTGCCGTCACCGCGGCTCCGACGACCAAGCCTGCGGCGGCCACCAAGAAGCCGGTCACCAAGAAGAAGGTTGTGAAGAAGACCACGAAGAAGAAGTGAGGACCCGGCGATCGTAGGCTCAGCCCCGTGCTGCTAGCCCACCTCGCCGGCGCCGCGACTCCCGCAGTCGGCGGCGCACCCCTTCACACGGCGCTCGCAGTCGCCGTGTCCGTTCCGGCGCTGATCGCCGAGGGTCTCCTCACCGGGGCCCTCGGCGTAGCGGTCGGGACCGTGCTCGCCAAGCGGCGACATCGGGTCCGGCTCGAAGCGTCGGCCCTCGCCACCAGCGTGGCGGAGCACACGACCTCCAGGTCAGACGCCGAACTCCGTGCACGATCCCAAGAAATCGCAACGATCACCACCGCGGCGAGAGCCCTACCCATGGGCATCGTCGTGGTCGCTGCCGACGGAACAGAACTGATGTGCAACGACGAAGCAGCCTTGGTTCTCGGGCCGGCCGAAGGAAAAGGGGAGCACCGCTCCGACGGTGAAGTTATGGCCGGCGGCACTCTGCGTCGGCTGCTCGAGCGAGGGGCAAGCGGCCAGCGAGGGCGCGAGACCCTCGAAATCGTGGGACCGCCGAGGCGCTCGTTCGTGGTTCTCGCCGAGCCGATCGGTGAGTGCACAAACGGACACTTCGCCGTAGTCGGCACGGTCACCGACGTGAGCGAGCAACGACGAACCGACGCCATGCGCCAGGACTTCATCACGAACGTCAGCCACGAACTTCGAACCCCGGTCGGGGCCGTTGCCGTGCTTGCCGAAACGCTCTCCCAGGAGCACGACCCGGCGATCGTTGCCCGCTTGACGGCGCGGCTGGAGTCGGAGGCCCATCGGCTTTCGGCCATGGTCGACGACCTGCTGGCCCTTGGCACGGTGGAATCGGGAGGGGCGCACGATGATCTGCTCCCCGTCCCCGAACTGATCGACGAAGCCATCGAGCGTGCTCGGGTCAGCGCAGAGACGCGTCGAGTGCCGATCGTGATCGCCGACGTCGGACGCGGGCTGGCCGTCCACGGCGATCGTCGTCAGTTGGTGACGGCCCTGCACAACCTCTTGGAGAACGCTCTCAAGTACTCCGACAAGGACACCGCTGTCCGAGTGGGAGCGTCGGCCCGCCAAGACGGGAACACGAACGCCACGCGCATTGCCATCGAGGTCGTCGATCATGGCATCGGTATCCCGGCGCGAGATCAGCAAAGGATCTTCGAGCGCTTCTACCGGGTTGATCGGGCCCGAACGCGTGACACCGGCGGAAGCGGCCTGGGCCTTGCCATCGTCCGCCACGTGATGTTGAACCACAACGGAGAGGTCGCCGTCCGTTCCGTTGAGGGCGAGGGATCGACGTTCACGCTTCTGATTCCCGGCGTGGCGATCGACACCCATGAACCCCTCCCTGTCCGAATGCCTGACGCCACGCCCGTCAGTGCCCTCGACACCACAACCGTCACTGCCGATGAGCGCCACGAAAGAGTCTGATGCCCCCTGATGTGATCACTGTGCTGGTCGTCGAAGACGAGGAGTCCTTCGTCGACGCCCTGACGATCTCGCTCCAGCGCGACGGATTCCGGGTACTTGTCGCACGCGACGGCTTGGAGGCGCTCGACGTGTTCAAGAGGGAGTCGCCCGACATCGTGTTGCTCGACGTGATGCTGCCGAAGCTGTCCGGGATCGACGTGTGCCGGGCCATCCGCGTACTCGGCACCACCCCCGTGATCATGGTGACGGCAAAGACGACGGAGATCGACGCCGTCGTCGGCCTCGAAGTCGGCGCCGACGACTACATCGCCAAGCCGTTTCGGATCCGTGAGCTCGTCGCCCGCATCCGTGCGGTGCTGCGTCGCGGGCCCGTCGCTGGAAGAGCCGATGCGTCGGCGTCGAACGGCCATTCGCATCATGATGACCATCACGAAGCAGTCGCCGTCGGCGATGTGCGACTCGACCCGGAGAGTCACGAAATCACGATTCGTGGCGCCACGGTGGCCTTTCCGCTGAAGGAGTTCGAACTGCTCGAACTGCTCCTCGAGAACGCCGGACGGGTGCTGACCCGGGAGGTGCTGATCGACCGGATCTGGGGCCACGACTACGTCGGCGACACCAAGACCCTCGATGTGCACATCAAGAGGCTGCGGTCGAAGGTGGAGACAGACCCATCGACCCCGACCCGGATCCTGACGATCCGCGGATTGGGCTACAAGTACGCCAGGTAGCAACTTCGTCGTCGAAGCTCGGACCCGAGTCCGACTCGCCCTGATGGTCACTCCTCGCTCGTACACTTCGGGGACCATGGGTGCGCGATCGGCAGAGTCCTCAGGTGATGGCTGGCGTCCGCTCACCGCGCCACCCGAGTTCGACGGCTCGTTCCGGCTGCCCACCAGTCCGTTCGGCCGATTCGCCGTCGCTCACGCCGTCAGTGCGGCGGGCGACACGCTGATCACCATCGGTCTCGCCCAGACCCTGTTCTTCGTCTCGCCCGATGAAGCCCGCGGACGGGTCGTCCTGTACCTCGTTCTCACACTGGCGCCGTTCGCCATCGTGTCACCGTTCATCGGACCACTGGTCGACCGCATGGCGGCGCAGCGCAAGTGGGTCGTGGTTGGCGCCGCGCTGCTGCGCGCCGTCCTCTGCTTTCTCATGGCTCGTGACACCGGGAGCCTTCTCCTCTTCCCGGAGGCGTTCGCCACCCTGGTGCTGAGCAAAGGCTACGCCGTGGCTCGCAGCTCGCTCGTGCCCGATGTTGTCCCCGATCCGTCACAACTGGTTCGGGCCAATTCCCGGCTGACGATCCTCTCCGGTCTCGCCGGATTCCTGATCGCCCTACCGGGAGGGTTGCTCTCACACTTCGGTGCGTCGTGGGTCCTCTCGTTCGGCGCCGTCGTGTTCGTGTTCGCGACCTTGGCCGCGACCCGCATCCAGATGGCCGAACGGGTCAGTTCTTCCGTCGAGACAGCGCCCGACGTCATTTTCGACGACCAGCAGTCGCGAAGCGACGAGCGGGTGCGGGCAACGGCATTCCGTTTGGCGGGAATCGCCATGTCCGTCCAGCGGGCCCTCGTCGGATTTGTCACCTTCCTCGTCGCCTTCACGTTCAAGGACGAAGGCGCGCCGACCTGGTGGCTCGGCCTCGTCGCCGCCGCCGGCGTCGGCGGCGGTCTGCTCGGCGCGGCGGTTGCGCCCCGTCTGCGCCGTGCCGCCGATGAAGGTCGCATTCTGCTCGGATCACTCGTCACCGTCACGGCCTGCTGCCTGCTGGGCGTGTTGTGGAGCGGTCGCATCGGCGCGATGTTCGTCGCCGCGTCGATCGGGATCGGCGCCTCCATCTCGCGGTTGGCCTTCGACGCCATGGTGCAGAGCGAGGACACGGGAACCGTGGGAGCCCGCTTCGCGAGGTTTGAGACGAAGTTCCAGCTGGCCTGGGTGCTGGGGGCGCTCATCCCGGTGATCTTCCCGATATCGCGAACCGTCGGCTCCGCGCTCATGGGACTAGCCGGCGTGGCGGCCACTTTGATCCACGCGGGCGGAGAACGAGCGCTGTCGAGGATCGACGACACGGTGCGTGCCGGTGCATCCGTTTGGCGCCGACCCGACCGACCGGTGGCCACCGACTGGGAACGTCCCGACGATTGGGCGTGGACCGACGACGGCGCAGGGCCAGGGGAACGGCCGTCACCGCGGTAGCGGACCCCAGTGCATCTTCCGACTCAGTGCGTTCGTGCATGTTCTCGAAGTTCGGGCGCGTGCGCCTGGCCCAGAACACCGCACAATGAATGCAGGAATACGGTTCGGTCACACGCGCTCGAACTGCGAATCACTGCATCAGTCGATCACTCCGATCCGGGCCAGCCAGAGTCCGGGGGCGGCGAGTTCGGCGGCGGTCGGCAGGCGGTCCGGGCCGGCGAACAGGGCGAGTAAGCCGTCATGGCCGGAGCGTTCGAGAACGCCGCCGACAAAGGTCCGACCGTCGTCGAGCCCGGCCTGGTCGACGACGACGCCGAGGAGATGCTCGACCAGACGTGTGCCGCTGTCACGGTCGAGCCGTCGTCGGCGGAGCGCCTCAACCACCTGGCGATTGTCACCCACCAGCCGAGCGCCGATCGCCGCCGAGAGATGGTCGATCGCTCCGACGACGGGGTTGATGACGAGCCGCAGTTGGGCCCGCAGGCGAAGCTGCTCAGCCGTCGGCTCTCCGGCGAGCATCGCGTCGGGTGACGGACCGCCCGCCGGCTGCCCGCTGAGGAGTCCGCCGAGTCCACCGCCGAACAGCGCGGCCAGCCCGCCCATGTCGCCCAGACCCGACGGGTCCAGCTGTCCCGCCGACGCGTGGGCGATGCTCAACTTGGTGATCCGCTCGCCGATGTGCGGCACTCCCAGGATTGCGTGGGAAACGAGGTCGCGAACGATGATCTGGGTGGTGGCGTGGTCGACCGGTAACGACCATGACTCGGAGAACTCGGCGACGGAGCTGCTGACCAGCAGCACCCGCGCCCCACGTGTTCGTGGCACCACGAGGTCGTAGGACCCGAGCGCCGTCGTCGCCAATTGGCCGAGCAGCGTTCCGGCCCGCATGGCTGCGACGCTCGGCGCGATCATCTTCGCCAGGCCGGCGAACCCACCGGGAAACGCGCCCAGGCCGAGTGCCTGGAGTTGCTCGGCCAGTTCATCATCGGTGTCGTCGGGATCCGGGGTGAACGCCGCGCCGACCCCGCCGGCGAGTCCGTCGAGAATCGGCCGCCACCCCGTCAGGGCTTCGGCCGCCCACTCGGCTCGGGTAGCGCCGCTCACCGGCGACGGCTTGGAGGGTCCCGGAACCGACAAACCGGTCACCTCCTCGACCAGTGGAATGGCGCGGCCAGCGACGGTCTCGACCCGGATCCGCTCGAGCGGATCCAGGTTGGCCTCGACGGTCCCACCGGCGGCCGTCCAGATCGCGAGGTGGCGGGCGAGGTCGACGTTGAACGGACCCTGTCCGGCCGTGCTCTGGGCGAACTGGGCGAACAACCCGGCTAGCGGGTTGAGCGCGCCTTCCGGCGGCGGAGGCGTTGACGAGGTTTGGCCGGCGGCGAAGGGATCGCCGGGGAACGGATCGGGCGGCAGCTCATCGTCGCCGGGGCGCGTGGACATGGGCCCAGGCTACGACGACCTCCGGATGACCACGACCGGTTGAGCTGCGGGGGCCAGTTCACGTGCATCGGGTCCCCTCAGACCGATCAACCCGGGGTGCGGCGAAGCCGGCGTGCCCGAGAGGGCCAGCCTGCGCGGGGGCCGGCCGACCCGAACAGGTGAGGCGACCGACCAGACCTGCTTGGCTGGAGGGATGGCTCCGACGCAATCCGCCGACGTACATGGTGCGCCGCCGACCGTCGCCATCACCGGCGTGAGCGGAGCGCTCGGCCGCAGACTCGTCGCGCAGCTCGCCGAACGTTCGCAATGGCGGGTGCTCGGGCTCGATCCCGTCCCGTTCCCCGCTGGCGTGGCCAAGCCCCGCTACTTCACGGTGCACCGCGTCGATCTCGCCACGACCGATCTCGCCCGCTTGCTCGGCGGTGTCTCCGTGCTCGTCCACCTGGCGACCGGCGATCCTGCGGCGCCGACCGCAGTGGACGAAGAGGTGAGGCTTATCCGCAGGACGCTTGCCGCAGCGACTGCGGCGGGCGTCGACCGCCTCGTGGTCCTGTCGTCGGCCACCGTCTACGGCGCCTGGGTCGACAATCCCGTTCCTCTGACCGAGGAGGCGCCCCTTCGCCCGCACCCCGGTTTTGCCTTCGCCGACCAGAAGCGGGCGTTGGAGCACGAAGTCGGTGTCTGGCTCGCTGATCAACCTTCGGCGCGTGCCGTCATCCTTCGTCCATGCGTCGCCCTCGGCCATCCGGACGCCCGCGCATGGCTGGCGAAGGCCACCAGTCCGCCGCTGGCGGCGCGTCTGAGCCATGAGATCGCTCCGCAGCAGTACGTGCACATCGACGACCTCGCAGCCGCGCTGCGTATCGCCATCGAGGCGCTCGTCGACGGACGCGTCCAGGGAATCCTCAACGTGGCCGCCGACGGTTGGCTGACCCCGGAGGACGCCCAGGAGCTCTTCGGCCCGGCCACCCGCTTCCCGACGGATGGGCCGGTCGGACAGCGCTTCCTGGGGCTCGTCCGCAAGCTCGTTGACGGCGACCGACCCAACGGCATCGAGCCGTATCTCACCCACCCGTGGGTCGTTTCTAACGACCGGATGCGCTCACTCGGTTGGGCGCCACGGAGTTCCAACGCCGAGGCGCTCGTGGCCAGCCAGCGGCCGCTCCCGGGCAGTCAGTTCGTGGCCCGCCACCGCCAGGAGGTCACCCTTGCCGTCGTTGCCGTCGCAGTGACCGGGATGTTCGCCACAACAGCGTGGCTTGTCCGGCGATGGTTTCGTCGGCGTTGAAACCGTTGGCCCGCGGTGCCCGGCCGTGACCGCGACCGTGGCGCAACAACCCCCGCCACTAGGGTGGAGGCCGATGTCCACGACCGCACTGATCGTTCCGCCGGCGGAGGCGACGAACGACTGGGTAGCCCTCACGGAGCTTCCGCTGTCGATCGGCCTGTTCGCCGACTGGGCGGTTCTTCCCCGCTGCGGTGCCGTCGTCGCGTTCTCCGGCACGGTTCGAGATCATGCAGACGGACGTTCGGGAGTTTCGCTCCTCGAGTACGAGGCGTATGAGGAGCAGGTCGTGGCGAAGCTCCAGGCGATCATCGACGAGGCCCGCCGCCTCTGGCCGACGCTCGGCCGCATGGCCCTGGTTCACCGGATCGGACCGATCGCCCTCGAGGAGTCGTCGGTGATCGTCGCCGTTTCATCTCCTCACCGACCAGAGGCGTTTGCGGCCGCACGTTTCGGCATCGACACGTTGAAGTCGACCGTCCCCATCTGGAAGAAGGAGCACTGGGGCGACAGCGCCGAGTGGGGACAACACACCGTCCCGGTTGAAAGTATTGCCCAGCACCGCGACGGTGCGTCGTCATGAGCGTGCTCGCTTGGTTGGCCATCCCGGCGCTCGTCGGCATCGCGGCGGTCGCCCTGCTCGCCTACCGCGGCGGCAAGCTCCGCCGGCCAGGGTCCATGGAAGAGGAGATGCGCCAGTTCCGCCGTGGGCTCGATGCCCTTGATCCGGCGAACGATCCGATGCGTCGCCGAGATCAGGAGGCGTCGCGCAAGCGTCCTCCGCGCTCGCCTTCGGGTCGCTGACGAGCCGGAGGACCGATGGCCCGCGACCTCGCCATTGACCTGGGCACCGCCAACACCCTCGTGTACGCCAAGGGCGAGGGAATCATCTTGAACGAGCCGAGTGTGCTCGCCATCAACAGCCAGACCCACGAGGTGCTGGCGATGGGTCGCGAGGCGTGGCACATGATCGGCCGCACGCCCGGCTACATCGTGGCGCTGCGGCCTCTTCGCCACGGCGCAATCACCGACTACGACGTGACGCAGCGCATGATCCGGTTGCTTCTCCAGCGTGCGGGGGTGAGCCGTATCAACCGGCCGAAGGTGCTGATCTGCGTGCCGTCGGCGATCACCGAGGTGGAGAAGCGGGCGGTGAAAGAGGCGGCGAGGCGGGCCGGCGCCATTGAGGCCGAGCTGATCGGCCAGCCGATGGCGGCGGCGATCGGGGCGAATCTGCCGGTGCACGAGCCGATCGGTTCCATGGTGGTCGACATCGGCGGTGGCACGAGTGAAACGGCGCTGATCTCCCTCGGCGGTGTCGTTGCGCTCAATGCGATCCGCATCGGCGGATTCAACTTCGACGAAGCGATCCAGACCTATATCCGTCGTGAGCACGGCATCGCTGTCGGTGAGCGGACCGCTGAGGAGATCAAGATCGCGGTCGGCAGTGCGGCGGCGACGCCCGACGAGTTCGCCGCTGAGGTCCGCGGGCGTGAGGTGATGTCGGGTCTTCCGAAAACCGTCGTACTTACTCCTGGTGAGATCCGTCATGCACTCGACGATTTGACGAACCAGATCTGCAAGTCCGTCGTGACGTGTCTCGGGCAGGCTCCGGCCGAGTTGGCCCAAGACGTGATCCGGTTCGGTATCAACCTGGTCGGCGGCGGAGGTTTGCTCCGTGGGCTCGATCAGCGCCTGTCACGGGTGACGGGGGTGCCGGTCAAACCGGTCGATGCCCCGCTCGAATGCGTCGCGCTCGGCGCCGGACGCTGCATCGAGAACTACGCCCTTCTCAAAGACCTCTTCATGCACAACGATCGATAGCCCTGACACTGGGAGAGAGGTTGCCCCTCTGTTCGATTGGCGCTGCGCCGCTCGCTTCGCTCGACTGCTCGCAACACGAGTGGCCCTGACACTGGGAGAGAGGTTGCCCCAATTCCTAGGGGCAAAACGCCTCCCAACGCCACTGGGAGGTGTTCTGCCGCATCACGGTCGGATCGTTTGCGATCCCGCGGGATCATCCTCGGGTCGGCCAACTTCGGACAGGTCCTCTGCGGCCTGACGGACTTGCCAGTCGCGATCGCTGCGCGCGGTGTTCAGCGCTGCCTCGACCTCCGGCCCATCGAACGGCGCCAGCGCAATTACCGCTCGTCGGCGAACGGTCGCCTTGTCGTGCATTGCATCGATGATGACCGGGATCGAACGCATCGCGCCGATCGCGCCGAGAGCGGCCACCGCAGCTTCGCGAACCAGAGGGTCGTCGTGGCGGCGAACGACGTGCTCGACGGTGTCGAGCACGGCGACGCATGCGGGCTCGTCGCCGCGCTCCTGCCACCGTTCGCCGAGCGCCCACACCGCAACCTCGGCGAGATGGGCGTCGACGCCGCCAGCGAACGCTCGCAGCCGGTCCTCGATCGATGCTGCGCCATGTCCGTGGTGCGCGCTCAGCTCGATCGCCCGGTGCGCCGTACCCTCGTCGTCGAGCGCAGCGACGAGGTCGGCGTCGCGAATCTGGCCGAGCCGTGTGAGCGCGCTGATGGCGCTGCTCCGAACCACTGGGTCGGCGTCATCGGTATGTGCGCGTATGGTTGCGGCGTCGCCGGTGTGCCCGGCGATGACCACGGAGACGCGGCGCGCGGCCGCGTCTCCCGGTTGCGCTTCGGTGGCCGAACTCATCGATGCCACGGTACGCCGACCTCGGATGAGAGGGCGACGGCAAACGAAGGTGCTCGCACAGTGGCAGGCTCGAAGGATGTTGTCTGGTGAGGAAGGCGGAGCCGAATGCCGCTATCCCCGCATGCTGTGGACCGGTTGTCCGTCGTGATCCGTACGAGGTTGGCGCGTCGACGCAAGGCGGAGTCGCCGATGGTCCAGCTGCTCGGGATGGACAAGGAGCATGAACGTTTCCGGCGCCGCAAGAGCCGTCGCCGAGTTGTGGTCGCGTTGGCAATCAGTGTGGTGTGGGTCGGCATCGGGTTCGTGCGGATCGGTTCCTACGTCATTGTGAAACCGGGCACGGCGGACTCGGTCGATCGGCGGCTCGAAATCAGCGGTGCGCCCACCTACGCGCCCAAGGGCGAGACGTTTTGGGCCACGGTGGGCGTGATCGAACGTCCGGCACCAATTCAGCTCTTCGCTGCGTGGATCTCCGGCGAGCAGGACGCGCCGAAACGCTCGGAGGTATACGGCGATCAGTCGAGGAAGGAATCGCGGCGCACGAGCACTGCGCAGATGGAAGGGTCGAAGCAGATCTCCGAGGTCGTGGCCGCCCGCAAGCTCGGGATCAAGGTCGGCGGCGGAGGGGCGGAGCTGGCAAGCGTGGACAAGGACTTTCCGGCCTTCCGGGTGTTGCGCGCTGGTGACGTGATCACCGCAGTGAACGGCACATCGATCTGCCTGCAGACGGACATCGTCGCGGCCCTCGTCGGAGTGAAGCCGGGAGACACCGTGGATGTGACGGTTCGGCGGGGATCGCGGACGCAGATCCTGGCGACGCCAACGAGGAAGCTCGTCGGCGTGTCGCGGCCGGTGTTCGGTGTGGAGCTCACGGCGGCGACCAAAGATCCGTGTCGCGCCCCGTTCACCGTGAAGATCAACACCGAGCGGATCGGCGGTCCATCCGCGGGGCTGGCCATGACGATCGCCCTGCTCGACCGGTTGACGCCGGGCGAGCTCACGGGCGGGCAGAAAGTGGCGGTGACCGGCACGATCGAAGGCGACGGCTCCGTTGGTGAGGTCGGGGGAGTGAAGCAGAAAACCCTCGCAGTGAAGGCCGCAGGTGCAAAGCTGTTGCTGGTGCCGAAGTCGGAGGTCTCGCTCGCTCGTCCACACGCCGGAACGATGCGTGTTGTGGGAGTCGAAACACTCGACGACGCACTGGCCGCCCTGCTCCGGTTGGGCGGTGACCCGCTACCTTCCCCGCGCGGATGATGGATCCGCCCAGCGTTCCTTGTCAGGAGACGTGCGCCGTGCTTGCTCGAGACATCCAAGACCGTCGATTCGCCACCGCATTCCGTGGGTACGATCCCGCGGAAGTGCGGCAGTTCCTCGCCCACGTGGCCGGGTTGTACGGCGACATGGAGGCGCGGGTCGCCAAGTTTGGCGAGGGTGAAGTTGTCGCGATCCTGGCACCCTTCGCCGGCGTCGAGCACGCCGACGCTGCGGGGGACGCGAGCGCCGACGGTCCGGCGCCGTCCGCCGCCGCCCTAGCGGCGTTGGCCGAGGCGCAGCGTCACGCCGACGATCTTCTTGCCGCGGCGCGGTCCGAAGCGCAGACCATTGTCTCGAGGGCGAACGACGAGGCTGCGCGGATCGTGCTGCGTTCTCGTGCCGAGTCGCGCGGCAAGCCGTCCGCCGAGCGGAACGCGGCGATCGACGCCGCACTCGCGGAGGTGCCGGGTGATCCGGAGCAGGCGCGTGAACAGGCGCGGCTGATGATCAGCGAGGCCCGTGCCGTTCGCGAGCGGATCTTGGCCGACTTGGCGAAGCGCCGTCGAACGGCCCATGTGCAGCTCGAGCAGTTGCGCGTTGCCCGGGAGAAGCTCCTGGAGACGCTTCGTGACGCTCGTCGGGTCGTGGAGGATGCCTCGAGGGACCTGTCCACGGCCGAGGTCGAAGCCCGGCTCGCGGCCGAGACGGCAGGACGACGCGTGGCCGGCGAAGCCATGCCGAGCACCGACGAGTTGGAGACCGAACTGTTCGGCGGCCGCTATGCCGTCTCGCCGCAGATCATGCTCGAACGGGCGGTAACCGAGGTGGTTGCGGTCGAGATGGTGGTTGTGACGATGGGTTCCGACGCCGAACTGGTGGAACCGGCAGCGGGGTCGACGGATCCTTTTCCGGCTGTCCTCGCGGTCTTCCCTGTCGACGCCGTCGACGTGAGAGCGGAGGGAGCGGAGGGAGCAGAGGGAGCGGAGGCAGTCGCTGAGGTGCCGGTCGATGCGGGCCTGCACCCCGGTGTCGCAAGCGGCGCCGAGAGTTCTGTCGAATCCTCAGGACCGGCGGTCGGCCCGGTCGGCCCGGTCGGCATGGTCGACGATCTCTTCGCCCGTTTGCGGGCTGAGCGGACCCAGGCGGCCGATGACGCCCGTCAGGTCTTGGCGACCGAGCAGACTCCGAAGGTCAAGAAGCCCCGGACGCCCCGAACTCCCAGGAATGGCACCCTGAACGCCGTCGACACGGTTGCCGAGAGTGCGCCGCCAGGGGAGGAAGCGACCGGTGACCCGGTGCTGGTGATCGACGTGACCGGCGACGTTGGCGACGTTGGCGACGAGCACCGCTCGGACGACGACGCGACAACAGCAGACCTCGGCAATGATCCGACGGACATCGCCAACCTCATTGTGGAACGGCTGGCCCGTTCGATCAAGCGTCACCTCCGCGACGAGCAGGGCTCCGCGCTCGTGGCCCTTCGCACCTCTCGTGGTCTTCCGAGCGTCGACGCGATCGTTGGAACGAACATCGAACAGCACGCCCGACTCTTGGCGGTTGTCGAACGAAACCTGGTGGACACCGGAGCTCCGCTTCGCATTACCGAGCTTGGACCGGTCGTCGACGACATCGTCAGCGATGTCCGGTCGTCGCTCACAACGGCACTCTTGCTGGCGCGTTCGGGCTCAGCCGATACCGGCGACCTTCCCGAGGCAATCGCCTCTGCGTATCGCAGGTGGACAACGGATCGCCTCGACGCCTTGCTTCGAGGGATTGCACCGGTAGCCGCATAGCTCTCCGAACGCCCCGGACAGGCCGCGACCCTGGCACACAGCGACCGCGTCATCAGGCCGTAGAGTCGGCCCATGTCTTTGGGTGACAGTCCTCTCGCCGGGCAGCGGCTCATACCGTCGCGACGCAGGAGTCGGCTCGCCCTGGCCCTCTTCGTCGTCGTTGTCGCCCTCTTCTCGTTCGGCGGTTTCGTCGCCGGGCTGTTGACTGATTCGTGGTGGTTCCGTGACCTCGGCCATCACTCGGTCTGGACCACGCGCATCATTACGAGCACGGTGCTCTTTGCCGTCGGCGTCGTAGTTTCCGGTCTGCTCGGCGCGCTCATCGCGGCGGTGGTGTCTCGCGCCACCCCGATCAATCCGCCTGATCAGAGCGCGGCCCGACTCCGACTGCTCCTCGGGGGACGGCCTCGGGCGCTTCGGGCGGTCGGCGTCGGCGCCCTCGTGCTGCTGATGGCGCCGGCGTTCGCGGGGAACACGTCCACGGTCCTGCTCCTCATCAACGGCGATGCCAGCGTCGGTCCCAAGGACCCGCTGTTCGGTCGGCCGCTGGGGTTCTATTTCTTCGTCCTGCCTTTTCTCCGCGCGCTTACTGGTTGGCTGTTGGCGTTACTCGCGGTGTCGATTCTCGCGACGCTCGTCGTCGCCTATCTGGTTGGCGCGTGGCGTCCGGGACGGCGGGGCGGCGAGTTACCGTCGGGTTTGCGTCGCCTGGTCGGCGGGCTCGCCGCAACGTGGTTCGTGCTCCGCGGCGTCGGCTACATGCTCGACCGCTGGTCGATCGTCTCGAGCGGACGGGGGTACGTCGACGGACCGGGGGCGACCGATCTCCGCACTCGGCTGCCGGGACTGGCCGTCCTTGCCGGCGTGGCGTTTGTCGTCGCCGCGATCATCGTGATCGGAACGGTTCGGCGCGACGTCGTCCCCTCCATAGTCGCTGGCCTCGCGTGGATGATCGTCGCAGTTGTCGTTCTGCAGGTTGTTCCGCGCGCTTACAACCAGATCGAGGTTCGACCGAACTCACCCGGCATCGAACGAACACCGATCCAGCGCAACATCAACGCCACTCGCGCTGCCTACGGGCTTGCATCGATCGACACGCAGGACCTCAACACGGCGCCATCGGAATCAGTCAACGAGATACCTGCCCTGGCGGCCGAGCTGACGGCCAACGCCAGGATCTGGGGTCCGGCCCAGCGAACGATCGCGGCCTTCAACAAAGTGGTGTCGCTCGACTACCTGCGGGTGATCGATGTCGACATGGACCGATACGTGATCGACGGGCGCGAACAACTGGTGGCCGTAGGTGCGCTCGACCGTGTCGCATTGAAGAGCGAGACGTGGTCGCAGAAGCACCTCGAGCGGACCCACGGATATGGCGTCATGATCGCCCCAGCGGGCGAGGTGGTCGGTGAGGGCGAACCCCGGATCGTGGCGTCGGGGATCGGTAAGTCGGCGATCTCGGCTCGCGAGCCACGGCTCTACGTGGGCGAGGATGCCAACTCCTACGTCGTTGTGGCCACGCCGTCCGAGGTCGACGTTGCGGCGCAGGACACACCCGCTGCGGAGGGAGCGGCGAAGCCCAAGGTGAAGTACACGGGAGATGGCGGCGTCGCCATCGGCGGGTTCTGGAAGAAGGCCGTGTTCGCATTGCACTTCGGTGACCGGAACCTTCTGGTGCGGTCCGTACCGTCGACCGGAAAGGTCATGTACGTGCGCGACGTCCGTGCGCGAGCGGAGAAGCTCGCGCCGTTCCTCCGCTTCGGCGCCGATCCGTATCCAGTGGTGCTGGCCGATCGCGTCGTCTGGGTACTCGACGGCTACACCGTCTCCGATCACTACCCCTATGCACAGCGCTTCTCGACGAGGTCCGTCCTCGATGTGCGGAGCGGGTTGAGTCGCGGCGGCTTCAACTACGTTCGCGCTGCCGTTCGCGTCGTGATCGACGCCTACGACGGCGATGTGAAGATGTATCGCTCGGCCGGTCGAGGTAGCGATCCGCTGATCGATGCATGGGCTCGCACGTATCCGTCTCTGTTCGCACCGTCGGGCCAGCTCGAAAAGGATCGTCCTGGTCTGAGCGCCCACCTCCGCTACCCGGAGGACCTCCTTCGGCTGCAATCGTCAGCGCTCGGGCGCTACCACGTCAGCACGGCCGCCGCATTCGTCGATCTCGCGAACGACTGGACGCCGAGCATCGCCGCCCCGGTCTCGTCGGGTGCCAACGATCCCACCGCGACAACTGCGACGTCGTCGACACCAGCGCCCGATGCACAGCGATCCGAGGACCGTGCCCAGGTCGATCCGGATGACGATGCCCAGGTCGCGGCGCCGCTCTACCTCCGTCATCGCTACCCCGGTCAGTCGGCACCGACGTTCGTGCTGCAGCACTCGCTGGAGCTTCGCCGGTCGACCGGGCAGCGAAGGCTCCTACGCGCGCTGATCGTGGCCGATACCAACACCGACCGCTTCGGCCGGCTTCGCGTCCTGCTCGTACCGGCCGCGGCCGAGGCGTTGGGTCCGGCCCGGGCGTTCGACCGGATGCGCGCCAACCCTCGGGTGAGCACCATCGAGACCCAGCTCGGCCAGGTCGGTTCGCAGGTGAACTTCGGCGACGTCCAGGTGCTGGCGACGACCGCCGGGTTGGTCTACCAGCGGCCCATGTTCCTCAAACCGGAGTCGTCGGACCTCCAGGAGCTGAAGTATGTGCTCGTTCTCGCCGGCAACCGCGTGACGATCGAGCCCTCGGTCGCCGCCGCGTTCGAGAAGGCGCTCACCGGCTCCGTCGGGAGTGCGACCGTGCCGCGGACGCCGACGCCGGCCGACACGCCAACGGAAACACCTGTCGATGCGAACGCCACCGTTGGCGAACTGCTCGACGACGCCGCTGCCTCCCTCGCGTCGGCAGAGACAGCGCTGAAAGACGGTGATCTCGGGCTGTACCAGCAGCGGGTCGAAGATGCCCGGCGCCAGATCGAAGCGGCCCGGGAGGCGTCGAAACCGAAGACGTCGTAGGTGCTGCTAGAGTTGGAGTTCTCAACGCGGGGTGGAGCAGCTCGGTAGCTCGTCG
>JANOHI010000378.1:0-11496 GCA_031406385.1 Acidimicrobiia bacterium
GAAAGGTTTTTTTCCCGAAAGAAAAAGTTTCAATTAAAGAATATAAAAAATCATAATCCTTAAATAGAATGTCCATCTCATGATGCATATTGGTGATGATTGACATTGTTTACGATAACGGCTGGTTGTGAATAATAATGCGATGATTCTGGTGCATTGACGAACTTTTGATCTTCTGTTTCGTATGATATAATTACACATTCATCAACAACTTCCTCTTTTTTTGCTGCATATGGTGGTACGAATACTTCTTCATCCTTGTGAGCAGTTAGCAGATGCTTTTTCATAAATGACTCATAGCGGAAGGTTCGTCTACATAAGTGGCATTGCGTTGTTTTCAAATGAATTTTATTGTGACGGCTAAGCGACGATTTATGTCTGAAAGACATGAAGCATGTGCCACATTGATGAGGTTTATTCGTTGAATGAACCAGCGAATGTTTCTGGAGTGTTGCCTTTTCGCCAAATTCTTTACCGCAAAGATCTAGAATACAAATTACCCGGTGATCGCGGGGTCATCACCCCCGATCCCGCCTGCCACTCGCTCGATCCGGCCAGCAGGTGATACGCCTCTTCGGCCGGGTGCGCGTGAGGCGGGTAGAAGGTGCCCGGGGCGAGATACAACAGGCCGATCGAAACCTTCGCGTGCGACACGAGGCCGGTGGGCCCCACGAGCTCGCAGTATGCGTAGCGGCTCAGAAACGATTCGTCTGTGTACGTAGGGTTCTGCCGCCACGGCATCGCCAGCATGCGGGGCCGAAGGGCGTCGAGAAACGGTTCGGTACTTTTGTCGCCGATCAACTCGTCGACCGAAAGCGCAATCGGCGGTGAGCTCCCGACGTTCGGAATGGACACCTCGAAAATTGACGCTTCGTCCATCGCTTCCACCGCCGCCGACCACGGCTCGGCGAGACGGAGGTAGGAGGCCGCAGCTTCGAACAGAGTCATCCGCTTCAGTGTCTCGCATCGACGGGCTCCTGATGGTCACAAATCGGCAGGCTCCCGATCACAATCGGCCCGACCACGATCGACCCCCGACCCTGGCAAACGCAGAACCGCCGCAGGCCGACAGCGAAGCGCCGGGGCACGCCTGACGACGTTGGCGTCGATCTGCTCCGGCCGAGCGAAGGTGCGACGAGAGTGCGAGACTCTTCAGCTACTGCCACGAAAGGCTGGCGATGTCACAGAACGGTTCGTCTGTCCAAGGTTCGATTCCTGCCGCGCCTACCGTGGTAGTCGAACATCGAGAAGTGCTGCGGTCGGCGATCATCGCCGTCGAGGACGCCATGGCGGTGCCGTCGTTCGGCCGGGGCGGTGCGTGGTGCGAGCAGTTGGCGGTCGCGGCGCGTGCGCTGGAGGTCGCCTTTGCCGACCATGTGCACCTCACCGAGGAACCCACCGGCCTCTACGACGACCTGTTGCATCTCGCACCGCGCCTCGCGCACCGGGTGGCCCGGCTCCGCAAGGATCACGTGGAGATCATGAGCGGGTTGACCGGGTTCCTCAATGGGCTCGACGCCTCCGCGAAGAACACGGGTTCAGTGGACGAGGACCGCGTCGACGCATACCGAGCCGAGGGAACCCGGTTACTCGGACTTCTCGTACGTCATCGCCAGCGCGGAATCGACCTCACCTTCGAGGCGTATCGGGTGGAATTCGGCGGAGAGTGAGCCGAAGGGACCCAAACGCGAGCGGTCGCGTGTCGTCGCTTCGAGGCGGCGTTGGCGGAGACCGAAATCTTCGCGTGCGGCACGATGCCGGTGGGCCCCAAGAGCTCGCAGTATCCGTAGCGGCCGAGAAACAACTTCATCTGTGTACGTAGGGTTCTGCCGCAACGGCATCGAGAAACGGTTCCGTCCTTTCGTCGCCGATCAGCTCGTCGCCGGAACGCGCAATGGGTGATGAGCTCGAACAGAGTGATCCGCTTCAGGATTTCGCGTCGACGGGTTCATGCGCTGACGTGACCGCATCGGCCTGATCATCTGCGCCGAGCAGTCTGACCTCGCAGACCTGGGCCCGGAGGGGCGAGCTGCCGCTGATCGGGTCGCTGGGAGTCTGGCTGAGCACCAGGTTGAGGTTGGCGCTGCCGGGACCGAAGGCGGGATAGCCGGGGAGATCCAGTTCCTCACACGGTTCGAACCAGCCGTGCTGGCCGCACACCACCCCTGGAGCGAGCGTGTCATTGAAAGCGGCGCGGGCGCGCACGCCACCCTTGGGCGTGGCGATCTCCACCCAGTCACCCTCGGCGATGCCGCGCTCGGCCGCCGAGCGCGGATGCAACTCGACCTCGGGATAGGGAGCGTGCCGGCGCAGGCTGGCCACCTGGCGGTGTTGGGTCTCGCAGAAGTGCAGCGACTTCGCACAGGTGAGCACGAGCGGGAACTCGTCGGCGAGGTCGCGACGGGACCGGGTGCTCAACGCGGGCTCAGTGAACGTCGGGACCGCTGGTTGGCCGACATCGAGGAAGCCTTCCACGTACAACTCGATTCGTCCTGAAGCTGTGGCGAACCCGGCCGGTACGCCGCCTTCGCCGACCTCCGCATACTTCTCATGGCGTGTCTCCAGCGGCAGGCGGATCCCCGCAGGGTCGTTGCGCAGCTGCTGGAGCGTCACCCCGCTCGGATCCAGTTGGAAGGACCAGCCGGCGTCGACGTCGCCGTCGAAGAAGTGCGCACCGAGCCCGAGCCGCGTCGCCAGATCGAAGATGACCTCGATGTCGGAGCGGGCCTCGCCCACCGGTGGCACCAGCGGGGCGCGCAACTGCACGAACGATTGGGCTTCCTGGGAGACTTCGAATCCGATCTTCAAACCCTCGGCCTCGAAGGCACCGGTCACGGGCAGGATGATGTTGGCCTGTTCGCCGGTCGGACTCATGAACAGGTCCAGGTGCACGTGGAAGTCGAGCGTCCGGAGCGCGTCGCGTCCGCGGGCGCTGTCACCGTGGGCCATCAGAAGGTTCGATCCGAAACTGACGAGCCCACGCGGGCGGTACGGGTGACCCGTCAGCGCCGCTGTGTAGAAGTCTTCCCCGGTGACGTGACCGAAGCGCGCAGTTCCGAGGGGCCGGTCGCTGAGCCCGATGGCCTTCACCCGCTGCGAGGCGTCGAGCAGTTCCAGTCCGGCGACCGGGTTCGCCGGTACCGGTGTGAACAGTACGTTTCCGCCGGGGGCGTCGAGGCAGCCGGTGAGTGCGTACAGCACGTTGATCGCTCGGATGATCTGGGTCGTGCCGCTGTGCTGCTCGAGGCCGCTCCACGCGTAGAACGCGACGGGGCGGTTCTCCCAGAGGACTTGCGCGGTTCGCTCGATGTCGGCAGCCGCCACTCCGGTGATCTCTTCGGCGACCGTCGGCGAGGTCACACGGCACTCCTCGGCGACGAGGTCGAACGCCGGCCTGCACACAACAGCGCCGCCGACCGTCGGGACCTCGACGTTTCCGGTCAGGGCGAGGGCATCATGGTCGTCGACATCCGTGCCGCGGGCGGAGGGGTTGATGACGACGGGCTGCCCGGCGACTGCGTTCCATGCGACGAAGTGGCCCGCGTCGCCTGCGGTGTCCAGTTCACTGGCGCGAAGCAACCGTCCCGTGTCAGTGCGGACAAGCAGTGGGCCGTTGGTCCAGCGGCGCACGAACGGCTCGTCGTACCAGCCTCGCTCGATCATCACATTGGTGATCGCCAGTGCCAGGGCCGCGTCGGTGCCGGGTCTCACCCGCAGCCACGGGTCAGCCTTGGTGGCGAGGCCCGCCTGTCGAGGGTCGACGACAACAAGCTTTGCCCCGCGACGAAGCGCCGCCCTGGTCGAGGTCGCGTGCGCGAGCCGCGACACCAACGGGTTGTAACCCCAGAACAGGATGCACTCGGCCCGGTCAAGGTCGGGCATGTACTGGCCGGGGACGGACGCTCCGTACGTGTACAGCGATGCCAGGTGCCGCCCCCAGCCGCACAGCTCCATCCCCACGACGAAGTTCGGGCTGCCGAACGCACGTTGGAGACGCTGGATCCAGTCGATGCAGTCGACGATCGCCGATGTCGAGGGCGACACGGAGCTGAACACGACCGATTCGGGGCCGTGATCTCGGGCCAGCGCTTGAAGCCGGTCAGCAACCGTGGCGAGCGCCTCATCCCAGCTGATGCGTTGCCAGCCGGGGTCGGCCGCACCCTTCGCGTTGGTGCGCCTCATCGGGTACTGCAGCCGGTCAGGGTGGGCAGTGATATCCGGCGCCGCCTTGCCCTTGACGCACAGAGCGTTTCCGGTGGGGTGCGAAGGATCTCGGTGAAGCTCGAAGGTCCCGTTCGCCACCGTCGCGCGCGCCCCGCACCGCGAAACGCACAACGGACAAAACGTTGCCACCTCATTCACATCCGTTGCTTCGGCCATGGCCTTCCCCTCTCCGGGATCCCGATCGTAGGTGCGCCGGTACCTCGGCGCTCGATCCCCAGGTTGATGCGGCGACGATTCGACGCGAGTTCTACCGGATCCGGAACGATCCCGCTTCGCCGCGGTTCGAGATGATTCCTCGCGTCGCCTCAGCGGGAGGCGGTGTCGATGAGAGCGCGGGCGACTCTGGTCTCGAGTTCGGCGGGGTACCGCTGCACACCGGCGGACAGACCAGCGATTCGGCCCTGGAGAACAGCGTCGAGGCCGAGCAGCATGATCGCCGAGAAGGGATCGAAGAGCTGCGGAGCGCCACTGCCCAGACCGGTCGCCAGGTTCACGAGGCTGCCGCGGTTGAGCAGATGCACGCGTCGGCCGTTCACCTCGTACCGTTCGAGATGTCGACGCAGTTCGGTATGGGGATGCTGATTCAGCCAGTCGACGTCGATCTCACGATGGCTGTGACCGACGTTCATGAGGATCGCGCCGTCGGCAAGGCACTCGATCTGTGCCGCTCCGACCACGCCATCGAAACCGGTCGCGGTGACAATTACGCTCGCGCTCCGAACGGCGTCATCGAAGTCGGCGACGCGGCAGCCGTGATGCTGCGCCTGGACCAGCCGAACCGGGTCGCGATCGACAACCGTGACGTTGGCACCCAGTTCCCGGGCGCGCTGCGCAACGCCTTGACCGACGGGGCCGAACCCGACCACCACGATCTCGCGGCCGTACAGCGACAGGTTGGTGATCGCCGTGAACGCCGGCCACGTCTCGGCGCCGACATGATGCCGGTTGTGAATGAGATCCTTCAACGCGATCCCGTTCCAGTCCAAGACTGGGAAAGGGATATCGACGCCGGCCAAGCGGTGCAACCCGGTCGTGGTGGCCTCGAGGGCACCGACAGGCCGGTACCCCGCCGCCGCTGTTGCCACGATCAACTCACCGCCCATGTCGCACAGCGCGTCGGCTGGTTCACTCACCAGCCACGCCAGCGCGTCCGCGTGCTCAACGCCAGACATGCCGGCGTGGCCACGGATCTCCACGCCTAACGAGGCAAGATGCGTCACGGTGCCCCCGTCGGTGCTATCGGGGTTGCATGGCGCCATCCGGACTCTGGCTCCGGCTTCGACGAGCGGACCGACGATGCCGATCGTGTCAGGCAGGATGTGCTGATAACAGGACACGGTGCGGCCCGACAGGTCCGAGGCCGCGACCTCCCGGCCGAACGCGGTGGTGATCGGGTTCGTCCACGCGATCCATTCGAGTTCCGCGGTGTCCACGGCTTCAGTACATCACAGCAGCACCGATCAATGTCGACCGGGGATTCCCCTCAGTCGAGCTGCGGTCGGCCAAGCAGACGAGACCGCCTCCCACGCGGGTCACGCCATCGTGCATCTCGCCGTCGCCCGCGTTGCGCGCGAGGATTCACGACACACTCGTGATCCGCGCGACGTTCGAAAGCGAAGGAAGACACATGAGCGCCGGTGCAGCCGAACTAGCGAGGTCGATCGCGGCGCGAGACCTGTCGTGCCGACAGGCCGTCGAGGGAGCAATCGCCCGGATCGACGCAGTCGACGCCGAAACGCGGGCGGTCGCGTGTCGTCGCTTCGAGGCGGCGCTGGACGAGGCGGACGAGGCCGACCGGGCGCTTGCGTCGGGCCGGTCGTCGGGTGCGCTGCACGGTGTTCCGATCACCGTGAAGGAATGCCTTGCGGTGACGGGACTACCGACGACGTTCGGCAACGAAACCCGCCGTGACGACCGAGCCACGAGCGACGACCCCTACGTCGCCCGGCTGCGCGCCGCCGGCGCGATCGTGGTTGCCACCACGAACGTTGCCCAGTTGTTGGCGTTCGCCGAGACGGACAACCCCGTCTACGGAAGAACATCGAACCCGTGGGACCACGACCGCTCCCCGGGCGGCTCGTCGGGCGGCGAAGGCGTCTTGACGGGTGCGGGCGCGTCACCGCTCGGAGTCGGGACCGACATCGGAGGCAGCGTTCGGATTCCGGCGGCATGGTGCGGCGCCGTCGGATTCAAGCCATCGGCCGGCGTGACCCCCGACGTCGGCACCGGCTCGTTTCCACTGCACGGCCCCATCGCCAGCCAGGTCGGTGTCCTCGCGCCGACCGTCGCCGATGTCGTGCTGGGAATGCGGGTGATCTCGAACGGCGCGGTCGGCCACGAAGCCGATCTCCGTGCCGGGCTCACGGTCGCCGTGTCCGTCGACGATGGCGTGTTCGCGGTGGCGCCCGCGGTGCGTCGGGCCGTGCGTGAGGCAGCCGGCGTGCTCGAGGCCGCCGGTTGCCGGATCATCGAGTGGTCGCTGCCGGGCGAGGAAGCACTCGGACTTCTGTATGCCGCACTCGGCTACCGCGTTGCTCCTCATTTCACCGCGCTGCTCAAGGGCACCAAGACGGACCGCCGCGTCAAGCAGCTCATCTCGCTCAGCCGTCTCCCGCTTCCGGTCAACGCGAGCGCTGCGTGGGTCCTCGATCGACTCGGCCAGCGGAGTCTCGCCGGGGCGGCCCGTCTGTTCCGAGCACCCCGTGATGAAGCCGCGTACGCCAGTCTTGTCGAGCAGGTGAGCCAGTTCCGGCTTGCCACGGCCACCCAACTCGCCAGTCGAGGGATCGACGCGGTGCTTTCACCGACCGCGGCCCTGCCCGCAATCCGACACGGCGCGAGCTACGACCTCGGGCTGATGGGTTCCTACGCCGCCGTGTACAACACCCTCGGCTGGCCGGCCGGCACGGTTCCGTTCACCCGGATCCGTCCCGGCGAGGAATCCGACCGCGACCCCAGACGCGACCGCGTCCTCAAGAAGGCCAAAGCAAGCGAGATCGGCAGCGCCGGACTTCCGATCGGCGTGCAGCTCTCGGCGCCGACCGGTTCCGACGACCTCGTGCTCAGCCTCATGCGAAGCGTGGAGTCCGGCGCCGAACCCAACTGACCGAGGCTTCGCTCCGACTTTCGTGCGCTCAGTCGCTCTCAGAGCGACCGAACGCAACAACTCCCCGGCGCTCTGACCGCGAGTTTCATGACCGGCCGGGAGTCGGCCGCTACTGTGCGGCTGTGCGTCTCACCACCGACGATCGGCTCGACATCGCAGAACTCCCCGCGCGCTATGCCGACGCGCTCGACCGTCTCCAACCACAGCGCCTGCGCGACGTGTTCACCATCGACGCCGTGTGGGAGATGGTCGGCGGCACGCCCCTGGTCGGTCTCGAGGAGATCATGGCGTTCATGGGGCGCCCCGATGTGCACCCCGGCGCCCACCTGATGACGAACATCTACATCGAGGCGGTCTCCGAGGACCCCCGAGATGGTGGGCCCCTCGTCCACCTGCGCTCGCGAGGGGTGTACCCCGTCGGCGCATCGGATCGGAGAAGCCCGACGGGCGTCTTCTATGGGCGCTATGACGATGACGTCGTGCGTACCGACTCCGGCTGGCGCATTCGACATCGGCGATACCAACACGGCTCGTAGCCGAACCCGGGGCGCAGGCCATCGGCGCCGCGACCGCCCCGGTGTCGTAGCCCGGGACGGTGTTGACATCCGTGGGTTGGTAACCGCCCGGGTGAGGCAGTTGGACCTCGTAGGATCCGCTGTGAGGTCCGTGGGATACGAGAGGGAGACCGGCATCGTGAAGACGGAATCGTTGAAGACCGATTATCTCGTTGTGGGCGCAGGTGCGACGGGCATGGCCTTCACGGACGCGTTGATCGATCACGCGGATGTGCACGTCACGCTCGTCGACCGCCGCCAGACGGCCAGCGGGCATTGGCAGGATGCGTATCCGTTCGTCCAGTTGCATCAGGCGTCGTTGTTCTACGGCGTCGCGTCGACCGTGCTCGGTAGGGGCGCCGTGCAGCAGGACGGCCCCGAGGTCGGGCTCCAGGAACGGGCCCGTCAGCCGGAGATCCAGGCGTACTACGACGACATCCTGCATCGCCGCTTCCTCGGCTCGGGCCGCGTCACCTTCCTCGGGGAGAGCGAGTACCAAACGGACGGCTCCTCCCATCTCGTGACGTCCCGGGTGTCGGGCGAGACCGTGGAGGTCGACGTGCGGCGTAGCGTCGTCGACGCCGCCTATCTTTCGCCGAAGATCCCGGCGACGACACCCCCACCGTTCGATTTCACCGGCGACGTACGCGTCGCCGCCATCAACGAGCTCACCAACTTGGCTGCCGCGCCGAGCAGGTACGTGATCGTCGGTTCCGGCAAGACCGCCACCGACGGGATCGTGTGGTTGTTGGCGAACGGCGTGAAGCCAGACCGCATCCTCTGGGTACGGCCGCGTGACCCCTGGATGCTCAATCGCGCCGTCGTCCAACCCGATCCGGTGGTGGCACTCGGGCTTGCTGCGGACACGATGGCGGCAGCTGCCCACGCCGAATCGCTCGACGATCTCTTCCTCCGCCTCGAAGCTGCCGGCGTGATGCTTCGGATCGATACCGACGTCATTCCCACGATGGCCAAGACCCCCACCCTCGGAGCGTGGGAACTCGATCTGCTGCGCACCGTCGAGCACGTCGTTCGTCTCGGACACGTCAAGCACGTGACTCACCGCGAGATCGTCCTCGACCTCGGCTCGGTCCCACTGGCGCCGGACTCACTCATCGTGCACTGCGCCGCGTCCGGGCACCGGTACCCACCGCTGGTTCCCCTTTGGGGACCGGACAAGATCCGACTCCAAACGATCCGGGCCGGCTCCCCTTGCTTCAACGCTGCGCTGGCCGGCTACGTGGAGGCAACGCGTGACGACGCCCGAGAACGCAACCGGCTATGTCCCCCCAACACCCTTCCCGACAACCCCGCCAGCTGGGCCCGGATGCAAGTTCGGGGAACCCTCGCCACTCGCCGCTACAACGCCGAGCCTGACATCGCCGCCTGGGCCAATGGCTGCGCACTGAACCCCGCGCGCATCGAACCGTCGCAGCGCAACGAACCTGCGGTGCAAGCCGCCGCCGCTCGCCTGGCTAAACACGCCGAAGGCGGGCTCGCTCGGATGGCCCAACTGGCCCATGAGCCGCTGGAGCAAACTAGCCAGGTGTGAGAGTGAGAGTGCCGCCGAACGATCATCTTCGAGTCGGCGCGGGCGCTTGTGGAAAGCTGACGTGCATGGGGTCCCCTCGCTCCCGCGGAAGCTCGATTCGTCAACCGCGTTGGCGGAAGATCCTTTCGACGTCGTTGCTGATGGCTGTGATCCAGGTAGTAGGTGTACATAGTTCTCTGGCGCAGACGACCTCCACCGCTCCGACGGAAGTGCCCTCTACCACAAGGGTTCTTCCGCCCCTGAAGCGGCTGGCGCTGCAGACCGTGGTGACCGGTCTCGTCGAACCAGTTGAGGTCGCCGCGCCGCTCGACGACGGTCTGCTCTTCGTGGCGCAACGTGCGGGCACGGCGCGCGTCGTCGAGAACGGGAAGCTGTTGAAGGAGAGCTTCCTCAACCTCAAGGGGTTCGTGAAGTCGAGCAGTATCGAGCAGGGGCTGCTCGGGTTAGCGTTCCATCCGAAGTACCCGGTCGATCGTCGTGTGTTCGTGTTCCATTCACGCAAGGACAATGACAACCTGCTCGTGTCGTACACCGTTGCGCCCGACGGGCGTCGCGTCGAGCCGGCGAGCCGCGTGGAGTTACTTCGTATCGACAAGGCACCCGACGCGGTGCGGCACAACGGCGGAGCGTTGCGGTTCGGTCCCGACGGGCTCCTCTACATCTCGCTCGGCGACGGCGCCCGTGCGAAGGACAACGGGCAGAACCCGAAGACCCTGCCGGGTTCGATCCTGCGCATCGACGTCGATGCCACTCCCTACGCGATACCCGCCGGGAATCCGTTCGCTGACGGCAAGAACGGACGTCCAGAGGTGTGGTGGTACGGCTTGCGCAATCCGTGGCGGTTCAGCATCGACGCAAAGTCCGGGCTCGCCTACATCGGCGACGTGGGCCAGGAGACCATCGAGGAGATCAATATCGTGAAGCTCGACGCTCCGGGGTTGAACTTCGGCTGGCCGATCATGCAGGGATCGAAGCCGTACCTCAAAGGCACACCGGCAACGCCGCTCGTCGCACCCGTTGTCGAAGTCCGTCACTCGGGGGACGACAAGGGCTGCTCCATCGTCGGCGGTGAGGTCTACCGCGGCGCGGCGATCCCCGAGCTCGACGGCCACTACTTCTACGCCGACTGGTGTTTCGGGTGGATCCGCAGCTTCCGCTACGACGGGACAACCGCCGTCGACCGGAAAGACTGGAGCACTCAGCTCCCCGCGGACATGGTCTCCGCGTTCGGCCGCGACGCCAAGGGTGAGCTCCTCGTCATCGACTACGAGGCCGGCACGGTTTCCCGGGTCATCCCTGTGCGATGAATCTCGGGCCCGGTCTACCGCTTCCGCGTGCGCCTCGTTGCGCTCAGAGCAACGTTGTGCACGAGGAGCCGCCGCGGAAGTCGAGCTTCACTTCCGTAGAGCAGATCACACCGGTGCAAAAAGGTCGTCGAGCACCGATGCACCGAGGCCCACTGCGTCAGATCGCACTCAGCCATAGTGGTAGCGCGCCTGAAGGATCACGATGTCGTCCCCTTCGACGAGGTACACGAGCCGGTGTTCTTGGTCGATGCGACGCGACCAAGCCCCGGCGAGTGCGTGACGGAGTTGCTCGGGTTTCCCGATCCCCCCAAAGGGATCACGGGCAACGTCATCGAGCAGGCGATTGATCCGCTTCAACGTTGCCCGGTCCGTCGCCTGCCAGAAGGTGTAGTCCTCCCACCCGTGGGGCGTGAAGACAAACCTCATCGGTCGAGTTCGTGCTGCTGAGCCTTTCCTGCGCGGGCCTGCTCCAGACTCTCCAGCAGCCGTCGAATGTTGGCCGGCGACCGCAGAAGGTACGCGGTCTCCTCGAGAGCCCGGTAATCGTCGATGCCGATGAGCACCGCATGGCCGCGCTTGGAAGTGATCTCGACCGGGGTGCGATCCTCGTTGACCTGCTCGATCAAAGGGAAGAGGTTCTTGCGTGCTTCGCTCGCGGTGATGGCCATCATGCGTCCCTTTCCGGATTCGTACCAGATATGGTACCACTTTGAATCGCCACGGCAACCGCTTGCGGTCGAAACGTACAGGGCC
>JANOHI010000395.1:0-30679 GCA_031406385.1 Acidimicrobiia bacterium
GGGTCGGCACACGTTGTTGGGTCGGCACACGTTGTTGGGTCGGCACACGTTGTTGGGTCGGCACACGTTGTTGGGTCGGCACACGTTGTTGGGTCGGCACACGTTGTTGGGTCGGCACGATCGCGTTTGTCACCAGATTCCCGACCCAACGCGCTGAGCTGACCCAACGCGCTGAGCTGACCCAGGGACGGCACGACGATGGTGCCCGTCGGACGCGACCTGCGCCACGAGTTTGGACCCCGTATGTCGTCGCCCGTAGCCTTCTCTCGGCCTGCCAGAGCGGCAGCGCCAGTCGGTCAATGTCGCCGACGCACCACGGGAGTACTCCATGCGCGAAGCAGTCATCGTTTCCTATGCCCGCACGGGCCTGGCCAAGGCGGGCCGGGGCGGGTTCAACATCACCGCGCCGATGACGATGGGCGCCCACGCCATCAGCCACGCCGTCAAGAAGGCCGGTATCGAGCCGGAGTCCGTCGACGACGTCTACATGGGCAACATCGCCCACGGCGGCGGCAATATCGCCCGCAACGCGTCACTTCTCGCCGGTCTTCCCGTCACCACTTCGGGCGCCACGGTCAACCGCTTCTGCTCGTCGGGCCTCAACTCGATTGCCCTCGCAGCGAACTACATCATCCAGGATGGCGCCGACATCGTCGTCGCCGGTGGCACCGAGTCGATCAGCCTGCCGTCCGGATCGCCGGCCCGCGAGACGTTCGACCCTGAGCTCACGGCAAAGTATCCCGCCATCTACATGGCGATGATCGACACCGCAGACATCGTGGCCGAGCGCTACAAGGTCAGCCGCGAATACCAGGACGAGTACTCCCTGCTCTCGCAGCAGCGCATGGGCGCGGCCCAGGCAAACGGCCTGTTCGAGGACGAGATCGTCCCGATGGCCACGAAGATGAAGCTGGTCAACAAGGAGACGAAGGAGGAGACGATCGTCGACTACGTGGTCGACCGCGACGAATGCAACCGTCCCGACACCACCATCGAGGGTCTCGCCAAGCTCCAGCCGGTCATGGGCGCCGGCAAATACATCACCGCCGGGAACGCCAGCCAGCTTTCCGATGGCGCCGCTGCTGTCGTGATGATGGAGGCCAAGGAAGCCGAGAAGCGCGGCCTCACCCCGATGGGCGCCTTCAAGGGCTGGGCGGTCGCCGGCTGCGAGCCCGACGAGATGGGCATCGGTCCGGTCTTCGCTGTGCCGAAGCTCCTCGCCCGCCACGGACTCACCGTCGACGACATCGACATCTGGGAACTCAACGAGGCCTTCGCCAGCCAGTGCCTCTACTCCCGTGACCGCCTCGGCATCGACCCCGAGAAGTACAACGTCAACGGTGGCTCCATCGCCATCGGCCACCCCTTCGGTATGACGGGCACCCGCTGCGCCGGCCACATCCTCCAGGAAGGCCACCGCCGCGGCGCCAAGCTCGGCGTCGTCACCATGTGCATTGGTGGCGGCATGGGCGCAGCCGGACTCTTCGAGATCTACTAACCCCACACCCGAAATGCCGCCGCTCCGTGCACAGGTGGCGGACATGGGCGCAGCCGGACTCTTCGAGATCTACCAACCCGTCAGCGGCGCACACATCAGCTGATTCCACGCGCACATCGGCCGAAAAGCGGCCTCAGTCGACTGATTTCGGCGGATCTGTGCGCAAGACGGGGCGAGGTGCGCGTGGGAGGCCACGGCGCGTCGTTGCGGCTACTCCATCGAAGGTATTGACAAACTGTTATACAGTTTTCCAATGCAACTGGTTGGAACATCTACGGTCGTCGATGCCGCCGCCGAGACGCTGCGAGAGCAGCTTCTCGGCGGCGCCTTCGCGCCCGGGCAGGTATTGCGGGACACGGCATTGGCCGAGGAGTTCGGCATCGCCCGCCCGACACTTCGCGCCGCGGTGCAGGTACTCGTGGCCGACGGCCTCCTCGTGCGCACTCGCGGTCGCAGCGCACAGGTTCCGGAGTTCTCTCCGGCCGACATCGCCGATCTGTATGACGCCCGGACTGTCGTCGAGATTGCCGCAGTCGATCGCATCGAGCGGAGTCCGCCGCTCCTCCAACCCGTCGAGGACTCCATGCGGGCATTCGAGGACGTCGACCCGAACTCATGGCGGGCGGTTGTCGATGCCGACGTGGCCTTCCATCGCTCGATCGTCCAGGCTGGAGGGAGTCCTCGCCTCCTCGCGATGTTCGATGCACTGGCTGCGGAAACGCGACTCGCGATCGCGCTTCAGCGATCGCTCTACGAAGACGCCGAGGAGTTGCTGCGCGAGCATCGCGGCATCGTCAACGCCCTCAAGCGCCATCGCTTCGATGCGGCCCGGAAAAAGCTGCGTGCGCATTTCGAAACGACCATCGAGGCAATGCGTGCACCGACGTCGTCGAGGACCGCAGCAACCCGGAGGACGTCATGACCGGCGAACACCATTCCGTCTTCAACGACTGTCGGGCCTTGAGCTTCGACTGCTACGGCACGCTCATCGACTGGGAAAGCGGAATCGTCAACGCGCTCCAGCCCTGGTGCGCGTGGCGCGGAGTCGATCTGTCCAGCGATCAACTCCTCACGCTCTTCAGCGCCAACGAACATCGCGTCGAAGCCGAGATGCCGACGACGCCGTACCCCGAAGTGCTCGCCGAGTGCTTGCGCCGGATGGCCAGCGCGCTCGGCCAGACGGTCTCGGCCGACGAGTGCGAGGAGTTCGGCACGAGTGTGGGGTCATGGCCGGCCTTCGCCGACACCGCGCTGGCGCTCCGACGGCTGAAGGAGCGCTACCGACTCATCATCGTGTCGAATGTCGACCGGGCCTCGTTCGCGCGCAGCAATCGACGCCTCGGAGTGGAGTTCGACATGATCGTCACCGCCGAAGACGTCGGTGCCTACAAGCCCCGGCTCGACCACTTCCACACGATGTTCGCCCGGCTGCCCGACGTTGGCGTCACCCGCGACGAGATCGTCCACGTCGCGCAGTCGCTGTTCCACGACCACGGCCCGGCCCGGGAACTCGGTCTTCCCTCGGTGTGGATCGACCGACGTCATGACCGAACGGGAACGGGGGCCACGCCACCGATCAACGTCGAGGTCGCTCTTCGCTTCCCCTCGCTCGCGGCCTTCGCCGACGCCGCTCTTTGACTCTGCCGCTTCCCGGAGTCAGCCCGTCGGGTGACCGATGTTCGGAAGTACCCCTACCCTGGAGGTCATGAGCGATTGGAATACCCAGGTCATCAACGAGTTCCGGGCGAACGGCGGAAAGGTGGCCCAGTTTGGCGACGCGCCGCTGGTCATTCTGCACACGATCGGGGCCAAGAGCGGAGCGGTCCGTGAGATCCCGCTCGTCGCCCTTCCGCAGGCCGACCACATGGTCGTGTTCGCCTCAGCGGCCGGATCGCCGAAACACCCGGACTGGTACTTCAACCTCCTCGCCAACCCGGAGATCACTGTCGAGTACAAGACCGAGACGTTCAGCGCCCGGGTCACGGAGCTCCCGGCCGACGAAGCTGCCGCCACACTCAACGCGCAGGCCGAGCTCATGCCGCAGTTCGGCGGCTACATCACGTCGGCCGCTCCCCGGGTGATCCCGGCCTTCGCCATCACCCGAGTCTGAGGAGCGCGCCTCTTTGGTGCGCTCACCCCGACGACCCGACACGCCGACAAGCGAAGGGAACCCGATGGCCCGCAAACGTGACCACCATGAGCCCACCCTGGCCCAGGCCTGGACCATGCTGGGCCAGCGGTTGGGGCTGTCGGTCGAAGAGCGCGGCGAGCGTTCCGTCCGCGCCCACGGTTCGGTGCGCGGCCGCACGGTCACCGTCGAGATCGAGGGCGACACCGGGCGGAGCGAGTTCGCCCGCTTCTTCTTCGGCCTCAACACGCTCTCCAGCCGCAATCGCCGGGAGAAGTGGCATACCGTGCTCGCGGTCACCTGCGCGAACCCGGGTGGCGTGACCGGCACGATCGAATCGGCCGTCGACGTGCGCGACCCCGCATGGAGGCCGGGACACTACGACCCGCGCAACGGCCGAAAGGTTCTCACCGACCCGACGGCGCTGGCAGGTCGCGTGCTCACTGCCGACACCCAGGAACGACTGATGAGCATCACCGACGACGTGCAGATCGTCGTGGAGCCGACGTTGATCCGCCTCGAGCATCGCAACACTGCGATCCCAGGAACAGGAGCCAACTACGTCGCCGGGAGCATCATCCACCACTACCAGGGCGCGCCACCCCCGTGGCCCGAGCGCGCCGTTGTCGGACCGGTCTGGTGGATCGACCTCCTCTGCGATCTCGCGGACGCCCTCGACCGCTGACTCCGACCGGTGACCGAACCGGCGTTGAAGACTGCCCGCCCGGCATACGGCTCCAAAAGCGACGCTCCCTGCTCCGGGGATCCAGAGCCACCTACGTCGCCGGGTGTGTGATTCACCGCTGTCAGGTTCGCACCGACCGGCGACGCCGGTTCGGATCACGTCGCGGAGGAGTCGGGCGCGAGCGGGTCGTGTACCTCGGTACACGCAAGTGCGGTCGCGATCGCGGCTCCGTTCGTCGACGACCGCGCGCGCCGCCTTGGAGGTCGCCCAGGGTGAGCCGACGAGATGAAGACGACCGACTCCTCCTACCGGTAGCCACCGCATTCCGGCCGATACTCGACGACGATCACGCGATCACGACAGGGCTTCGACATCGCCGAGCAGAGCCGCGAGCCCGACGACGGCGATCGTCAGCCAGATCGCCCGCACGGCGATCGTCAGCGCGAACGGCGCACGGGTGAGGTTGAAGGTTCGGCGGGCCGGAACCCACACGGCAAGAACCACACCCGCGAGTATCACGAGAACCGCGGTCGGCGGGAATGCAGCCACCAGCACGACGGGCAGGATCATGCGGCGCCAACCCTGAGGGCCGCCATGGCGGCGCCCCGCAATCCGGTCGACGGCGACGCCGACGGCCGCTCCGAACAGCGCCGGCAGTGCAATAAAGAGCACGATTGCCAGCCAGGTCGGCTTCAGCAGAGTGAAATCGATGCCGTCGGCGTGGATCACGATCGACCCGACCACGACCCCCGATGCCGCCGCCACCGTGACCCGTCGGAACCACACAGGGCCGAGCAGCCAAGGCGCCACCGCTCGATAGGCGACGGCACCGATGATGCCGACGATGGCGCCGAGCGTCACCAGGGAGTATGTGCCGCCGATGGTGAACCGGCCGATCTCGAAGCCGTCGTCGCTCGTGACGCCGCGCACACCGTCGGGCGAGGTGAGCCGCAGCACGAACATCGCCGATCTGCTTCCAATGCCCGCCACGAGGACCCCGACGGTGATCCCGGCCACGATCAGAACGCGAAGCCGCTCGAACACCTCGTCACGTACTGGTCCGAGAACCACGTCGGACCTTCCGGGGTCACCAATCTGATGGATCATCGGGTCTCCTCATTCGTGTGCTGTTGGAACAGACGCTGGGCAACGGTGTTGCGGGTGACAATCAGGCGGTCAGGCGGTCAGACTGCTGGGGATCGAGGACGCTGAAGGAAGTATTCCGGCTGCGTTGTCACCCGTAGTGGAGGTGTCCTCCGTCTACCTATCAATCACGCGACGCAGGAGGAGAGAATTGAAGCGGAACAACGACCGGCTGATCCTGTCCGTAGCGATGCTCGGATGGGTCGGCGTCGGTGCCTATGGGGTCTGGGAGATCGTGAAGGAGGACCCCGACGAGAACTGGCATACGCCCTACACGCTGTTCATGATTTCGCTCGTTCTCGCTGTCGCCTTCACCACTGCCGCCACGTGGGGCTGCTCCCATGCAACGAGACGACGGGGGATCCGGAACGCCGGGCTTGGACTCGGCGTGATGGCGATGGCCAGTTCGTTAGCGGCATGGGCGGTGCCACTTTGGGCGACCCTGTTAGCCGCCAGCTGCGCCGTGTTCGCCGTTGTTGCGCCGCGGGATCGCCGGGGTGGTGTGACGGTGCTGGCGGCGGCCCAGATCGTCGGTATGGCGGTCATGCTCGCGGCGATACAGGCGGAGGTCGGTCGTCGGGACAGCTACGGCGACTACCCGGCCGCGTTCGGCATCGGCAAGGTGACCATCGCCGCCGGATCCCTGCTCGGGCTGGTGACGCTCGCTCGGGTTGCCGGGTCCACCTGGCGGGAACCGATGAGGAGCGTCGATGCGGAGTCACGGTTGACGGTCTGAGCCTTTTCAACGGTCGTCCCAACAGCGGGGCTGAGGTGGGTGAACGAGACTCGAGCCATGCAGGGAGGGCGCGACGGTTGAATGGGTCGGATCCTGATGAGGTCATCGCCGCGATGTATCGCGAACACGCACGTTCGCTCCTCGGCTTGGCTCGGCTGTTCGTCGATCACCGCGACGCCGCCGAGGACGTGGTGCAGGAGGCATTCATCCGACTCTCGCGGTCGGTGTACCGCATCGACGACCCGTCCAAGGCCGCGGCCTATCTGCGCTCGATCGTGTTGAACCTGGCCCGTGACCACAACCGGCGCGGCTTGCTCTCGATGAGACACGCCACGCCGATCGTCGACCTCGATCCGGTCGGCGTCGAAGAGACCGTCGCCGGTCGCGAGGACCACCGACGGGTGATCAGCGCGCTGCGCGCTCTCCCGCGCCGCCAGCGCGACTGCCTCGCCCTCCACTACCTCCTCGAATTGCCGGTCGCCGATATCGCCGAAACGCTCGCAGTGTCGCCCAACTCGGTCAAGACCCACCTCAAACGTGGACTTGCTTCGCTCCGACAGGTGCCGGACCTCGCCTCGCTGCTCGAGGGGGAACGATGACCACGCGCCTCGAACGCCTTCTTGCCGATGCCCTCCACGACGCCGGCTCGCAACTCGCCGCGTCGCCCGATCTCTTCTCGCGTATCCGCACCGGTATCCAAGCCGACCGACGGCGGCTGCACAATCGACGTCGACGCTTGGCCGCCGGCATCGCCACAACTGCGGCGTCACTCGGCGCCGCACTCACCTTCCTCGTCCTACAAAAGGGAGAACCTCACATGTCTTGGTGGATCCTCGAACTCGCCGCCTTTGCCACCCTCGCCGCGATCGCGTTGATCCTTGGACCGTTCATCAAACGGTTCGGTCGGAGCTATGCAGCCGACGTGTTCCGATCAAACCCCTCGACGGGCAAGAGCTTCATCGTGCTCACCGACTTCGCCTACTACCTGATCTTCTCGGCCTACATCCTCTTCACGACGACCATCGACCGGCCGGACAACTGGACTGTCGGCGTTGGTGCCGAGCAGATCGAACACACCATCGTCCGCGTCGGCGGCATCCTCTTGATCATCGGGCTGCTCCACGGCATCAACCTGTTGGTTCTGCCGATCATCGGTCGACTCCTGACGCTCAACCGACGACTCGACCAGCAGATGCGCGAAGTCGCCGCACGCGACCTCAGCGACCGTGACTTCGAGCAGCCCCAAGGCGGTGATCAGGACTGAGCTGAACGGGCTTTGGACCCTTCGGACGCAATGGTCGAGGTGGCGACTGGATGCGGCTGCCTTCGACCCGTGACCGAAGGCAGCCCGTGCTCATCTCGCCGAGAGCGCGCAGAGCTGCCGGAGTGCAGCCGAGCCACCATCGAGTGCACCGCGATACGCCACATGCTGGTCGGGCCGCACCACAAGGCAATGGTCGTCCGCCATGGCGAACGTTTCATGCCAGATGCGTGCCGGGCAGGACACCACTGCCGCTGGCGACCACTCGCCCCGAGCGTTGTCGGACGGGCCGAAAACGAGCACCGTAGGGACGCGGATGTCGATGAGGTCGAGCGTCGAGCGGCCGTCGGGCAGCCATGCGTGGGGCAGGCGGCCGCCCGGCCGGGTGGACGCCAGGTAATCACGGGCCGGTTCGGCGAGCACGACCGGCTCGCTTCCGTCGTCGATCACCAGCGGCCCGGAGTACGAGTGGCCCAGCTGGAGTCCGAGCAGGTCGAAGTGGATCGCCTGGTTGGCAATCGCTGCCTGAACGGCGGCCCGACCGGCAGGATCGGCAAGCGTGGCGTGCACTGCCGCTGTCGACTCGTCGACGTCGGCCGTGACGCCGAGCGCTATCGGGATCTCGATCAGCTTGAACGCATTGTGCATCGACTGCTCGCAGTTGAACTGCGCGACAGGCCTGCGTTCCGACTCGTAGGTAGCGAGCGACGACGGGTCGAGCCAACCGGCTTCGACGGCGGCGAGCTTCCAGATCAGATTGTGGACATCGGCGACGCCGGTGTTGAGACCGAGCCCGCCGGTGGGTGGGAACCGATGTGCTGCGTCACCGACGAGAAAGGTGCGATCGTGGCGGTAGCGCTCGGCGATCTGCGCGCTCATGTGCCACGTGCCGACTGTGAGGACCTCGAACGGAGCATCGGAGTCCGCGATCGCGGCGCGAACGAGCGCTGTGCAGTGCTCGACGGTGAGCGCGTCGACCGGCTGCGCCTCCGGATCCCATGCGTGCATATAGATCCACTCGCGGTCGCGCCCGTGGGAGATGAACGTGCCGCCGCTGGCCGGGTCGACCACGAAGTAGAGGACACCCGGTGCAGTTCCGACGAGCGGCCGGAAGTCGGCAGCGAGGTGCACCATCACGAACGACTGCAAGGTGCGTGGTCCGATCAGCTCGATGCCCAGCGAACGGCGCACCGCGCTGGCGGCGCCGTCGGCACCCAAGAGGTACTTGGCGTGGACATGCAGCGGGCCATCGGGGCCGACGGCTTCCACCGCTATGCCGTTCGCCGTGTCGGTCGCGCCGATCCATTGGTGGCGATAACGCACATCCAGTTCGGGCGCGAGCAGCAGCGGTTCCAGTCGGTGCTGGCTGAGGTTGCGCAACGGCGTGGGCGTGACCGCCAACATTTCGTCGCCCTGGCGTTCGTAGGGAAGCGTGCCGATCACGTCGCCTCCCAGCTTCGTCACCCAGTGGACGAAGCCCGCCTCGTCGGGTGAGAGTGCCGCCGCGAGGACGGGCCCCATCTCGACGCCGGCCTGGCGCCAGATCTCGAACGTGCGGGCGTTGATGGCGTGCGCAGCGGGCGAGCGCTGCGGCCCCTCACGCTGCTCCAACACGATCGCCGACAGGCCGACCTCGCGACAGAGATGGGCGGCGGTCAGGCCGGTGGGCCCGCCGCCGACGATGACCACATCGACATCGACCACATCGACGTCGAGGGCGAGGCCGGTCATCTAGAACACGCCCTCGTAGCTGCCGCCGTCGAGTTGGATGCTCTGTCCGCTCATGTAGCCGGCCTGCGCCGAACAGAGGAACGCGAAGGTGTCGCCGAACTCCTCCGGCCGGCCGAGTCGTGCGGCCTTGATCGAAGCAATCTGCTCGGCGCGGGCCTCGTCGTAGGTGATGCCGCGGAACTTCATCGCCAGCTGCGCCATCTGCTGCTGACGCCCGGTGTCGAACCGTTCGGGGAGCAGGGTGTTGATCGTGACGTTGTGGGCGACCGCTGATTTCGACAGACCCTTGAGCACGCCGGTGAGACCCAGCCGGGGACCGTGGGACATGCTCATCAACGGGTTCGGCGACTTCACCATCGCCGAGGAGACCGCCACGATGCGGCCGAAGCCGCGCTGCTGCATGCCGTCGATGACCCGCTGCACGAACAGCAGGGGGGACACCATGGTGCGCTGGAGGGTGTCGGCCCATTTGGCGGCGTCGATGTCAGCGAAGGCCGTCGGCGGTGGACCCTCGCCATTGAGCAGCACAATGTCCGGCTCGGGACACGCCGCGAGCAGAGCGTCGTGGACCTCAGTGCGTGTCGCATCGCCCACCACAGGAGTGGCGGTGATGCCGTGGGCCTCGTGGAGTTCGTCGCACGTGCGCAGCACGTCGGCTTCGGTGCGGCCGTTGACCACCACGTGCACGCCCTCGCGCGCCAGGCTCTCTGCACACGCGCGACCGAGGCCGCGGCTCGACGCCAGGAGGATTGCTGAGCGGCCGCGGATTCCGAGGTCCATGGCCGATTCAGTCCAGACCGAGGGCTTCGCGGGCGGCGCCGATGACCGGGAGGTCAGCCGGGTTGAAGAACGTCTCCGGCTCCTTGGGGCCCCACACCGACACCGGAGCGGGCCCATCGGAGCCGGCCCAGTCGCGGCGGCAGTGGTCGCGCTCCCAGGCTTCGTCGTCGACGATCTGGTCGATGTCGGAAAAGAACTCGAACATCGTTCCGGACGGGTCGGTGAGATACCAGAACACGTTGGAGCCGAGGAAGTGGCGGCCCACACCGACCACATTCGCGTCGGCCCGTTCGGCGACCACGGCCTGACCCGCCCTGCCTATCGCGTCGATGTCGTCCATCTCGATCGCGTAGTGGTTGAGATACGACGTCGGGCCAGGCTGGATGAGCAGGTTGTGGTGGTCCTGCTCGATGCGGCCGAAGGTGGCGACGCCGTTCAGGACCTGGTCGGAAACCTTGAAGCCGAGACCGTCGAAGAAGAAGGCCGTGGCGGCCTTGAAATGCGGTGTGCCGAGCACGAAGTGACCCAACCGTCGGGGCGGTCGCGGCACAGCTTCGACAGCCGCATCGGCGCGGGCGTTGACGCGGTCCTGTTCGCCCGGGTGGTTCCAGGCTCGTCGTTGCGTCGGCGTCAACGGATGCGGACTCGTGACGTCGATGACGACGCGGTGCCGGAAGACCGGGTCGATGCACGTGAGACGGGAGTCGGCGACCCAGGACTCGACACCCATCGTGGCGATCCGTTCGGCGATGTCCGTAAGGTCCTGCTCGGACTCACAGCTCATGTGCAGCTCTGACATGTGGCGGTAACTGCCTTCTTTGACGCGTAGCTGCACCGGCCGATCGGCGGTGCCGAGCACACCGTCGGCGGTCGCCGTCATGCCCCGGCGTTGCCAGAACTCGCTCAGTTCGGTCGGGTTGGGCACGCTCAGCTCGATGTCGAGCAAACCGTTCAGCGCCATCAGTTCTCTTCTCCTTGGTAGTTGGTGACACGGACACAACGGTTGGTCATGGTGCCGATGCCATCGATGGTGGTGGTGATCACGTCGCCGTCCTTGAGGAAGATCCCCTTCGCCGCGCCGATACCCTCAGGGGTACCGGTGAAGATGATGTCGCCGGTGACCAAGGTGGTGATGCGCGAGAGGTAGCTGATCAAGGTCGGCACGTCGAAGATCAGGTTCGCTGTGGTGTCGTCCTGTCGAACCTCGCCGTTGACGGCGGTGACGATGCGAAGGTCGTTGCGGTCGGCGAATTCGTCGACGGACACCAGGACCGGACCGATCGGACCGAAGGTGTCGAACGATTTGGCGAGATCGAAGTGCGGTGGCTTCGCCGCGAACTGGGCCACGCGGTCGGAGATGTCCTGGCCGACAGTCACGCCGACGACGTGGTTCCACGCCCGCTCACGAGGGATGTCTTTGCCACCGGTTCCGATGACCACCACCAGTTCGCCCTCGTAGTCGCAGAAGTCGCTGCGCAGCTCGACGTCGGCGGTCGGCCCGACCAGGCACGAGGGGAACTTGGTGAACACCAACGGCGCGGCCGGCACGTCCATGCCGCCCTCGTCGGCGTGGGCCTGGAAGTTCAGGCCGACGGCGAACGACTTCTGCGGCCGCACCACAGGCGGTCCGAGGGTCGCCGCCGACAGCTGGCCCGTCGGCGTCTTTGCCCCCAACTCGCTCGTGAGCGATGCCAGCCGAGCCGGATGGGCGATGGCCTTCATCGGGTCCGCGCTGAGCGAGCCCGAGCTGATCTCGTGCAGATCGAAGTAGTGGTCGCCGGCGGCGAGTGCGGCGCGACCGGCGATGTTGGCAAGACGAAACCCCATGTCCACGACCTCCAGGTCGACGATGATCCTATAGGATACATGCTACAGGACAAGGGTGGACTGTGCGACACTGGGTAGATGACGACAGGCGGTCGATCCCTCGCCGGCGGACAACCACCGACCCTGACCGAGTGGGCCGACCAGCGGCTGCGCGAGTCGATTATGCGGGGCGACTTCGGCCCCGGCGACGCCCTCGTGATCTCGACGCTGGCCGAACAGCTCGGCCTTTCGGCCACACCACTTCGCGAAGCACTGCGCAAGCTGGCGTCAGAGGGCCTCGTCGTCCTCCAGTCGCACGGATCGGCCCGCGTGGCCGAGGTCGACCTCCACGAAGCGAATGAGATCTACGAGCTCCGACTGATCCTCGAACCCATGGCCCTCGAGCGAGCCGTGACCGTCGGCGGCGCCGACTATCGCGAGCGCGTCGAGTCGTCGTGGAACGCCCTCACCGTCTCCCCAGTTGCCCCGCCGAGCACCCACGCCGCCTTTCATCGCGCCCTGATGTCCGCCTGCGATTCGGCGTGGCTGATGCGCCTCGCCACCCAGCTGTCCGACCGGGCCGGGCTCCTCGTCACCGTCGGCCTGCCCGAGCGACCCCGCGGCTACAACACCGCCGAGGTCCACCGCACCCTAAAGGATCTGGCCGTAACCGGCGACGCACCGGGAGCCGCTGAGGAGTTGCGCCGGCACTTCACCCGGACGCTGACCGCCCTCCGGGCGGTGCTCGGCGCCACACCGGAGAAGCATCGCTGACTGGGCCCAGCTCGTCCGCTTCTCGCACCAGACACCAAGCTCGCGGGCGGCGAGAACCGCATCGCAATCGATCTCACGCCAGTGCGAGGCGCCAGGCGTCGGTGTCGTGATAGTTGTGGTTCGCGATTGCTTTGCCGTCGGCCACGGTCCACACCCACGCGGCCGGGGCGTCGAGGATCTGACCCGTCTTGGTCTTGCCGATGGCACGACCCTCAACCACCACGGTCGAGCCGGCGTCATGGAACGTGTGCGGGACGACGGCGAACTCATCGAAGCACGTCATCACCATGCCGAACACCTTCCCGGCCACCGCGGCCGGCGTGCGGTGAGTGCCATGGTGCGGGAGGAACTCCTGCGGGCTTTCGATCCATTCGATGTCGTCGGCGAGCGTCGCGAGGACGGCGGGGATGTCGCCGGTGGCGAAGTTGTCGTAGATGCTTCGGACGACGGCAACAGTTTCGGTGGACATGGTTTGCTCCTGACGGTTGGGGCCGGTCCCTCGGCAGGACGACCGATGGAGTAGAACGTAAAGTAGCTTGCGCATATTGTCAAGGAGGTTGCGCAAATGGTTCGTCCTTCGCTCGACGACACGTCCGCTCTGCGGGCATGGCGCGATCAGACCCTCTACCGCCTCCTGCTCCGGTCCAGCCGGGTGGAAACGTCGACGACAGTCGAACGGCTCCAACGGTTGGGCTATACCGACGTGACCGCGTCGGACACGAACCTGCTTGCCAACCTCGACACCGCTGGCACGACGATTTCGGCGTTGGCCCGGCGCGCCGACGTGACCCGGCAGGCGGCGAGCCAACAAGTCGCCGCGCTCGAGGGTGCGGGCTATGTACAACGAACGGCGTCGCCTGATGACGGCCGGGCGTTCATCGTCATCCAGACCGGCCGTGGCCGGGCGTTGCTCAACGACGCACTCGACATCGTCGACGACCTCGAAGCCGGCTACCAACAACTGCTCGGAGAACCCGCTCTCGAGGCGCTGAAAGAAGCCCTGTCCAAGCTGCTCGTGGTCACCGACACAACCGGTACCCTCGGTCGAGACTGACCGTTCCCGAGCGACCCCGCGGCTACAACACCGCCGAGATGCATCGCACGCTGACGGATCTGGCCTTAGCCGGCGACGCATCGGGCGCCGCGGAGGAGTTGCGCCGGCACTTCACGCGGACGCTGACCGCCCTCCGAGCTGTGCTCTGCGCGAATCCCGCAAAGCCTCGCTGACCGGGCGCATCACGGCTTCTGGCGGAACGCCAGGTACAGCCAGAAGCTTCCGATCAGAACGCCTGACCCGAACTCCGCAAAAAGCACCGCGAACACTCCCCCGACGGCGCCGAGAACGGCTGCCCAACGAGGAAGCAGGTGGCGCTTGGTGCTCGTGATTCCTAGGGCTATCCACCCAATGATCGCGAGCAGATTCCCCGGAACACCCACCACCACGAACCAGTCGGGATCGTCGCGCAGTACCAATCCGGCCGCGACACCGAACGAGACGAGCGCGTAGCCAACGCCGATCAATCGAGTCGGTCGAGTCGCGGCGAATCGGGCATGTCGGGCAAAGTAAAGGGCAGCGATGGAACTCACGAGGTACGCGAAGAACGCGACTTCGCGGGCGTTCCCGGCAAAGGTCTCGTAGTCCGCCGCCGGCTTGCTGGTCGACAGCGCATGGTAGAGCGCAAGGCCTATAGCGCAAGTAGCGGCAAGGATCGCCGCTGCCTTGGCGACCCCATCGAGCCCGTCGACTGGAGGCAGTTCCTCAATCGCTGTGGCGTTGCTCATGTTGGCTCTCCGTGCTCAGGCTGCTGGATGGGACGGTTCGAGTATCCGAGTCCCGCGGTCGATTTCGCATCGGAGCGAGGGAGGGTTCGGTTCGGTTCGATCTCCAACGTTGGGGGGAGGCCGGGTACACGCCCCTCATCCCCGGGGCGGAGGCCGTGGAGGGACGAGAGAGTCATACTGAGGTTCGAGAGAATCTTCCGACAGTGGGTTCACGTGACGCTTGCCATTCCCTCCCTCGCCCGCCTCAGAACGAATCATCGCATCGCGTTCGGGATGACGGCGGCAGCCGCAGTCGCGCTCGCCACGTGGATCGGTGCTACCGCGCAGCAAGCGGAACGACCAATCGTGGTGGACGCCGTTGCGCTCGCCGCGCTGGCATCGTTCTCGCTCATTCGCACCGCACCGGTCGTTCCGTTCGTGGCCTCGCTCAGTGCGCCGCTCCTCGCGAGTTGGGCAGGGGGCACGGGATCAGACGACCCCTTCTTGGTCCTTGTTCTCGCTGCCAGCTTCGGCGCCGGCCGTTTTGGTCGGCACCGAGACCTGCCCTACATGGCCGCGGGTGTGCTCGGACTGATGTCGATGAACGTCACGGCACCGGGGCCGTTCGCCTTCCCTCAACAGATCGTTTTTCCGGTGGTGTTCATCGCGGCACCATGGTCGCTCGGCGCGATCGTGCGGCGCGCAGTGGAACGTGAGACGCGGGCCGTGGGATTCGCCGCGGAGCTCTCCGCATCACACAGCATCGACCTACAGCAGGCGACTCTCCGAGAGCGTCTCCGAGTCGCACGCGAACTGCACGACATCACTGCACACACGATGAACGTCGTGTCCATCCAGGCTCAGGTACTCCGGCGCCGGATCGAACACGGGCAGCGGGTCGAGATCGACGACGTGAAAGCGATCGAGGCCAGCGCCCGGCAGGCCATGACCGAGCTCCGCGACATGTTGGGTGCGCTCCGACCGGCGGGTGTGCCGGCGCCATCCACCTCGCAGCCGACGATCGACCACCTTCCGCGCTTGATCGAGGAATGTCGCCAGTCCGGCCAGGACGTCGAGCTCGAGGTCGTCGGAGCACCTCGGGAGATGTCCGCAGGACACTCCCTGACTGTCTTTCGGATTGCCCAGGAATGCCTGACAAACGCGAGACGTCACGGCGTCGCTGGACCGGTTCGCCTCACCCTCGGCTGGTCGCGGGAACATCTCCAAATCACCGTGGTGAATCCGTCCTCCGTCTCCTCCGGGAATGAGCGGTTCGTTGACGGGATCGGACTTGCCGGTATGCGAGAGCGCGTCACCATATGCGGGGGCAAGCTCGATGTCGGCCCGCTCAAACCTGGCATGTGGGTGGTTCGGGTCTCGTTGCCGACGTCGGCCGCGACATGACCGGGATCGAAACCCCAATCCGGGTGCTCCTCGCCGACGATCAGACCATGGTCCGCCAAGGCATCCGTGCGCTTCTGAGCTTCGCCCAGGACGTCGTGGTCGTCGCCGAGGCCGCGAACGGGCACGAGGCGATCGAACTCGCACATCATGCGAGTCCCCACGTCGTACTGATGGACATCCATATGCCGCTGGTCGACGGGATCGCTGCGACGCAACGAATCCGCGCCGAACTCCCCGACGTCGCCGTCATCATCCTGACCACCTTCGACCACGACGCCTACGTGATCGACGCGATCCGAGCCGGCGCCTGCGGGTTTCTCCTCAAAGACGGCGACGGTGACGATCTGCTCAGAGCAGTGAGGCTTGCAGCCGAGGGTGACGCAGTCATCGCTCCTCGCCTACTGGGAAGACTTCTGACGACGATCGCACTCACCGCCCGAGATGGGCGGGCCGCTCAAGAACGCGTGACATCCCTGACCGACCGGGAACGAGACGTTCTGAAGTTGATTGCGACCGGACGCAACAACGCAGAAATCGCTGACTCGCTCCACGTCGGCGAGGCAACCGTCAAGACGCACATCGGGCATCTGTTCGCGAAGCTCGCGATTCGCGACCGGGCCCAAGCCGTCGTGGCCGCGTATGAAAGCGGACTCGTCCTGCCCGGAGCATCTCAAGAAGCCTGACGCGTGCTCCGCCTCACGTCGCCAACACCGCGAGTTCCGCCGCACAACGGGCGACGTCATGGGGCTGACCGGCGGCGCGAAACCCGCGCAGCGCCTCGCCGAAGTGAGCCCGGGCTGCAGCCAGGTCGCCCTGGGCGTGGCATCGATGGCCGCGGACTTCGTCGAGGGCCGCGTCCCATGCCGGCAACTGCATGACCACGTCGGCGAGCCACTCGCACGACGCTTCGTACGCCACCAGCCGATCCAGTTGGCCCGCCCGCGCCAACGCGATTGCGGCCGGTACGGCAAGGGTGATCCGGCAACCGGGGCATGTCTCGAGTGGGCCGCACACCAACTCCTCCGCCTCGTCCACCGCCGCAAGCGCCGCAACGGGATCGGCGGCAAGGGCGATGCGCGCACCGTAGATGCGGTCGAGGAGATGGAAGCCGACGTCGCTCTCTCGGGCGACCGCCAATGACTCGTCCAGCAGACGATGAGCGCTGCGCCGATCGCCGCGTGCGGCGGCCAGCTCGGCGAGACGCTGCAGCGAGAACGCCTCACCGGTCGCGGCACCCATGTCGTGGTGCATCTCCCGCCCGCGCCGCAGGTCGCGGTCGGCGTCGTCGAGACGACCGGACAAGAGCTCGGCTTCACCTCGCAACGTCGTGGCGAACGCATGACCGCGAGCCGCACCGAGCCGCTCGGCCTCTCGGGCGAACGCATCGGTCCAGCGGATGACGTCCTCGTACGGTCGCGAGCCGTAGAGCAGTCGCTGAGTGATGCAGAGCTGACCGTCGAACACCGACGCCGCCAATCGCGGCAGGGAACCGGTGTCGTGCAGATCGGTGCGGAGACTGGTGCGCAACTCCCCCTGCGCATGGGCAGCGCCGGCCTGGGCCCACGACGCAACGACGATCGCCGCCGCGTCGCCGGCGCGCAGTGCGAGTTGGCGACCTTCGGCCGCCAGCCGGGCACCGATCGCCGGGTCGGCGTGTCCCATCAACCCGGCCCCGCAGTACGCCAACGCCTTGGCCAGTTGCGACTCGAGCCGTTTCGGCTCCGCCCCCTCGACGACCCGCATTCCTCCTTCGGGGTCGCCGAGCTTCACCATGGCAAGCGCCTGGAGGGGCCGCAGCTCGTGCACGTCCTCCGCCGACGCGACGCGGGCCGCGTCGTCGTACGCCGCGATAGCGCGAGGGTCCCCCATTGCATCGAGGGCTCCGGCGCGCCGGCGCAGTGCCTCGACATGATCCGGATCATGCTCGAGCACACGGTCGAGGTGCGTCACGGCAGCCGGATAGCCACCGAGACCGACTGCGTCGTCGGCGGCGCGCAACAACCATTCCGCGGCACGGTCCGGCCGACCCCCTTCGAGCCAGTGGTGGGCGACGGTTCCCGGCCGGGCGCCGAGTTCGGCCAGCCGACGAGCTGCGTCTCGGTGCACGGCGACGGCATGATGCGGGGGCAGCTGATCCGACAGGGTGCGCCGCAGGAGCTCGTGGCGAAAGCGGTACTGGCCCTGGTGCGCGACCAGCACGTCGGCGGCCATCGCGGCGTCGAGCAGTCGGGTCAGTTCGGGGTCGTTGCAACCGGTGATGGCAACGACCGAGGCGAGGTCGAGCGGGCCACTGATGAGCGAGAGTCGCCGGAGCCAGGCGACGACATCGACGTCGAAGTCGAGGAAGCGGCGACCGATTGCCTCGGCAAGTGACGCGTGCAGCTCACCTCCGATGTGACCTGCCCGACACAGCTCGGTCGCGAAGAACGCGTTTCCCTCGGATGCGGCCGCGAGTGCGACGATGGCGTCATCATCCGCCGGTGCACCGAGCGAGATCGCAAGAGACTTGAGGGCATCGCCGTCCAACGGCCCGAGGTCAATGGTCGTCGGTACGCCGTGACGCGCCGCGCGCGCTATCGCTCGCTGCACCCCCGGACCTGCCGCCTCGGCACGGACGGAGAACACGACGACCGGTCCGCCGTCGGCGCGTTCGGTCAGCTGGGCCAACACCTCCAGCGAGCTGTCATCGGCCCGGTGCGCATCGTCGACAACGATCACCACCCGCTTCTCCGCAGCCACGATCATCTGCTGCATGGCCCCCAACATCTGATGCCGGGTGAATGACCCGTCGGCCGCGTCGGGTGGTTGGGCAACAGGAGTCAAGCGAGCGAGAACCGCGCGCGTTCGGTCGTTCAAGCGATCCGCCATCGACGGGTAGCGGAGCAGCATCTCCTCCACGACGGAGGCCAGCGTGGCGAATGCATCGTCGGGCTCATCGGCAACGACCAGAGCGGCAACGCCACCTGCGGCTCGTGCTCGTTCGACGAGGGCACCGGCGAACGCCGACTTGCCGATGCCTGACGAACCACGCACCAGCACCAGAGCGCTTTCGCTCGACTGGCGCACCAACGCATCGATCGTCGCCAACTGTTGGTCGCGACCGACAAAGGATGGCGCAACGGGGATGAGGCCCTCGAGCGCTCCGGCGTACAGCTCCTCCGTCGCCGGTTCCGGCAGCACACCGAGCTCGATCGACAGCGCGGCGCGCAGCCGTCCGTACACGGCGATCGCGCGGTGGCGTTGCCCGTCGTCCAGCGCGGCGCGAATGACCTCACGGGCCGCGGCTTCGTCCAGCGGATCACACTCGAGCACGCGGTCCCACTGACCACCGGCGCGCAACAGACCCAGGTAACGCGACACCAGCAGCCGGCGCGGTTCGTCCGCCCACGCGTCGTATCGGGCGCCCGGCAGCAGCTCCCCGACGTACAGAAGCGCCGCCGCGCGAGCCTTGGCCGAATCCCCACCAGCGATGGCCGCCGCGGCAGCCTCGAGAAACTCGTCGACGTCGGTGCTCACGGCGGAGCCGGGAAACAACTGCACATGCTGCTGCGCCAGGACGATCGCCATCGGGTTCGTAAGCGCCTGGCGCGCGTGGTGTGCCGCCTTGCGCAGGTTGGCTCCGCCCGCAGAGGCGTCGAGCTGCGGCCACAGCGCGTCGATGACCTGATCGCGTGCCAGTTGGCGACCGGGCGCGAGGGCGAGCAGCTGCACCAGCTCACCGGCGCGACGGGTGGGAAACCGCGTCAGCGCGACTTCTTCGTCGACGGTCAACTCGAAACCGCCGAGGAGGCGGACGTGCACGTTCCTGACAGTCATCTGCTTCTGCCCTCCTTCACTTCACGGATCACGCCGACACTCCACTGTGACCCACCCGAAGAACTCACCCGACATCCGACTGCCGCACCAATGCGCGTCCGGTAGTGACCCACGCCGCCAGTCCACCGTCGAGATGCGCGACGTCGGAATATCCCAACGCATACAGGGCATGCACGACAAGCGCCGATCGCGCACCGGTGTCGCAGAGCACCACCACTCGCCGCCGCGGGTCGAGGACCGGGCGATGCTCGGGCCGATCGGGATCGGCCACGAGCTCGACGATGCCCCGGGGAACGTTGACGGCACCCCCGATGGTGCCGCTGCCCAGCTCGTCAGGTTCGCGCACGTCGATCATCACCACGTCACCTTCATCTAACTCCGCAGCGAGCTCGGCGGGTCGCAGATTCTCGACGACGGCGCGTGCCAGTCGGACCTGCATGTCGATGTGGCGGACCCCCGGATCATCAGTCATGCGGCGATCGTGGCGACCGCCGCGTTCCCGGGCCGTTCCCAGGTCACTCGCGTCCGGTCAGGCGCCGGGAACGTCTCGGGAACGCGGCGAACCGCACCATCTCCTACGCAACGGCGCAGCCTGCGCCGACAACACCAGGGAGCCACGATGACCATCACCGAGAAGTCCAGCGTCAGTACCGAACCGGCCAGCCTGTTCGACCGCATCGGCGGCCGCGCCGGCCTGGAGCGGATCGTCCCTGACGTCGTCGAGCTGCACATGGTGAACCCGGTCTGCGGCGAGCGGTTCCGCAACGCCAAGAAGCCGCCGGCAGAGTTGGCCCGCCTGGCGATCGAGTTCTTCGCCACCGGTCTCAGCGGGAACCCGACCTACGACGGCCTCTCGATGCCCGCAGCACATGCCGGTATGGGCATCACCGAAGCCGAGTACATCGCCGTGCTCGACGACATCCTCGCCGCGCTGCAAAAGCACGGCATCGGCCAGCAGGAGCAGGCCGAACTGCTCTACATCGCGTACGGCATGAAGTCGGAGATCCTGGCGAAATGAGCACTCTCACTCTCACCCCGCAGGCGGTCGCCTCCCTCACGCCCGAGGAGTTCGCCAGGGAAGCGGACGATCCGCGGACCGTCGTCGTCGATCTGCGGGAGGCCGACGAACGCGTCACGTCCGGCAGCATCACCCGCGCCGTCCACGTGCCCCGCGGTCTGCTCGAGTTCCGCGCCGACGCCACCAACGCCGCACACGATCCCCGACTTCGACCGGACGCCCGCGTGCTGCTCTACTGCAGCGACGGCGCCCGCTCAACGCTCGCCGCCATCTCGCTACGCACGCTCGGCTACACCGACGTCGCCCAACTCCACGGCGGCCTCACCGCCTGGGACAAGGCCCATTTACCGCTCGTCGGACGGATGCCATCGCCGTACTGATCAGTTCTGCGAACACTCGGGGCGCTGCGAGCGTCAGAGGCCGATTCGACGGTCGAGAGGCTATGGTGCGGCATGGACGACGACGACATTGCGCTACGGAACCTGACGTACCGACAGTTCGTCGAGTTGGGCCGGGCGCCGACACTCCACGACATCGCCGCAGCAACAGGCTCGACTCCTGACGATGTGTGGTCGGGTTGGCAGCGGCTGCACGATGATCACGCATTGGTGCTGCAATCGCACACGCGCGAGCTCCGGATGGCCAATCCCTTCTCGGCCGTTCCGACCGCCTATCGGGTGTTCGCGGACGAGCGCTGGTGGTACGCGAACTGTGCATGGGACGCGTTCGGTGTCTGCGCCGCCTTGCATGCTGATGGACGCATCGAAGCGTCGTGCGCGGACTGTGGTGAGCCGATCGTCGTCGACGTACGCGATGAGCTACCGGACGATGAGAGCTTGGTGTTCCATTGCGTGGTCCCGGCTGTTCGATGGTGGGACGACATCGTCTTCACGTGAGGCACGATGAACCTCTTCCGGTCGGAAGAGCACATCGGTCGGTGGCTCGGGTCGAGAGACCCGGGCGCGACGATCTCCGTCAGGAAGCTCTGCGACCTTGCCCATGCGTGGTGGGGCAACCGACTTGATCCGAACTGGCGGCCTCGCACCCGCGAGCAGAACCAGGCGATCCTGAACGGTCTAGGGCTGACGGATGCATTCTGGAACCTTTCCCCGGCGGATCCCGAGCCCTGAGACGAGAACTCCGCGGAGGCCCGTCGCTTTGTCTTCATCGGTGCCGTGCGGGCCGCCGTCGATCGACTGCTGAACGAGCCGGCGTTCCGGAGATGCGCGGAAGAGCTCAGCCAGGAGGTCGCCTCGATGCCGTCGGCCCACGACGTCGCCGACCGCCTCCACCGCGACTTCGGCTGAATCGATTCGGCGGGTTCAGTTCGCGAGCCAGCCGTCGACGGTCGCCCCCCAAGCCGGGTCGGCACCCCGGCGCCACGCGTCGAGCCCGCCCGACAGGATCCGCGCCCGGGTGGTTGAGCGGCGGAGCCCGAGCGGTTGGTGCAGATCGGCCAGCAGCTGGTTACGGCGGACGGCGTCGACAACGTGCGCCTCGATCACTGCCACCCTTGTCGCACGGGCTTCCTCCACCTCGGGGGTTGCCGCCACGACATCGGCCCGCGTGAGCGTCAACGCCCGGATCGGTGCTCCCGATGCGCGGCAGGCGGCGAGGCGCACGTGACCGTCCAGGAGCAAGTGGGCATGGAGCCCGGAGTGCCACCAAAGCAGAAGAGGCGGAAGCATTCCGTCGGCGGCGAGCTTCGCTGCGGACTTCACCCGACCATCATCGGCGGGGCCCACGGTCCGCAACGGCAGGAGCCATGCGCTCCCAATGTCCCAGGTGAGAAAGCACGCTGCTGCATCGGTGAGAAGGTCGTCGTCGAGTTCAACGGTGTCGACGCTCAGTCCGTCGAGGCGACGGCGCGCCGCCCATTCGGTCGTGACCTCCGCTCGGCGGAGTTCCCACCGGCCCCCGGCGATGGGATGGGCGTTGACGGCGAGCGCTTCGGCGAAAGCGAACGCCCAAGCTGTCCACCAGCCGTCGTGATCGGGATGGGCGGCGCGGATGCGCCGGCAGCGATCGGCCGTCCACGGTGGCGCCACGGTCGGCGCCACTCCACGTCGTACGTGGAGTCCCCAACGTGACGCGGAACCGGCCGCCCACAGCATCGGTCCTGCCGGTGAGGAGATCAGGAGGCGTTCGGGCGGAGCGACGAACGTGTCGAGTGGCGTTGCGGAGTCGGTGCTCCACAGCTCGAGCACGGCGGCGGCGTCACGCGCGTCGGCGACGATCCCATCCGTTGGTACACCCCAGCGAAGCACCGCTCGATCATGCCCGACGTCGCCCGCCTGTCAGCCTCTCTTCGGGGCCCGCCGACCCTCCCGAGATGAGAGGCTGACGCAAACACCTGCCGACCGGAGAAAGCCATGGAAGAGATCATCGATCCCGGGTTGCCGATCATCGATCCGCACCATCATCTGTGGGACTACCGAACGGTGGTCGACCGGTTGCCTGCCGGGCTGCATCCGTTCCTTGACAACCTTCGACATCATCCGCTTTACGGGCTCGACGAGCTCGCCGCCGACATCGGCAGCGGACACAACGTCATCGCCACGGTCTACGTCGAAGCGCACACCGGATACCGCGAGGATGGACCGGCCGAACTACAGCCGGTAGGCGAGACCGAGTACGTCGTCGGCATCGCCACGCTCGCCGCCGAGCGAGGCCTCGATGGTGCGTTCGCCGGGATCGTGGCGCACGCGGACATGACGCTCGGCGACCGGGTCGTGGATGTGCTCGAGGCCCACCTGTTCGCGGGCCAGGGTCGCCTCCGGGGCATCCGCCACAGCGCATCGTGGGACGCCGATCCGTCCGTGACCATCCCTGGGAGCAGAACTCCGCCCGGACTCCTTCTCGACCACGCGTTCCGTGCGGGTTGCGCGCATCTCGCTCCGCTCGGGCTGACGTTCGACGCGTTGGTCTTCGAACCGCAGATGCCTGACGTCATCGACCTCGCCCGAACGTTCCCAGACACGATGATCGTGCTGAATCACGTGGGGCACCCATTGGGCTTGGGGCCGTACGCGGCGCGGATGGACGAACGGTTCCCGCTATGGCGGGCGAGCATGGAAGCGCTCGCTGCGTGTCCCAACGTGACCGCCAAGATCGGCGGCTTCGCCGTTGGGCTGCAGCGCCCGTCTTATCTCGCCGATCCACCGCCGACCGTCGAGCAGATGGCGGCCGTCTGGCGCCCGTACATCGACGTGGCGATCGAGCTGTTCGGCCCCGAACGATGCATGTTCGAAAGCAACTTCCCCGTCGATGCGGGCGGCTGCTCCTACGCCGATCTTTGGAACGTCTTCAAATACGTGACTGCGGGCCACTCGGCGCAAGAGCGACGCGCACTCTTTGCCGGCACCGCAGCGCGTGTCTATCGACTCGACGCCGAACTCGCGAGAGCCCAGGGGGCCGCGCCGGGTTCGCCCTGACGCGACGCGCTCGAGTCCGACGCCGAGGGCCCATGGTGTTGCGGCCGCCCGGTTTAACGTCCCGATCTCGACGCACTGCTTGTCACTCGCCTGCCGGTGAAGAAGCGGTGTATTCCCACCCACCTGTCTAACGGTTAAGGCACAAGCGTTACTTAGAGACGAGGGAGGCAACGGTTGTGGCAACGCTGATCAGAAGCCGCTGGACCTCCGCCTTCGAGGGGATGAGTCGCCTGGCGTGCTCGTCACAGTGACGGCGAGCCCGCCACCAGGCCGTGGTCCAGCGCCCATCGTGTTGCGGTCGCTCGGTTCGACGTCCCGATCTTGGTGTAGATGTTTTGGATATGGCGATCGGCCGTCTTGGCCGAGATGAACAGACCCTCGGCGATCTCGCGGGTCGTGAGGCCGTCCGTGACGAGAACCAGCACCTCCTGCTCCCGACGGGAGAGCCCGCCGGGCCGGTTGCTGACCGGCAACCGTCGGTGCTGCACTTCATCGATCTGCGTTCGCGCGTAGACGGCCGCGTCGTCGAGATCCATGGCTCGGCCCTTGGCGACGATGGCCGCAGCCTTGGGGCCGAGTTGGGTGGACATTCGTGTCCCGATACCGTCGAGCTCCGGCACGTGGTCGAGGCTGGCGGGGATCTTGACCATCGCGGCGTGAAGCGTGGCGGCCCCAGCGGGTTCACCGAGCCGCTCAAGGAGCTCGGGCAGAGACGCGAGCGTGATGATCAGCTGGGCGACGTTCCCCGCCCGCTGGAACGATTCGATGGCGATGTCGAACTGGGTCAGCGCCGCGTCGGCCTCTCCAGCCGTCGTGTGGAGCCGTGCGGCGTCGCGGGCCAGGAAGCCGCGGAAGAAGTCGACCCCGTGATCGCGGACCACCGCCAGCCCCTCCTCCCAGGCCGACAGCGCGCGGGGCGGGTCGACCTTGGAAAGCGTGATGCCCGCGATCCAGAGGGCGTACGCGAGCCAGAACGGGTTCGCCACCTCGCGCGCCGCAGCCACGGAGCTGTCGAGAAGCGCGAGCGCCTCCTCCAACCGTCCGGACGCCTGGAGACCGTCAACGAGAGCCGGGCGGGCAAACGCGAGGGCGGCGGCGCCGAAACCGTCGGCGATGGTGGCGAGCTCGACGTAGCGATCAAGGCGGCCGGCGTACACGTTGGCGAGCGCGGCGATGAACGCGGATAGGCCGGGTTCGCACGACTCGTAGCGGGGATCGGCCTCGAGCCGCATCGCGTGCTCCGCGTGCGTGGCGGCGGTGGCCGGACGGCCGACGAAGCATGCGAATCCGCACGCGCACAGGAGACGGGGAAGGCGAGGGAGATCGGCGACGGTTGCCGCGTCGACGACACTCTCCGCCCACGTGATGGGCTCGAACAGGTTGGCTTCGGTCCCGATCAACGCGGCGTGGGCAGCGATGTCGACCGCCGTTGACAGGTCACGACCCTCGGCCCGTCGGAACGCGGCGCGCAGGTCGGCGAGCTCGGTTCGCAACCAGTCGACTGCGTTCCGCCAGCCCGGACCGTTGTAGGTTGCCCACTTCGCAACGACCGCGTTCGCGAACCATCGGGCGTGAAGATCGCTCGAGGAGTCGAGGAGGTCGGCGGCCGCGAGTTCGTCGATCCCGAACTGACGGATGGTCTCCAGAAGGCGGTACCGCACCCGACCGTCGACATGCTCGGCGACCATGAGCGACGAACGAACCAGGCGATCGAGCGCCCGAAGCACCGAAGTCTCGTCGTCGGTGCCGAACACACCCGTGAACGAAGCCAAGTCGAATCCGCCGACGAACACGGCGGCGCGGCGCAGCACCTCGCGCTCGGCGATGTCGAGCAGGTCATACGACCACCGCACCAGCTCGGACAGCGACTGCTGGCGTGACGGACCGCCCGGACTCCCGGCGAGAAGGCGGAACCGATCGTCGAGATGATCGCGGACATCGGTGACGCTCATCCCGGCCATGCGGGCGGCCGCGAGCTCGATTCCCAACGGGAGGCCATCGAGCCGGCGACAGATCTCGAGCACGGCGCTTGCTGTTGCCGGATGGTCGTCGAGCGAGAAGTTCGGTCGCACCGACCTGGCCCGTTCGGCAAACAGCGCCACTGCGGGCGACGACGGATCTTCGACCGTCAGCGGGACAACCGGCACCTCCTGCTCGCCGCTCACATGGAGACACTCGCGTGAGGTCGTCAGGATCCGTGGTCCGTCCGACCGCGCGAGCAGCAGTTCGGCGAGCTCGGCAGTTGCGCTCAGCACATGTTCGCAGTTGTCGAGCACGAGCAGGAGGTGTTGCCTCGACAACGCGTTGATCAGGGTCTCGGCCATGGGCGTGTCGGCCTGGGGGGCGATGCCGAGGGTGCTGGCGATGGCATCGGGCACGGCCGCGGCGTCACCGACAGCCGCGAGGTCCACGAACCACGCACCGTCGCGAAAGCGTGGTCCGATCCTTGCGGCGACCTCGACGGCGAGTCTGGTCTTTCCCACCCCGCCGACACCCGTGAGCGTGACGAGGCGGTGCGCGCCGACGCTCTCGACGACCGATGCGAACAGTTCTTCGCGACCGACGAGGGTCCCAAAGGGGACCCGCATGGTCCCCGTAGTCGACCTGTCCACCCGCAGAGTGTCGCGCAACGAAATGGGGAGGTCTCCCGATGCGTAACGGCTGGCGATTTCCGGATCATCAACGTTGTCAGAAACACCGCCGCACATACACCCAGCGGCACAACCCACACCACCGAACAAGGAGAGCAAGCCATGACCCAGACCATGACCAACGCCGACGTGATCCGACGCGGCTACCAGGCCTTCAGCGAAGCCGATATCGACACCATCAACCGGCTGTGGGCCGACGACGTCACGTGGACCACGCCCGGCAAGAGCACCGTCGCCGGCACGGCGCGGGGCAAGGGCGCAGTCATCGCCCAGTACGGCCGCTACGGGGGCGAGACCAGCGGCACGTTCCAGGCCCAGCTCCACACCATCTTCGAAGCCGAGGACGGCCGGGTCGTCGGCCTGCACCGCAACGTCGGCGAGCGCAACGGCAAGCAACTCGACACGATGTGCTGCATCGTGTTCGAGCTTGAAGACGGCCAGCTCAAGTCGGGCACCGAGTACTTCTTCGATCTCCACAACTGGGACCAGTTCTGGTCCTGAGCGACACCTCGGCGCGACGGGCGCGCATGGATGAGCGTCTCAGCAAACGCATCAGGCCCGGTCCTTGGGGACCGGGCCTGATTGGAAGAAGGGACCGGGTTCGCCCAGCTGTCATCGAAGGAAACAGTCGCTGCGGATCCGGGCGCAACGGCCCAGCCGACAGGTTCTCGGCCCCCACCGTCGCACCGAGGATTTGCAGGCCCAGCCGTCGCCGTCAACTCGCTGTCAGGCCGGGCGACCGATCACGGCCGTCCGGTGAACGCGAGGTGAATCCGAATGCGATCGACCACGCCGCAAACGGCAAGAGCAACCCGACCGACCAGCCGAAGAACAACAGGACGGCGGTCACCCAAGCCGCTCCTACGATCCAGCGGGGCGAACTCCCCACAGCCGTCGCCACCTTCGAAAGGAGGACCACAGCGATCGCGAGCGGAAGAACGGCGACGAAGAGAGCGACGGAACCTGCTTGCGCGATACCCGCCTGCACGTCCGGTGAGATGCCGGGATCGTCGGTCACTCGGCCGAGCGTGACCGTGAACGGCACAGTCAACAACAGCGCCGCCGCCGCCAGAAGCGCCGCTGAGGCAACCAGGCCGAACGCGCATGCGAGGTCGCTGCGGGTCAACGCGCCTCGGTCGACCATCTGACCCCGAAAGGCCATCACCAGCCAGACGAGCATTGCTGACGTGAGCACAAGCCCAAGCGCACCGAGGAGATCACGTGTGACCGAGGCATCGTTCGCTAAGTGGACCTCGTACGCCACCGAAGAATCCGCGGTGCTACCGAGCAATGGACCCAAAGCGACGACGCTGAACAGGTACGCGAGCCCGAGGGCGAGAGCCGGGACCCTGACTGGTGGCACCGGCCGATACTCCCATGTCTCGGCAACCACTGCTGCACAAGTAGTTGACATTTGAATTGCGGCTGTGGAGAAGTGGAGCCGGAAAGATGTTCACCGCCCAGGCAACCCGGCAACGGTCGGCGGTGCGCTCAGGTTGGAGTCCGGTACCGACGACCGACGAAACGAGTTCGCTGGCCCGGTACCAACAGCGAGCGCGATCGTCCCACTCTTCCCGAGAGGCCGCACCGTCGAGGCCGTAATAGACACGTGCGTACCGAGCGACCGAAGTGAAGGCAACGCTCTGCTGGGCGTCGTCACGCGACCACCTCGACCTCGGCGATCATCCCGGCGGTCATGTGGGGTGGACCCCCTTCGATCTGGGGCGGGCCGGCATTGGGATCGGCGGCAGCCTTCTCCATTGCGGTGAGCACGTCGTCGGGCTTGGCCCCGATCGGGATGAAGCACACGAACAGGTAGCGGCCCGGCTCGCGGAGCGTCCCGTCGCCGAGGACGACGTCGCCATCGGCTCCCGGTCGGGCCACGAGTGCGAGCGCGGGCGCTCCAGGAATGAGCTTGCCGAGTTCGTCCGGTGGGAGCGCACGGAGCTCACTCAGGGGGCGGGTCTCGCCCTCGGGGAGGCGGAACGCAGTGAGTTCGTGTGCTTCCTTCGCCGACGTGTTCGTGATCTCGATGGGTGAGCCCGCCTTGATGGTCAGCGGCACGCCGTCGAAGGCGTAGTCGCCTACACCGATGCTCACGACGGGTTTCGGAGTGAGCTGCGACGCGACGGTCGACGCAACGTCTGACGCCGCGGTCGGGGCGGCAGTCGAGGTAGCCGCTTCGTCGCTACCGCATGCAGCGAGCGCCAGGGCGACGAGGCCGACGAGGAGGTAGGAGGCACGGAGTCTCATGGCCATCCTCAGGCGGTCTGTACCGAAACGACGGCTGCCGAGTGGGCGGGACGGACAACGGCGTGAATCCCCGTTGCCGCCATCCACAGGCCGGCGAGCGCAAAGCCGCCGGCATCGATCACCGTCGGCGCCGGCTCACCCGTGGTGTAGAGAATCGACACCGCAACAAGGCCGGCGAGTCCGGCGACGATCGCGGTGACGCCCAGCCAGCGTGGGAACACCCCGGTCTGCAGCGTGCGCACGCCGGCCAGCACCAACATCACGCCGGCCGGGAGTGCGGACAGGTTGTACGACACCATCTGCCAGAGCCGGAAGGTGAGCAGCAGCGTCGGGTCGTCGAACCCACCGGTGTGGTGCGCCACAACCGCCTGCAGGACCGCACCCAGCAGGCCGATCGTGACGAGCGCGCTGCCGGCGAGAGCGAAACAGGTCGACAACGCCGACCCGGTTCGTGTCCCGACCGATTTCAGGCGCGCGTGCACGAAGGCCACGAAGAACCCGATGGCGAGCATCGAGAAGGCGGTCAGCAACGCACTGGTGCCGAGGGCGTCGGCGTGACCGGCGAGCTTGCTTCGAATCTCCGGGGCGCCGCTGTCGAGCGCCAGTGTGGTCGGGGCGATCGCAGACGCGATGCCGGCAAGTACGACGAAGCCGATGCCGCCCATTGCTGCGGCCCGGTCGAAGGTCCAGTCCCTCATTGCATCCTCCTAGTTGGTGGGTCACTTCGACCGTACGGATCGGTGCCTCGGCGGCACATCGGCGGGGATACGGGTTCGTCCTACGCGCCAGCACTGACGACGCGATGCGAACTGCCACGATTGCCCCTCATCGAGCCGTGGAGGACACTTGCGTGGTGAGTGAGTCGGTGCGACCGGTGCGGCTGGCGGCGTTGCCGCTGGCGTTGTTCGTCGTAACCGCAGTCGCCGAGGCCGCCGCCGTGGCGCTGTCGTGGGGGCTCGAACCGTGGACCGACACGGCCATCTACGGCGTGTACTCCCCGGCGCTCGCCGCGGCGGGCCTGCTGGTGGCCTCGCGGCACCCGCGTTCTCCGATCGGCTGGCTGATGCTGTGGCTCGGCGGCTCGAATGCCGTGTTTGCGGATCTTGCCCAGGGATATGGCGTACGGGCTATCGAGCGCGGCTGGCCGGCTGGTCGGGCTGGCGAGTGGACGAGCACGAGCAGCGTCGTGATGCAGATGGCGCCGACCTTCGTGCTGTGGCTCGTGTTCCCGACGGGCAGGCTGCTCAGCCGAGCATGGATGAGTGTGGCGGCCCCCGGCGTGGTCGCGTCGGTGCTCGTGGTCGGGGGCTACTCGTTCAGCCACCGCGCCGACAGCGACTTCGTGGGTGGGCTGAACCCGTACACCGTCGAGTGGCTGCCCACCAGCGCGATGTGGGTCTTCGGAAACGTCTTCCTCGTTGCCGCCATGGTGGGCTCGGCGGCTGCGCTAGTCGTGCGTCTGCATCGCTCGAACGGCGTCGAGCGCCAGCAGCTGAAGTACGTCGTGTTCGCGGTCGTCGCGGCAGCGATCGTGCTCCCGCTCGGGCCGTTCCTCTGGGACCGCTATCCGATCATGCGCGCCATGGTGGCGATCGTGCTGCTGGCTCAGCCGGTGGCTGTCTGCGTCGCCATGTTCCGGTACCGCCTCTACGACGTCGACCGGGTGATCTCGCGCACGATCAGCTATGGCCTCGTCACCTTCGTTACGGTCAGCGTCTACGTCATTAGCGTCGTGGCACTCGGTGCACTCCTTGGTCGAACGTCAGCGGTTGCCACTGCGGGCGCCACCCTTGCAGCGGC
>JANOHI010000441.1:0-10348 GCA_031406385.1 Acidimicrobiia bacterium
ACCACCCACCACCACACCACCCACCACCACACCACCCACCACCACACCACCCACCACCACACCACCCACCACCACAAGCACCACCAGCACCACAACCACGGTCCCCGAAACCACGACCACGACCACCACGACGAACCCCGAAACGATCCCGCCGCCGACGATCGTGCCGCCGGCAAGCACGACGACGCCGGGACCGACAACGGTCGCCCCAACGACGGTCGCACCGACCACGCCACCTCCGACAACCGTTGCACCGACAACGGTTACTCCGACGACCACGACGACCCCGTGCGTCTCGATCGGCGACGATGTCTATTCCGACCGGAACAAGAACGGAGTCCGTGACGACAGCGAGCGGGGCATCCCCAACGCCATCGTGACCGTGACCCTGGCCGACGGGAGGACAATCACCGCTATCACCGACGCCAACGGCAAGTACTCCATCGCATGTATCCCGCCGGGAACCGTCTCGGTGAAGGTCAGCGGTGTCGATCCGCTGGCGAAGCCGACAACGCCGACCACCCTCAGCCCATTTGGCCTTCCGACCAGCCGGCTCGACGCCGACTTCGGATTCGACATGTCGTCGGTGCTCGGATTCGACATCGAAGCCGCCCCCTCGATCGCCTTCACCGGCGCCAGCCCCAATGGACAGCTCCAGCTGGTGAGCTGGATGCTGTCGGCGGGCGGTGCGTTGATCCTCATCACCACCCGTGGACGCAAGGCCACGACGGCGGCGAAAGCCGGTTCATGACCGCGGTGTCGGTGCGGGGCGTTGCGAAGTCCTTCGGGTCCCGCATCGCCCTTTCCGACGCGTCCTTCGAGGTCCCGAAGGGCACCTTCTTCGGTCTCGTCGGACCCAACGGGGCCGGAAAGACCACGCTGCTTCGCGCCGTGACCGGCATTGCTGCGCCGGACAGCGGAACGATCGAGATCCTCGGTCGAAGTGTGTGGCCCGACCCGTCGTCGATTCGTGCGATCACCGGTTCGCTTCCAGACGATCTTCGGTTGCTCGAACGACTCTCCGGGCGAGAGCTCCTCGGCTATTGCGGTCTCATTCGCCGCATCCCGCCGGCTGAAGTGCTGCGACGCTCGAACCATCTCCTCGAGATCCTCGGTTTCGGCGCCAGCGCCGACGAGCTGGTTGCCGACTACTCGACCGGCATGCGCAAGAAGATCGGTCTCGCCGCCGCCATGATCCACGCGCCGGGTGTGCTGATTCTCGACGAGCCGTTCGAATCGGTGGACCCGATCTCCGTGCGGTCGTTGCTCGATGTTCTGCGCGCGTATCAACGGGCGGGTGGAACAGTGGTCCTCTCGAGTCACGTCATGGACACCGTGGAGCGGCTGTGCTCGCACGTAGCGATCCTTCATTGTGGGGAGGTTCTGGCTGCCGGTGACATCGACTTCGTTCGGGCCGGAATGCGCCTCGAAGATCGATTCATCGATTCGGTCGGGGGGGTCCGCACGGAAGACAACCTTTCGTGGCTCCTGAACGTCGGCGCGTTGGATTCGAACTCGTCAGGTTCTGCGGTCGCCCGGTAACTCGGGCCACGAGATCGATTCCGAATGAGCACCACCCGTCTTCTCGTCAGTCTCAAACTCACCCTGCTTCGCAACGCGATGTTCACGTCGCGGTGGAAGACCGCTGGATCACTCGCGTTCCTGGCGGCGTCGCTGGCGGGGTCGATCTACACGGCAGTGAACATGGCGAAGTCCATCCGCGAAGTGCCGTCGGAAACGCTGGCATCTTCGGGTGCGCTAGGCAACATCGTCGTCACGACCACGGTCCTGTTCGCCATTTGGGTGTTCGGACCTCTCCTCATCGGCGGTGTCGACGAATCGCTCGACCCCACCCGCTTGGCCCTCCTACCGCTCACTCCGAGCGAGATGCGTCGGGGATTGGTCGCTGGATCACTGGTCGGCGCGTTGCCTTTCGGGACCCTCGTCGCCCTCTCCGGCATGATCATCGGTCAACCGGCCAAGCCGGTCCAGCTGGTCGGCGCGGTGGTCATCGCCGTGACAGTGCTGCTGCTCTGCCTCGGTGCGTCACGGGCGTTGGCCGTGGCGCTTGCCTACGCCAGCAGGTCTCGTCGAGGCAAGGATCTGGCCATGCTGCTGGCCTCGCTCGGCGCAGCAGCGCTCTTCCTTGGGACCCAGGCAGTTCGCTTTTTCGACGAGTCGACACGCAACACCATCATTCGCTGGCTTCGCGTGCTTCCTTCTGGACAGCTCGGCGTTGCCATCGCCGAGCTGCAAACCGGCCGGATCGACGCTGCGCTGCTGCGCACCCTGCCTTGGCTGATTGCGGCCATCGTTCTCATCCTGCTCTGGCTGCGCGGGCTTGATCGGCTCCTCGTCGACGGAGAGCGCGTCGTCCACGTGCGGGCCTCCGGAGATCCGTCCCCGCTCGCGCTCGTACCGCGTGGCCTCCGTCGATGGGCGACTCACCCGACAATCGTGATGGCGTCCAAGGACCTGCGCTATCTCGCCCGGTCACCGCAACGGCGGTCATCGCTCATCGTCACGGTCGTGATCGGCACCGTATTCGCGCTCCTGCAGTCAATGCGATACGCCGGGGGCACCGAGCTTGCCGTTCTTGGCGCGCCGATCGCCGTGCTGTTCGGCGTGCACGCCACCAACAACCTTCTCGGCACCGATGCTGCGTCACTCTGGATCGATCAGGGGGCCGGAATCACGCTTCGCCAGCAGCTGATTGCCCGAGGACTCGCGGCGACGCCGAATCTCATCGTGCCGACCATCCTCGCCGCCGGCGTTCTGACCATTCTCAACGGCGGACTTCACGCATTCCTGCTGATCGTGGTTCTCTCGCTCACCTGCTGGGGACTCCCACTCGGCATCGGTTCCGTCGTTTCCGTCATCGCCCCGTTCAGCCAGCCAGATGTCGGCAACCCGCACGCCAATCGTCGCGCCTCGGCAGGCCGAGGCGGACTCGTCAGCATCATGGCCGTCGTCGGCATCTGCTCACTCGGCCTTTCGGCGTTGCCGATCCTGTCGGTCGTCGGTGCCGCGTGGTCCAGGCCCTCGATGCCGGCGCTGATGGTCGTGGCAATCGTCATCTCCACGCTCTGGTCACTGCTCGTCTGGCGGGCCGGACTCTGGCTCAGCCTTCGAGTCGTCCGTGGACGCGAGTTCGATCTCCTCGCCGACCTCGGCGGCCGCCGAGCACTCAGCTAACTCCGCCGAACTGCGCCGGGGGAGTCAGCGAACCCGGACGAGTCGCAGGACGTCGGTGATCGCCTCACCGGTGTCGGGGGCGCCGGCGAGCACGGCGACGACATCGCCCTGGCGCACGATGCCGGCCTTCTCCGAGGACTCGATGGCGAACCAGACGATCTCGTCGATCGTCTGTCGCTCCTCGACCACCAGGCATTGCATGCCCCATGACAGGAGCAGTTGACGCGACGTGCGCGGCGACGGGGTGATCGCCACGAGCAGCGTCCGGGGCCGGAACCGGCCGAGCGACCGGGCCGTCATGCCGCTGCGGGTGCAGCAGAGGATGGCTGCCACCTGGGCATCGTCGGCCGCTTGCCACGCAGCATGCGACATGGCATCGGTGATGGTGACCGCTCCTTCCGCTCGCCCGCGGCGCTGCAGCCGGCCGAGCTTCGCTCCCCACTGCGCATAGTTCGCCGACTCCTCGGCGCGTTTCGCGATGCGCCGCATCGTCCGGACAACATGCGCCGGGTCGCGGCCGATCGCCGTCTCCCCGGAGAGCATCACTGCGTCCGTCCCGTCGAACACGGCATTCGCCACGTCGGTGACCTCGGCGCGGGTCGGCTGCGGGGACGTGACCATCGATTCGAGCATCTGGGTCGCCGTGATGACCGGAACACCTCGCGCCACGCACAACCGGATGATCCGGTTCTGCACGTGGGGGACGTCCTCAAATGCGCACTCGAATCCGAGATCTCCACGCGCCACCATGAGCGCGTCGGCGGCCTCGACGATCGCGTCGAGATCGTCGAGTGCCGCGGTGGTCTCGATCTTGGCGACCAGCATCGGTCCGGGCCCGAGGGCCGCGCGGGCCCGGTCGACATCTGCTGCCGATCGGACGAAAGACAGCGCCACGAAATCCGGTTCGACGGCCTTGAGGTGCTCGATGAGGTCGAAGTCCTGGGCGGTCGGCGTGGTCATGCGCAGTCGCGTGGACGGGATGTGCACGCCAGGCCGCCCCTGGACGAGGCCTCCGGCAATCACCGTGGCAAGCGACCGCTGCCCATTGCTCTCCGTCACCGTGAGCGTGAGCGCGCCGTCACCAAGTGCGACCTTGTCCCCCGCTTGCAGTTCCGACACTGATTCGTCGTTGACTTCGATCCGAGCGCCCGACGAGCCCTCGCGGCCGTACGCCAACTCGACCACGTCGCCCTCGTGAAGGCGGACGCCCCCGTCCGGGAACGAGGCGGCGCGGATCTTCGGTCCCGGAAGGTCGCAGAGGATGCCGACAGGAATGCCGATGCGCTCGGACACTTCGCGAATCAGCCGGAACGAAGCGAGGTGAGCCGAGACGTCACCATGGCTGAGGTTCAACCGGAAAACGTCGACCCCGGCGAGCAGCAGCCCCGCGATCCCCTCATCCGACGAAGACGCCGGACCGATCGTGGCGACGATCTTCGTCCGGCAGCGACCGACGGCGTCGGCTTCGGGCGACGAGGCAGCGAGGGAAGCGAGCACGGTAGTCATCAGTGGGCCTTGTGCGGCGCAGTGAAGTCGAGTCCGAGAAGCGCGTTCTCGACGACTTCGGGCAGAGCGGGATGGATCCAATACTGATCCTCGGCAAGCGCATCGGCTGGGATGGCGAACCGCATCGCCGTGATCAGCTGCTGGATGAGCGTCGACGACTGGGGTCCGACGATATGCGCACCGACAAGTTGTTTGGTCGACCGGTCGGCGATGAGCTTGACGAAGCTCTCGCGGTCTTCCATTGCCCAGCCGTAGGCCACATCGCCATAGGCCTGGATCTTGCAGACCACATCGACGCCGGCCGCCTTTGCCTGGGCCTCGGTCATCCCGACAGTGGCCACCTGCGGCCGGGTGAACACGGCCGCCGGGACGAAACGGTGATCGGTCCGTTTGGGAGTGTCGGGGTGAATGAGGTTGTGGGCGACAACCTTCGCCTCATGGTTGGCAACGTGCTTGAGCATGTGAGGCGAGCTGAGATCGCCCAGTGCCCAGATACCGGGCACCACCGTGGCCTGGGTGTCGTCGACGACGACCCGTCCGTCGGGATGGGTCGTCACACCGGTGGCGCCGACGTTGAGCAGGTCGCTGTTCGGTGTGCGACCGGTAGTAATGAGCAGCACTTCCGACTCGACGACGGAACCGTCGTCGAGGATCAGTGAGATCACTCCATCCGAGTCCTCGGAGACCGCGACCGGACGTCGGTTCAGATGAAGGTGTGTGCGCTTACGAAAGGCGGCGGTGACAACCTGGGCAACCTCGTGCTCGAAGTGACGAAGGAGCAGTGCGCTGCGGTGCACGATCGTCACGACGACCCCGTAGGCGGCGAACACATGCGCGAGTTCGACCGCAATGAATCCTCCACCCACGATCACCATCCGCTTCGGTAGCTCGTCCAGCCGCATCACCGAATCGGACGTGTGAAACGTGACACCGTCGAGCCCATCGATCGCCGGCAACATCGGACGCGCGCCCGCCGCGAGCACGAACCGCGACCCCGTCACCGTGGTCGTCGTGGCGTCGGCCGCCGTCACCACCAGTTCCTTCATTCCCGAGAACACTCCGCGGCCCTTGAACACCGTGACGTTGGCGCATCGATGCGTCCGGTACTCCTCGCCGCCGGCGGCGATCGGGTCGATGCGATCGAACACCCGGTCACGGATGTCCGCCCAATGCACCGCATCGACAGTTCCGTCGATGCCCAGGTGGCCGGAGTGACGGATCGTCTCGGCCGCATCGGCCGCATGGACGAACATCTTCGTCGGGATGCATCCGCGGTTCAGGCAGGTACCGCCGAACACTGCTTCCTCAACGATGGCGACGGTCCAGTGGTCGAGGGCTGGTGAGACGATGGAGTTCCCCGACCCTGTGCCGACGATAACGAGGTCGAAATGGTTCCAGCCGTCTTGCGTGGTCACGCTGACGACCCTAGCGACCCAGCCCACCTCCCGAGACTCGGTCGGCTCACAGGTTCTGGGTCGGTCAACCGATTCCCTACAAGGCTCGCTGCGCCCGGTATGGCCGACAGGTTCTGGGCCGGAACACGTGCGGCTCCTTATCCTGCGGCGATTCTCCCGACATCCACTACCCCGGCTGAACCGGTTCAGGGGAAATACAGCTGGCGGATCTCCACGATGGTTTTCTTGGTCTCGTCGAGGCGGAACTCGAACGGCTGACCGGGCGAGAACGCGTACTGCCCGATGTCCTTGCCGGTGCGAGCCTCCCGGAACTTGGCGAGGCTCACGGTGAAGGTCTTCTCGGGGTCCTTCAGGAGCACGATGCGAGTGGTCGGGGTGGTGTTGAAACTACGGATCTTCAAGTTGACGTTGCTGATCTCGAAGTCGGTGTCGCACTCGCCCTTGCACGGCACGATGTCGACGTAGTCGAGCGCAAACGACGTCTGGGTGTTGAACCGGGTGATCGAGACGATTGTTGCGAACTTCTTGACAACTGCGGCTCCCGCCGGGTCGGGAGTGGCCAACCCTGCGCCGACGAGCAGCGCCACCGCCGCAACGAGGACCGCCAGGGCCCGGACCACGGGGTTGTTTGTTTGCCGTCGCATGCCCAATTCTGCCACCTGGCGGCTGGCCTGGGTCGGCTCAGCGTTCCGGGTCGCGACCGGTGCTCTCGAACCCTTCTCCCGACCCGGTATCGTCGGCTGGCCCAAAACAGATCAGTCGAGCACGGCGTAGGCCGGGGCGATCACGTGGTCGACGAGGTGACGGCGTTCGGTCCAAGAGGCGAACGACGCCTCCATGGCGTTGACGGCGAGGCGGCCGGCTTCGGCGTTTGTCAGATCGTGCGCCAACGCAACCGCGGCGAGTTCCGAGCTCATCGACACGTTCGACATGAGCCGGTTGTCGGTATTGATCCCGACACGGAACCCAATGCGCAGGAACGGTCCGATCGGGTGTTCGGCCACGGAAGGCACTGCGCCGATCTGGGTGTTGCACGTCGGCGCCATCTCCAGGCAGATCTGGCGTTCGAGTACGGCCCGCGCCAAGCGGCCCATGCGACCGGTGGCGAGATCAACGTCGGCCTGCAATCGCACGCCGTGGCCGATGCGCTCCGCGCCATGAACAAGCGCGTCGGAGATCAGCTCCAAGTCCGGCGGCTCCGACGCATGCATAGTGATGTGCATCTGATTCGCCCGGGCGAATGCAAACGCGTCGCCATGAAGCGAGGGCGGCCAACCCGTTTCGGCACCGGCGATATCGAAGCCAACCACGCGCTCGTCAAGGTCGCGCATCCGAACAGCAAGCCGGGCGATCTCCAGCGACCGCTCCTCGGTTCGCATCGCACAGATGATCGTGTTCACGACAATGGTTCGTCCGACGGCTGCAGCTTCCGCCACACCGGCCCGGAATCCTTCCTGCACCGCCTCCACGATGGCATCGAGGGCGAGGCCCTGATGCACGTGCAGCTCGGGAGTAAGCGCACCTCGGCGTACACGACGCCATCGGCCGCAAGGTCGAGTGCGGCCTCACGGGCGATCCGCACGAGGTCATCGGCGCGCTGCATTACGGCGCCGGTGTGCTCGAAGGTGGCGAGGTACTGCAACAGGTCCTTCGTCTCGGCACCGCGCACGAACCACCGGTGCAACTCGCCCGGGTCGGTCGACGGCAGACGAGGCGTCCACCCGATCTCGTCGGCCAGCTCCACAATGGTGGTGGGACGGAGCCCGCCGTCGAGGTGGTCGTGAAGAACGACCTTCGGCACCTCAACCGACTTGGCGGAATCGAAAAGGGCGCTCATCGCAGAGGTGTGCTCAGCTCAGCCGAGACTCGGCCCACGGAAGCATGCGCCGCACAAGGTCGTCGAACGCCTCCACACCGAGTTCGAGGTCGGCAAAGTTCGTATCCTCGATATGGGTGTGCGAAAGGCCGTAGAGCGATGGTGTGAACATCATCACCGTCGGGATCCCACACCGCGCCATCTCGGCCGAATCATGCATCGGGCCCGACGGCATCAGATGACGGAGCCCGCTCCGGGACTCGACGGCGTCGGCGGCGAAGTCGACGAGGTCGGGATGGAACACGATGGGGTCGATCGACCAGAGCATCTCGATCTCCGCCTCGACCTTCTCGTCCGCCGCGATGCGGTGCACGAGGTCATCGAGACCCTTCACCATCGCGTCGAGCACGCCCCGGTCGATGTGGCGCATGTCCACGGAGAACTCCGTCCGTCCGTTCACCGCAGTCGGGACGCCCGGGTGCACGCGCCACACACCGACCGTGGCGAAGGCATCGAGCGACAACCCCATCTCCCGGATAGCGATGGCCATCCGACTCGCCGCCATCGTCGGGTCGCGGCGAAGCGGGATCGGTGTGGCACCGGCGTGGCACGCCTGGCCCTGGATCTTCACGAGGCGACGCTCGACACCGAGGATGCCGTGGAGGGCAGCGAGCCGGATGCCGGCCGCTTCGAGGAGCGGCCCCTGCTCGATGTGGAGCTCCGCGCTGGCCAGCAGCTGGCTGCGGATGTCGCCCGCCGTCAGCACCGTCTCAAGATCAACGCCATGTGCGCGCACGACGTCGACGAGGCGGGCACCGGTGTTGTCCTTCAGCTCAGCAACCTTCTCGATCTCCAGCGTGCCCGACACCGCCGCGGAGCCGAAGAGACTGCGGCCGAACCGGGCACCCTCCTCGTCGGCCCAGTCGACGACGCTCACACCGACCGGCAGCCTCACGCCGTCGCGGTGCAGACCACGGATCACTTCCGCCCCGGCGATCACGCCGAGAGCACCGTCGAGCCAACCGCCGTTGGGCACCGAATCCAGGTGGCTCCCCAGGACGATTCGCTCTGGCCGCTCGCCCGGCAGGGTGATCCACAGGTTCCCGGCAGCGTCGACGGACTTCTCGACCGGGATTCCCTCGAAGGTCCCGGCGAACCACTCCCGCGCCTGCACCCAGGTGTCGGTCCAGGCCAGGCGGTCACTGGCCACGGTCGGGCCGGTGTTCGCCTCACCGCCGACGGTTTGGGGAATCCCTTCGACCTCGACCGAGGTCAGGCGACGGAGTTCCAGCAGGTCATCGACAACACGCTTCGGATCAGCAGGCATATACGATTCTGCCCCGTGTCACGACGTTCGTCGACGCGCCGAGGTCTCGGCTGGAAAGAAGCCGCTTACATCCCAGAGTTCCCAGTGCAACATCGCACATCGGCGATTCCAATCGGTGGCGAATCGGGCCATGAGTGATGCAGTCACCCCGTATGTGGGATGCGTGGGACGCGAAGCTCGTGCTTCGGGAAACAATCGGGAACGGCGCGGAGCTCGCGGTAGCCTGTGCGGCACAACGACGTTGATGGGGCCATCACCCCGGAGTCGCCGGAAGAACGGTCCGCCCCGGCAGGCCCAGTAGAACCGGACGCAAACTCGGGCCCGCGTCAGAGCCCAACGAAGCGGCCTCCCCGGCACGGGTGGGCAAGCGGGGTGGTACCGCGGTGAGTGCGTCGAAAGGCGCACCCGTCGTCCCCGGTCATTTGCTGCAACGACCGAATGAGGACGACCATGACCGACACCACCAGCCCAGCCACGCCGTACCCGACTGTCGACCCGTCGCCGTCGTTCCCCAAGCTCGAAGAGCGGATCATCGCGCAGTGGCACGACGAGAAGACGTTCGAGCGCTCGGTCGAACAACGGGCTGCAGGGACCGATGGCGCCAACGAATACGTCTTCTACGACGGCCCGCCCTTTGCGAACGGTCTCCCCCACTATGGCCACCTCCTGACCAGCTACATGAAGGACGTGATCCCTCGCTACCGCACGATGCGGGGTCGTCGGGTGGAGCGTCGCTTCGGGTGGGACACCCATGGCATGCCGGCCGAGGTGCACGCCGAGAACGAGCTCGGTGTGAGTGGACACAACGAGATCAAGGCCTTCGGCATCGACAGGTTCAACGAGGCGTGTCGCACCAGCGTGCTGCGCTACACCCACGATTGGGAGGCGTACATCAACCGCGCCGCTCGCTGGGTCGACTTCGCGAACGACTACAAGACGCTTGACCTCACGTATATGGAGTCGGTCATGTGGGCGTTCAAGACGCTCCACGACAAGGGGCTCATCTACGAGGGCTACAAGGTGATGCCGTACTGCTGGCGATGCGAGACCCCGCTCAGCAACACCGAGCTGAAGATGGACGACGTCTAC
>JANOHI010000490.1:0-31300 GCA_031406385.1 Acidimicrobiia bacterium
TTGGGGTTCTTTTTGATCGGCGCCGGTGGAATGGTGTCGAGAGCCCGCTCGCGAACCACGCTGACGGTCTCGCCCGGAAACGGTGGGAGGCCGGTCACCATGTAATACGCCACTGCGCCCACCTGATACACGTCGGTCCGAGCATCGGTGGGTTCACCCCGGAACGACTCCGGGGCGCGCCACAGCGCCTGGTCCCATCGGATCTCCGGTGGGTTCCAATCGAGGGCGAACGACTTCGCGAGAGCCACCTCCGAAATCCGCACATCGCCGCGTGAGGAGATGGTCACCAGGTCGGGGGTGATCCCGCCGTGGAGGACACCCTCGCGATGGCAGTGGTCGATCACGGACGTGATGCCAATGAGCACATGGAGCGCTCGTTCGACGGGGAGCGGGCCGTTCGACGCAACGTAGTCGGTCAGCGTGCGATCGGTGTTGTGCTCCGTGACGAGAAAATACGTCGGCCCCGGACGACCGTCGATGCCTTCGACCTCTCGTCCCCAGTCGAGCACGCCGACGAGACCCGGATGAGCGAGGTTTGCGGCAGCCTGTGCTTGCAGTCGGAACCGGTCGACGAAGATGGAATCGGCAGCAAGCTCGGGGATGAGCGCCTTTACCGTGACGGGGCGGTCGAGCAAGGTGTCGTGCGCGTCGAAGTCGTCGGTGAGGAGCCCTCGACTCCGACGCTGATCGAGCCGGTACCGGTTGTTCACGACGATGTCTTGCAAGCCCATGATTGCCTCAGACGCTAGTTGGCGAGGGTTGAGGAGAGGTGGGCATCGGGCGCAGTGCGCCCGCCGCCACTCCGTTCGGTGCCGGTCATGGCCGGTTGGCCTGTGCCGCCAATGCGGCTTCGAGTACTCGGCGGGCGACCGGCGCGGCGACTCTCCCGCCGGTCGCCGTGCTCACTTCGGGTTGGTTCTCGATGATGACGGCCACGGCGATCGTGGGGTTGTCCGCCGGCGCGAAGCCGATGATCCAGGCATGTGCCGTGTCGCGTCCCGTTTGCGCGGTACCCGTCTTCGCCGCGACTTGGACGCCGCTGATCGCTGCGCGCTGCGCGGTACCGCGATCGACGACGTCGACCATCAAGTCTCGGATTGTCGCTGCGGTCTCCTCGGACACGGCTCGTCGCCACTCGTTGCGTGGCTCACCGCGGATTTTGGAGCCATCGGAATCACGGACTTCTTGCATGACGTGTGGCTCCATGATCACGCCGCCGTTCGCCACCGCGGCAGCGACGAGCGCCATCTCCAACGGTGTCGCGGCGACGTCGCCCTGGCCAATCGCGGCTTGCGCGAGCTGGGGATCGTTGCGCTCGAAGAACGACACTTCCGGGAAGACCGAGGCGGCGGCGCCGGGCGAGAGGTCGAGGGGAGGCGTGCGGTTGAATCCGAACGCGACGGCACCATCGTGAAGACGATCTGGTCCGAGGTCGAGACCGAGCTGAGCGAACGCGGTGTTGCACGACACGCGGAAGACGACGTCAAGCGTCCCACCGCATTCGCTCCCCCCAAAGTTGCGCAGCGGCCGCTGGGTGAATCGAAGCGGCAGTGACCGAAGCTGTGGGTAGACCGGTGTGGTGAGCCCGACCACCTGCGTCTCGAGCCCTGCGGCCGCGGTGATCGCCTTGAAGGTTGAGCCGGGTGGGTACCGCTCGCGGTAGGAGCGGGCGAGCAACGGCTTGGTGGGATCGTCCCGCAGTCGCTCGTACGCCGTGCGAGTCATCTCGACGTCGGTCGACGCGAGCGGGGTCGGGTCGAAGCGAGGGGTGGAGACTGCAGCGAGGATCGCTCCGGTGCGCGGATCGAGAGCGACCACCGACCCCCGGCGATTGCCGAGAGCCTTGGCTGCGACGCGTTGAATCCGATCGTCGATCGTCAGCCTGACGTCGCTCGTGACGGTCCTCGACGCGAGGAGATCACGCAGGCGCTTCGACGTGAGGTTTACCTTCCGTCCGGCGAGGTCAGCGTTGTAGGAGTGCTCGACGCCGGTGGTGCCGTAGACGTATGAGAAGTACCCGGTCAGGTGGCCGTAGAGCGAACCCCCTGGATACTTGCGAACGTAGGCGTATCGACTCTGCTGGTTCGGGTTCTTCGACGACTCGGCGAGGACCTTGCCATCGGCAGTGAGGATGCGTCCCCGTGGTTGGCCGAAGTCGCGTTCAGCATTACGCGAGTTACGCGGGTCCGTCGCAAGGTCCTCGGCCTTGATGACCTGCAGCACGTTGAGCTGGACGATCATCGCGAGAAAGAGGATGACGAGCGCAATACCGAGGCGGCGGATCTGGGTGTTCATCGATCGTGGCCGTCGAGCATTCGGGTCTCGTCCTCGTTCCCTTTGCCGTAGGACGCTGCGACGGATGAGTCGTTGATCGCGCGAACCGTCGGCGTGTTCTTCTGCTTGCGTTCGTGCCGTCGCTGACGCCACGTGAGTGGCTCGGGCTCGCCGAGTCGGGCATTGGAGTCGTGGGAGATGCGGGCAAGCAGTGCAAGGAGGACGTAGTTGACGACGAGCGACGAGCCGCCGTAACTGACGAAGGGAAGGGTGACACCGGTGAGCGGGACGAGACGAGTGACGCCGCCGACGATGATGAACGTCTGCATGCCGATGATGGTTGTGAGACCGACGGCGAGCAGCTTGTCGAAGGCGGTGTCGGCGCGAAGCGCGATACGAAGGCCGGCTCCAACGAGGAGCAGGAAGCACAGCAGCACCGCGGTCGTGCCGAACAGACCGAGTTCTTCGCCGATGGCGGCGAGGATGAAGTCGTTGTACGAAGCGGGTATCCGGGTGGGGCGTCCCTGGGCGAGCCCGGTTCCCGTGATGCCGCCCGATCCGAACGCGAATGCGCTTTGGACGAGTTGGTAGCCGCTGCCTGACGCGTATGCCCACGGGTCGAGCCAGGTGGTCACTCGGGTCCGCACGTGGCCGAAGAGTTGGTAGGCGGTGGTTGCACCGGCGGCGAACATCACGAGACCGAGGGCGAGGAACGCGGTGCGCCCGGTGGCGACCCACAGCATCGACACGAACAGGGTGAAGAACAACAGCGACGAGCCGAGGTCCTTCTCGGCAACCATGACGGCGATCGAGAATCCCCAGGCCAGCAGGATCGGTCCGAGGTGGCGGAACTCGGGAATATGCACGCCAAGCACTCGGCGGCCGGCCAGCGCGAGGAGTTCGCGCTTCTCGACGAGGTACGCAGCGAAGAAGAGGGCGAGGGTGAGCTTGGCGACCTCTCCCGGCTGAAAGGTGATGGGTCCGAGGCGGGCCCAGATCCGCGAACCGTTCCGTTCGTAGCCGATGCCTGGAACCAGAGGCGCAAGCAGCAGCGCAATGCCGGCGAAGAAGAAGGTGTAACGCGCATATTGCAGTCGCTTCGCCTCGCGCACGATGACGATGGTGGCGACGTAACAGCCGATGCCGACGCCGGTCCAGGCGGCTTGCTTGTTGGCGAGGTCGGGACGCAGGCGGACGATGAACACGTAGCCGATGCCGTTCAGCACGGCGGCGATCGAAAGGATGGTGGCATCGGCGAACTTGGCGTATCGCCGCGTGGCAATATGTGCACATATCAGGAGACCGGCAACCACTCCAGCGAAGGGGCGGATGTTCGCCGGCACGGTAGCCGTCTTGCCGAGCGACACGAGCGTGTAGGCGCTTGCGGTCAGCGCCACGGCGAGCACCATGAGGCCGAGCTCGGTGCGGCGACGGGGTACGGCAAGTCGGGTGAGGCGTGCCACCGGTTACCTCGGCTTCTTCGTTGTGGTCGTGCTCGTCGTGCTTGTCGTGGTGGCGAACGGGTCGACCACCGCTCCGGGCACGGGATCGCTCACGGTGTCGCTGTCGGTGTCGGCGATGACCGCGGTGTCGATGGTCGGCGTCCCGTCAACCGCCGCGCCGTCGACGGCGGTCGGCGATGCTGTCGCGCCGGCAACGCTGTCGCCCGGTGCGGTCGTGGAGTCGAGTGTCAGCAACGCAACCGTCGTTTCGGCGACGGTGTTCGTCGTCGGCTCGGTGTCGGACGACGGAGCGTTGGTGATCGTCCACGCCACGACCCCGACGATGGCCGCGAGGCACGCCAGGAACAGCACGACCCGAAGGTTCACGATCCACGGGCGTCGCAGTGGTTTCGGGTCGCGTGGCGAACTGGGTTTCGAACCGTTCCCATGAGAGGCGGCGGGGTCGCGAATGGTGGCGGGCGCAAGACCAGCGCGGCCACCTGACCGTGCCGCATTCGGGGTCACCCCACTTCCGTCGATTCCCCTCACCACGTCCACGACAATGACGGTGACGTTGTCCCGTCCGCCATGGTCGACGGCTTCGCGTACCAGTGCCGCTGCGGCTTCCTGCGGGTCGCGGAGCTGGCGAAGTGTTGATGCGATGGTCTGATCGGTGAGCTCGGTCGGAAGGCCGTCGGAGCAGATCAGGAAGCGGTCGCCGACGATCGGCACGACCTCCAGCACGTCGCATTCGACGTCGGGCTCGACTCCGAGTGCGCGCGTGAGGACCGAGCGGCTCTTGTGGGTGCGAGCGTCGATGGCGGAGAGCTTCCCCTCGCGTTGGAGTTCTCCGACGACCGAATGGTCCTCGGACAGCTGCTCAAGGTCGCCGCCGCGCAGCCAGTACGTTCGCGAGTCGCCGACATTGATCACGAGCAGCAACGCCGGCGTGGTGTTGTCGCCTTCCACCACGGCGATACCGGTCAGCGTCGTGCCCATGCCGCGGAGATCCGGTTCACTCTGCGCCCGAGTCAGAATTCCGAGGTTCGCAGTCTCAACCTGCGCAACGACAGCGTCGGTACGAAGCATGTCTTCCGCTGAGCCGAGCCGGGCCAGGGTCTCGACGGCGAGCTGGGCCGCGACCTCCCCACCCACGTGACCGCCCATGCCGTCGGCCACGATGAAGAGGCGGTCGTCGACGATCAGGAAGCGATCCTGATTGTTCGTGCGAACACGACCACCGCTTGTCGACCCGCCGGCGCGGAGGCTCACGCGGTGCTCGGGATGAGGCGTTGCGTCACTGTTGTCGTTGCGATCCGTACCCGTCATAGGTGCACTTACTTCTTGACTTCCAGCACGGTGTCGCCCATGGCAAGGCGATCGTTCGGAGCGATCGGGATCGGCCCGCCGACCCGCTTACGATTCAGGAAGGTGCCGTTGGTCGACCCGAGGTCTTCAAGAAAGTACTGACCATCGCGCCGGAAGATCCGGGCGTGCAACTGCGAGATCAGCGGGTCTTCGATCGAGACTGCACATCCGGCGGCGCGCCCGATGGTCATCTCTTCGGTCATCGGAAACGTGCGCCCGCGACGCTCCGGTGGCTCGACGATCTTGAGTTCGAACGTCGGTGATTCACGTCGGGCCTTCTTCGGGCCGAGTGGGCGCTCTCGGGCGCTCGACACCGCTTCGGTGGCGGCCGGCGCGCCGCCTTCGGATCCGCTCCGCACGCGTTCGGCAAGCGAGCCCCGTTCGGCGTGAATCTCCACCCACACGGCCCGCACAACTCGTGCCAGGAAGAGGTACAACCCGGCGAGGAAGGCCAACTTCAAGACGGTGAGGACGGAGTCGCTCATCGTCGGTTCGGCTCGCTAGTGGAGTATTGGATTGTGGTGGTGCTGATCTGGATGCGATCGCCGTTGGCGAGTGGCAGGCCGAGGGAATCGGCCGGCACGCCTCGTCCGTTGAGCTTGGTGCCGTTCAGCGATCCGAGGTCGAGCACCGTGGCTCGGCCGTTGAAGATGCGGACCTCGGTGTGTTCTCGCGAGACGTTCGGATCCGAGAGAACGATGTCGCATTCGTTGGAGCGGCCGATCACGATCGGGTCGGCGTTGTGAAGGGCGATGACGGAACCGTTGGACAACTGCAGCCAGCCGATCACTGCGACCTCACGATGGCCTGGGCGGATCTCGGCCGTCACCTGGAATCGTCCGGATCGCAGAGACGCGTCGGTCACGATCTCGACCATCGCCGGACCCTTCAGGGTGAGCCGCTCATCGCTCGCATAGGTTTCCACCATCTCGGCGAGCTCGGTCACAAGGGTCTCGCCGAAGGGGATCAGACGGGCGTAGTCGTCGGAGGACACGCTGCACTCGAACGCGTTGGGGGCCACCCGTTCCCCCTTTACCCCGACTGTGGTGCCGAGATCCATCTCGCGGACCATCCGGCGCCCGAGCTCCACTGGGCGCACATGGGTGCGGAACACCCGGGCGAAGCTTCCTTCGACCAGCCGCTCCAGACGCCGTTCGATCCCCTGGAGTCCCATCGTGCCACCGAGGTTAGCGACGCGATGTCGCCCGGACGGTCCGCCGCGGATTGACTGGCCTGAGCCCGCCGGTGCTCGGCTACGATCTACCGGCTGTTCACTCGGGCGAGTGGCGAAATGGCAGACGCACTAGCTTCAGGTGCTAGCGAGGGAAACCTCATGGGGGTTCAAGTCCCCCCTCGCCCACCCCGTTCCTTCGGCGGCGGGCCCCGCCTCCGCTTCGCTTCGGCACCCGCCGCGTGGCCTCTTCGGGGGTTCGAGGTCGCCTTCCGTCGCAAGCTCCTCCCTGCGACACTCACCCACGGCCCCGACGTTGGCGGCGGGAAGGGCTTTCGGCCCTGTTCTGCAGCGCTTCCCGTTCGTACGCTGAAGGCGACAGCGAGAAAGGTGGTGGCTCGTGAAGCCAACCATGTACGACGAGGTCGGTGGCGATACCGAGATTCGGGGGCTCGTCGGAGACTTCTACCAGCGAGTGTTCGCAGACCCGGACCTGCGGCCCTTTTTCGACAACGCGCACCCGGACCGGCTTGAGCGCATGCAGTTCGAGTTCTTCAGTGCCGCTCTCGGTGGCCCGATCGAGTTCTCTGGCACCTCGTTGCGTGATGCCCACGCCGGGCGCAACATCGGCACCGCGCAGCTGACGCTGTTCACCCAGCACCTGCTCGAAACGATGACGGACAGGAACCTCTCGCGTGCCGCCGTCGACATGATCATCGACCGGATCTCCCGCTACGCCGACGACATCATCGGTGGCTCGGCCGAAGACGGCTGACCCCACCCAGAACACGGCCACCTACCGGGGTGAACTCCGCGGTCGTCGGGGCCGTGGAGCCACAGCGACCTGGGGGTCGAGGGCGGCGCGGACCCCGTCGCGGAAGCGGGCGAGCATCACCCCCCACGCCCGTTCCATGTAACGCGCCTCGGTCTCCGAGCGGACGAGCTGGTGCAGCTCGAGATGGCAGCCGCCCGGACGTGGCGTGATCTCGAGATACGCGCGATGGCCGGCACCGGGGACGGGGACCTGCTCGGCCTCGAAGTCCCACGTCATGACGATCAGCGACGGCTCGATGACATGGTCGTACGTGCCACGCACCCGCAGTCCCCACTCCATCTCGGCGGCGAAGTGACCGTCGACCAGCGTGACGGGAACTCCCGCCCAGCGGCCGTAGATCGTGGGATCGGTAAAGGCCCGGAACGCCTCGGTCTCATCGCACGCGGCGTCGGTCTCGACGACCACCACCGCCGACGTCCGTCCGGGGGCGATCGGCTGTGGTGTGGTCCCCGGAAACCACTTCCGGTCGTCCTCGCGCAGAAGCGGTCGGAGACCGGCGACAGCGTTGCGATCGGCGCGGTACCGGCGAAAGGTGCCATCGACGCGCATCGTCACCAGGCCGGCGTGGCGCAGCGCATGCAGATGCTCGGAGATGGTGGCCGCGCCGAGGTCGAACGACGAGGCGATCTCGCCCGCAGGGAGCTCGCGATCCCAGACGAGCCAGAGGATCTCGCGCCGCACGGGTGAACTGAGAGCGTCGATGACGCGCTGCGTCGACGAATCGCTCATGACGCTCTTCTCGCCAGCGCGTGCGACGGGTGTTGCCGGTCAGCGACCCCGGAGAGTCTCGACCCCGGGACCGGTGCAGTCGTCGATCGCACGGCTCCGGCCGACCATGGCGAGGATGAGCGACATGGCCGGGCCCCGGACCTCCGGGCCCTCGCCGGCCGACCAGTCGATGTCGTCGGCCACGAACCGGAGCCCGGTGCTGCGCTTCTTCCCGTTGAGCGGCTTTCCGGTCGTGCGATACGCATCGGCGACGGCGACGAGATGTTCGCGTGGGTGGTCGCCCTTTGACCCGAGTGCTCGCCTGATGTCCTCACCGTGCACCAGTATTTCCCCAAGTGCCACGTAGCCCGGCCCGGGCGGTTTGCGGGTGCTGCCGATGATGCCCTGGAACCGCTTCAGTACCTCGGCCGGGGTGCCGGTCGCATACTGAACGAGGTCGGTCTCGACGACCTTGTCGAAGTTGAAGCCGGACTTGATGAACCCGGCGAAGAAGTGGGGAGCCGTGATGTTGGCCGCGGCGATGAGATGACCCACCAGTTCCCGGACGTTCCACTTCGCGCACCAAGTGGGCAACGTCCACTGCGCCGGTGTGAGGGTTTCGAGGTATGCGGCGAGCGAGGCGCGCTCGGCCTGCACCATGGGTGTGAGGTCGGCCACCGATCAGCCCATGTCGTGGGTCTCGTAGACGCCAACCGTGCCGCCGCTGGCCAGCAGGGGACATCCTCTCGCCAGGCCCGTGGCGGCGTCGAGGCTGTCTGCGCTGATGATCGAATAGCCGGTCAGCCCACCCGGTCCTCCGTCGGTCACCGATCCGTCCGCGGCGATCACTTTCGATGACCCGAAAGGATTCCCGCCGTCGACGACCGACGCGCCGAGCGACCCGAACCAGTTCATCCACGCCGCCATGACCTTCTCGCCCTCTTCCGGGGTCTCCGGCATGCCGCCGCCCTGGTACGCCAACACGAACTTGCCCATGGAAGTGCCTTCCGCTCTGTCAACCGTATTTCGGTTCTGACCGAAGTATGCGCCGGCGAAGCGTCGGCGTCAACTGCTGTCGGTCACCCCGGGGTTTCACCGGTCACGCCGGCGGGCCGCTGGGGGAACGGGAAGCCGGCCTGCAGCGGCCCGGTCGTGGCGTCGCGGTAGACGATGGTGTGATCGGCGAGCTCCGCCGCCTCATCGAGATCATGGGTGACGATGAGGGTTGCCACGCCGGTGGTGGCAACGAGGTCGCGCAGGAGTGTGCGAAGCGTCCGGCGGGTCGTGTGGTCGAGGGCGCTGAACGGTTCGTCGAGCAGGAGCAGGTGGGGTCGGCCGGCAAGCGCCCGGGCGAGGGCGATGCGCTGACGCTCGCCGCCGGAGAGTCGGATGGGCGCGGCCTCGGCGAGGCCCGTTGCCCCGACCGCGGCGAGAAGCCGATCCGCTTCGCGCCGTCGCTCGGCTCTGGTGCCCTCCCGCACCGCAAGGGCGACGTTGTCACGGACGTTTCGATGGGGGAGCAGGAGCGAGTCCTGGAACACGACGCCGACGTTGCGGTCCTGGGTCCTTACATGCATGCCCGACGACGCGTCGGCAACAGGTCGGCCGTTGATCGTGACGGTCCCCGCGTCCGGTCGACGAAGACCGGCGATGGTTGCCAGCGTGAGCGACTTCCCGGCCCCGGATGGCCCGAACAACACCGTGATGCCCGGTTCGGTGCGTATCGCCACGTGCATGGTGAACTCTCCGGCGCGGACGCAGAACTCGGCCTCCAAGGCGGGAACCGCAGGGGCGGGCGGAGCGCCGGGGTGTGTCGGGGCCGGGCTTGTCATCGGTGACCTGCGCCGGGGATCCGGCTCAGCCGGTTGACGGCGACGAGCACAACCACGGCGATGCCGGCGAGGACGGCGGAGAGCACCGACGCACGATGGTCGTTGCCCGCCTGCACTGCGTCGTAGACGGCGATCGGCATCGTCTGGGTGCGACCGGGGATGTTGCCGGCGAGCATGACCGTGACCCCGAAGTCGCCGAGTGCCCGCGCGAAGCCGAGGGCAACGCCGGCGATGAGGCCCCGCCCGGCAAGGGGAAGGGTCACCTGTGCCGCGACGCGCCACTCGGGCAGGCCGATCGTCCGGGCCGCCTGCTCGAAGCGGGGGTCGACGGCCTCGATCGCGGCACGGGCGGTCCGGAGGACGAACGGCATTGCCGACACCGACGCAGCGATCACCGCCGCCGTCGGGGTGAACACCAGCGTCTGGCCGAACACCGATTCCCATGCCCGGCCGATGGGCGACCGCGCTCCGAGCGTCACCAGGAGGTAGTAGCCGAGCACCGTCGGCGGAAGGACGATCGGCACGCTGGCGACGGCCTCGAGCAGCCCGCGTCCGGGGAAGCGGCCCTTGGCGAGAACGTACGCAAGTGCGATGCCGATGAGCGCGGCGAACACGGTCGCCGAGGCGGCCACGCGCAGCGACAGCCACAGCGGAAACCAATCCATACGCGTACCTACTATTCGGTCAGTCGTTGTTGTTGGACGGTTTCGGATCTCCGGGAAGCAGGAAGCCGTACGTGCGCATCACGTCACGCCCCGTCGTGCTCGACACCAACGCCGCGAATGCCTTCGCCGAAGATGCTCGGTCACCCTTTGTCGTGACGACGAGCGTCTGTTCGAGCGGCTTGTGCGCCTCCGCCGGCACGACGACATAGCGGCCACCGTTGTCGTTGGCGATCACCAAGGACAACGACACCAGGGCGGCATCGGCGTTCCCCGACGTCGCGATTCGGTATGCGTCGCTCACGTTCTCGCCGTAGACGAGCCGGTCCTCGACCAAGTCATAGATCTTGGAGGACTGCAACGTCTGCACCGCTGCCAGACCGTACGGCGCGTGGTCGGGGTTGGCGATCGCGATTCGTTTGAAGGATCGGTCGGCCAGATCGAGCACATTGAAGATGCGCTTCTGTGTGCGGGCCGGCACCCAGAGCGCCAAGCGACCGAACGCATACGTCGCTTTGGTCGAACGGTCACCGACCCCGGCCTTCACGACATCATCGACGTAACCGATGTCAGCAGAGGCGAACACGTCAAAGGGCGCGCCGTTGATCACCTGCTGGGAGAGTTGGCCACTGGAACCGAACGTAAACGTGACCTTCGTGCTCGTCTGCGCACTGAACAATCGACCGAGTTCTTCGAATGCCGGACGAAGATCCGACGCCCCGGCGACCAGCAGTTCCTTGACTCGCACACCGGTCGCTCGGGTGATGGCCACCGTGTTCGGGGCCAACGCTGGGGTCACCTTTGCCGGGGTCGAGGTCGCCGTCTTCTTCGTCGCTTTCGTCGTGGTCGTTCGCTTCGAGGCCCCGTTCGCCGACAGGCCGACGCCCATCAACACGATGAATGCCCATGCCAGGGCCGTCGTCCACCGCGGCCGTATCGGAAAGCGCTTCGTCATGACGCCAGAACCTCCGTCCCCATCTGGGACACGTCGTAGCCGGGGAGGCGACGGGCGCGACCGACGAGTGCTGCGTCGGAGAGCGCACCGATGAGAGCGACGGCACCGCGGTGGTCCAGGTATCGGTCGTCGATCCAGAGTTCGCTGTGGTGCGTCTCCAGTGGAAGGAACGTGAGCCCGAACGCACGGGCCGCCGCTTCCATCGTGATGCCGGCCGGCAGTCCGGCGACGACGTGCCGTGCGGCGTCGACGTGACTGTCGACTCTCGGCCCGGGGAGCGACGCGACGCCGACGGCCGAAAGCGCGCGCTCCAGGGCGCGCTGGGTGCCGGCGCCCGCTTCACGCTGCGCGGTTCGCACCCGCCGCTGGGCGAGCTGCTCGATCGACGCGACACCTCGAGTGGACGAGGACGCCACGCCGACCTGCCACGTGGAGAACCGCCACCGACGGACACCCACCGGCGGTGTAGGGAGCGAGCCCGCCGGTCCGTGCACGACGACGCCGTGGACGACGCCCCGCGACAGCGCCGAGATCGCCGCTCCCGTCGACAGGTGGACGGGAACCAGGCGGGGCCCGCGACGCTGGGCGAGCACGGCGGCGGCCATACCGAGCAGCGGATCGCAGCCGGCGACGACCAATCCGTGCTCGTCGACCCCGCCGAGCAGTTCGACACCGTCTACGCCGACGAACCCGTCGGCCAACGCCCAGGATTCGGAGCTGCTGATCAGGTGGCGCACCGGCGCATGCACGCGGTGCGATCCGACGCGTCCGACAACGACCGGGGTCCCGGACGTGACTCGGTCGGCGACTGGGGTGTCGGGCTGGTCGTCAGCGGGTGCGAACAGGGTCTCCACGGCGACGCCGAGGACTCCGGCGATCCGCAACGCGGCGTCAACGCTTGGTGAGTGGCGTCCCGCTTCGATGCTTCCGAGCGACTGACGCGTGACTGTTGCGAGCTCGGCGAGCTCAGCCTGGCTGAGCCCGTGCCGCACCCTCGCTTCTCGAACACCGTTCCGCATCAGCCAGGAATCTAGCGCAAGGCCAGATTACTGGCGCAAAGAAGCGCTCCGCCCGGGTGAGCGCTCCCCGCGTCAGGGGCGGGTGGGCTAGGCGTCGGTGTCGATCAACGCGCGTTCAGCCTCGAGCTGTGCGGTCAGCTGCATCTCGGCGTGGTTCGAGATGAATTGGCCGAACGACGAGGACGGAAGCGCCTTGCTGAAGAGGAACCCCTGCGCGGTGTCGACCCCGCGGCGGCTGACTTCGTCGAGCGAGGCCACGGTCTCAATGCCTTCGGCAACGATGTCGAGGCCAAGGGTTCGACCGAGCTCGACGGTGGCACTGAGGATGGCCTGGGCTCGAAGATCCCCGTCGAGATTGGCGATGAAGCTGCGGTCGATCTTGAGTTCGTCGAGCGGAAGCTTGAGCAGCTGCGACATCGAGGAGTAGCCGACACCGAAGTCATCGATGGAGATACGGATGCCCTCGGCCCGCAACGCTTTCAGCGTGCGCTCTGCCCGAACCTCGTCCGACGAGAGCGCTGTCTCGGTGATCTCGAGGGTCAACAGACTGGCCGGGACTCCGTTGGCATCGAGGACCGATCGGATGTATCCGGGCAGAGAGTCGTCGACGAGATCCTTGGCGGAGATGTTCACGCTGAGTCTGAGCTCCCGGCCGTTCCGCCGGACGTCGCCGAGATGGGCGATCGAGACCTCGAGCACGGCTCGGGTGATCGCCGGGATCAGCCCGACACGTTCGGCGAGAGGGATGAACTCCTCGGGGAGCAACATCCCGCGAGTCGGATGGTTCCATCGGATCAGCCCCTCCATACCGACCACGTCGCCGCTTCGCACGTCGATCGTCGGCTGGTAGTGCATCTCGAACGAGCGCCGCTCGATGGCAATGCGGAGTTCCTCGATCAGCGCGAGTCGGTCGCGGGTGTGCGGGTCCTGTTCGATCGAGTACCACGACGTGCCGCGTTGACTTTCCTTCGCGTCGTACATGGCGACGTCAGCGGCGCGGAGGAGGTCGGACCTCGTCGTCCCGTGCAGGGGTGCCTGTGCAACACCGATGCTCGCCCCGACCCGCACCGGGATGTCGTCGAGGGTCACGGTGCGATCGAGCGCTGCGTGGAGGGCCGCCACAGTGCGTTCGGCGGCGCTGCGTCCACCGGGGATGGCGATCCCGAACTCGTCGCCGCCGAGGCGGGCGACCAGCGAACCCGGCGGTACGGCGAGCGAGAAGCGTTCCCCCAGAACTTGGAGGAGGTAGTCGCCGGCTTGATGGCCAAGCGAGTCGTTGACCTCCTTGAAACCATCCAGGTCGATGACGAGCACCGACATCTCGGAACCTTCGCCGGCCAGACGCTGATCGAGCTCTTCGGCGAAGCCTCGCCGGTTGAGGATCCCGGTGAGCTCGTCCGTACGCGCCTGACTGAAGGCGATGTTCGCCCGCCGAAGCTCGCGGACGGTCAGCACGACCCGCACAAGGGCGCCGGCGATCGCGGCGATTGCCAACCACGAGGCGAGAAGGGGCACCCCACCCGAAAGACCCGATGCGACAACGGCGAGGGCTGCGGTTGCCGCGGCCGCCGGGAGGGTGGCCGCCCCGGAGGAGAACTCGGCGGTGCCCGTCGTTCGCAGTTCAGCGGGAGCCCAGGCGGCCAGCCCGAACAGCAGGAGTCCGACGACCCACGTGCACTCGAGGATCGTCGACGGCACGTAGGTTTCCGCCGCCAACTGGTTCAGATAGACGGTGTCGCCGATCGCCAGCGCAACGGCGCCGACCATGAACGCGACGGAGGACCAGGTCGGACGGAAGCGCGCCGGAGCCAGGCCCGACACCACGATCACGATGAACACCACGTCGAAGAGCGGATACGCCAAGCCCGTCACCACGGCGAACGCGCTTCCCGTCTGCCCGAGGATCGACTCGAACCACAACGCGACAGCGATGGCCCCCGTGCTCAATCCGATCACGAGACCATCGAGGCGGACGGCTTTCGATACCTCGCCTTTCTGGCGCTGGGTGATGAGGACCAGGGCAATGGCGAAGCACAGATACGACGAGAGGTAGATCAGGTCCGACCACGCCGGGAACGGAATCGGGACGATGTTCTGATCGTGGTACGTGTAGATCAGATTCCCGACGGTGTTGAGAGCGATGCCGCTGCCGACCAGCCACCATTCCACTCGCGAGCGACGATCCGCAATCGCCTTCACCGCCGCCAGGAGTCCCGGCAGCGTCGTGGCGACGTGGTAGAGCCATCCGTCCCAGAGAGTGTCGTATCCGCCCTTCGGTCGGCCGACGAACACGATCGTGGCGCAGTACGCCAACGCGAGAACGACGCTTCCGAGAGCGCTGACGCGGAGGAGTCTTTGGAGGCGCGGTCGTCCCGCAACGGAGAACGAATCCGCGAGTTTCACGGTGGTCTTCGTCGACCGACGCGCTCCTCCGGTTGAGCGTTCGTGTTCGAGAGAAGCGCGCTATGAGTCGGGAGACCCAGAGCCGAACCGGCGATGCCAGGATGGCCGGCGTGGAGTTCCGTTTCCGTTCCGACGTCAGCCGGTGGTCCGGGGAGAGCGCGTGGTACTTCGCAACGGTGCCACGGGAGGTGTCGGAGATGATCCGCGAGGAGACCGACGGTCTTCGTGGCGGGTTCGGCTCGGTGAAGGTCGCTGCCCGAATCGGGGAGACCGAGTTCTCCACCTCGGTGTTCCCCGACTCGAAGAGTCAGTGCTTCGTGCTGCCGGTCAAGAAGTCGGTTCGCAAGGCCGAGGAGATCGAAGACGGGGATCCCGTCGAGATCACCCTCCGCCTCGTCAACGTCACCTGATCCAGATGGTGACGGGTGACTCAACGAGTGGGCGCCGCGGTGGCGACCCGTCGCCGGTGCACCTCGCTGCGGATCGTCGGAAGGAGACGAAAGGCGGCGTCGCCCGGGCACGAGGTCATCGACATCGCGCGATGACCCTCGATACTACGTGTACGTACGGTCGCACCCGTGGGCCATCTCGTCGAGCCCCGCGACTCGAAATCGGTGGTGGCTTCTGGTTCCACGGGAAGCACGTAGTGATCGGCAAGCGCGGCGAGGAGGTTCGTCAACGACGCAAGCGCAGCCTCGGTCGGTGGCACGGTGTTGTGGTTTCCGACGAGGCACACGAGTTGGCTGCCGCCCTGATTCCCGCCCGTTGCGCTGCCTGCCACCGGTGCGGTCAGGCTGCCGGTCCGCCCCTCCCAGACTCCGCCGAAGCGATCGACGAAGAAGTTGTAGGCCACATCGGGCCAGCCCTTCTTGCGGCTCATGTGGTAGCTGCGGAACGAGCGCAACACCTTCGCGACGTCTTCGACGGCGTAGGTGTTGGACGTTTCGGAATGGTGCACGACGAGGACGGCGACCGACGGCTCGACATCGAGGTTCTCGACGATCGGTGCCTTCGCGGGTACCCAGCCGGACCGAGGTGTCACGGCCACTCCGTACGCGTTGCCCCACGTTGGAGACTGCACGGGTAACGGCGACTGGCCGGGGGTCGTCGCGGTCGCCAGACCGGTTCTCGGGATCGCAACGGTGGCGGCGAGCTTTACCAGTACCTCACGGCGACTGAGACGGTTCTGATTCGGCGGGTTCAAGAGGGAATCCGGCATGGCCGGACCAGTCCACCAGATTCGCCGGCGGGGGAGTCGCGGGCGACCTACTGTCGGTCCTTCATCACCAGAGAAGGTACCGACCCGTGTTCGAAATCGTCGCCTCGTCTCGTCAGCGCTTCTCGCCGTACTTCGAGTCGACAGTCGCCGAGGGAGTCACGAGTTTCATCACGTACAACAACATGTTCATGCCGACCGGTTTCGGCCATCCGGAAGAGGAGTACTGGCGTCTGATCAATGGCGTCTCGATGTGGGACGTTGCGGTGGAACGGCAAGTGCAGCTCAAGGGTCCCGACGCCGCTCGCCTCGCCCAGATCCTGGCGCCGCGTGATCTCACGAAGTGTGTGGTCGGGCAGGGCAAGTACGTGGCGATCTGCAATCACGCGGGAACGCTCATCAACGATCCCGTCCTCCTTCGGGTCTCCGACGACTGTTTCTGGCTGTCGATCGCTGATTCGAACATCCTGTTCTGGGCCCGGGCGATCGCCGGGGAGCGGCGGCTCGATGTGGACATCGTCGAGCCTGACGTGTCACCTCTCGCGATCCAAGGCCCGAAGGCCGCGGCCGTCACCGCGTCGATCTTCGGCGAGTGGGTGAACGGCCTCAAGTACTTCTGGTTCCACGAAACGACGATCGAGGGGATCCCGGTCGTCGTGGCCCGTTCGGGCTGGTCCAAGCAGGGCGGCTTCGAGATCTACCTGATGGACGGGTCCAAAGGCACGGCGTTGTGGAACATCGTCAAAGAGGCGGGTGCACCGTGGGACATCGGTCCGGGCAACCCGAATCTCCATGAGCGAATCGAAAGCGGACTGCTCTCGTGGGGTGGCGACACCGATGACCAGACGAACCCGTTCGAGGTCCGCATGGAGAGATACGTCGACCTGGACGTTCCGGACGACACCGTCGGCATCGACGCGTTGCGCAAGGTGAAGGCCGACGGCCCGAAGCGCCACCAACTCGGCCTGATCCTGCACGGTGACTCGCCGAGCCCCTCGTTGCTGACCTGGTCCGACATCACCCGCGACGGCCGCAAGGTCGGCGATCTCACCAACAAGGCTTGGTCCTATCGGCTGAACGCGAACATCGGCTTCGCGCTGGTCAGCGTCGACGCCGCCCCCGGTGACGAGGTCGAGGTCGCGTTCGCCGGCGGCAGCGTTCCCGGTCGCCTCGTCGACCTGCCGTTCATCTGATCAGCCGTTCATCTGAGGGGCGGACCGTCAGCTCCATCTCGATCTCGGCAAGGCCGTCGCGTTCCCTCACCGTGGCGTCGCCGGTGCGGACGAATCCGAGCCTGGCGTAGAGCGCCTCGGCCCGGGTGTTGCCGTCGGTGACGTGGAGCCGGACGACCCGGCAGCCGCGGCCCGCGGCCCAGTTGATGACGAGTTCGGCGAGTTCTGCAGCGAGCCCGCTTCTTCTGGCCCCCGGGTCGACCCACATGCCGACCAGGTGAGCAACGGATGCATCCGTGGGGTCGATCATGGCGACGGCGAGACCGACGAGTGCGCCAGCCTCGTCGAACCCGCCGAAGTGCGGGTTGGCGTCGGGACGCAGTCGGTCTTTCCAGGTGGCCTCAGTGAATGCCTCCTCCCGATCGAGCGTCGAGCCGAAGGCGCTCGGTTCGGCGGCGAGAGCCCGGAGTCTGAGCGCACGGAGCGCGGCGTGATCGTCGATTGGAAGACGACGCGTCGAGTGGCCCACCGGCCGAGTCTGTCAGCGCCGGTCGGGTGGGCGACCTTCGATTCGGTGGTCGAGACAGCGTTCGTCGGCGAGACTTGGCCGATGTTCCCTGTCGTGCTGCGCTTCGACGGTCGTCTAGCCGTCGTCATCGGCGGCGGGACCGTTGCCGACCGGAAGGTGAGCGGACTGCTCGATGCCGGGGCCACCGTCCGGGTGGTCGCCCCGATGATCGTCGTTGGGCTCCGGCAACGTGCGGCGGTGTCGGAAGAGAAGGTGGCCCTGGTCGAGCGGCCCTATGACCCGGCCGATCTTGCCGGGGCGTGGTACGTCGTGGCCGCCACCGGCGACCCCGTTGTGCAGCAGGCCGTCGCCGACGACTGTGAGCGGTGGGGCATCTGGTGCAACGCCGTTGACGATCCGGAACGGTGCACGGTCCTCCTCCCGGCCGTTCATCGGTCGGGCGAGGTCATCATCGCAGTATCCACCAGCGGCTCCAGCCCGACGCTCGCCCGGATCCTGCGGGACCGCATCGCCGGCGCGCTCCCGGCGTCACTCGGCGAGATCGCCCGGACACTGGCCGAACGACGCCGGGTCTGGCAGGCCGAAGGGGCCTCGACCGAAGACCGGAACTGGGCGCCGGAGATCGACGAACTGCTGGCCGAGGAGATTCCTCGCTGCCCGGCCTTCCGAAACTCATCTGACCAGAAGTAACCTTCTGCCGTTGATTGCGGGAGCCACGGCTTTCCGGGTCTCCTTCATCCGTCTCACCCGACCCTGCCCTCCGAGGAGCTCCCCACGATGTCAGTCACGATCGAAGTCGCCACAGAGGTCGGCGACGACATCGTCGAGGCGTTTGCCCGGCTGATTCCCCAGCTCTCGAAGTCTTCTCCTCCTCCGTCGAAGGCTGAACTGCAGGCGATTGCCGATCACGAAGCGTGTTTTCTGCTCGTTGCTCGCGAGGACGACGGCACCATCCTTGGCAGTCTGACCCTTGTGGTCTTCCCGATCCCGACTGCCGTTCGTGCCTGGATCGAAGACGTCGTGGTCGACGACGCCGCCCGCGGCAAGGGTGTCGGTGAACTCCTGAACCGTCGTGCGTTGGAGATCTCGGCGGAGAACGGCGCGAAGACGGTCGACCTCACGTCTCGTCCGTCGCGCGAAGCGGCCAACCGCCTCTACCAGCGCATCGGATTCGAGCAACGCGACACCAACGTGTACCGCTATGCGCTTTCCGCTCCGTTCAAGAACGTCTGAATCACCCGCCCGGCCCCGACTCAAGAAACGATGACCATGCCCAATACCTTCACCATCATCGACAACCGGACCGGAAAGCAGGTGGAGGTGCCCATCGTCGACGGTGGCATCTCATCGAAGGCCATTCGCGAGCTCGATCCCGGCATGTGGGTCTACGACCCGGCCTACATGCAGACGGCCGCGTGCCGTTCGTCGATCACCTACATCGACGGAGACGCCGGCATCCTCCGCTACCGCGGCTATCCGATCGAACAGCTGGCCGAGCATTCGACGTTCCTCGAGGTCGCGTATCTGCTCCTCAACGGTGAGCTCCCGAGTGCCGCCCAGCTCGAAGCGTGGACGTTCGACGTCACCCACCACACGTTCCTGCACGAGAACGTGCGCAAGCGATTCATGGAAGGGTTCAACCACGACGCCCATCCGATGGGCATGTTCGTGTCGGGCCTCGCTGCGCTCAGCACTTACTACCCGGACGCGAAGGACATCGACGACCCGGCCATCCGCCAGAAGCAGATCCTTCGCCTGATCGCCAAGGCCCCCACCCTCGCGGCCTACTGTCACCGCTTCAGCGTCGGTCAGCCGACGGTGTACCCGGACAACAAGCTCGATTACGCGTCGAACTTCCTGAACATGATGTGGCGCATCGGCGACGACCACACCGTCGATCCGAAACTCGCCCGTGCCCTCGACCAGCTGCTGATCCTGCACGCCGATCATGAGCAGAACTGCGGTACGACGACGATGAGGGTGATCGCGTCATCGCAGGCCGACCCCTACGTTGCCGCCGCTGGTGCGGCATCCGCGCTCTACGGCCCGCTGCATGGCGGGGCGAACGAGGCGGTCGTGAAGATGCTGCGCGACATCGGCGACATCAGCAACGTGAACGCGTTCCTGGGTGACGTGAAGAGCGGCAAGGCGGAGACCCGCCTCATGGGATTCGGTCACCGGGTCTACAAGAACTACGACCCACGCGCGACCATCGTGAAGAAGACGGCCTACGACGTGTTCGAAGTGACCGGGATGAACCCGCTCCTCGACATCGCCCTCAAGCTCGAGGAGGCGGCGCTGAGCGACGAATACTTCATCAAGCGCAGGCTCTACCCGAACGTCGACTTCTACTCCGGCCTCATCTACCAGGCCATGGGTTTCCCGACCGACATGTTCACGGTGCTCTTCGCTCTCGGCCGGATGCCCGGCTGGTTGGCGCACTGGCAGGAACTGCTCGACGATCCGGAGCAGAAGATCAGCCGTCCGCGTCAGCTCTATGTGGGCGCAGGTGAGCGCGAGTACGTGAGGATGGCGGCACGCTGATGTCTCTTGCTCGGTAGATCTAACCGCAACGCCGGGTTCCACGGCGGCCCGGCGCTCGACGCGGCAAGGGTTTGATACTCGAACGCCGGCAAGCGGCCTCACTGGGCAGTTTGCGTTTGGTCCGGCTCCCTTCGGGGTGCCACTACCGTCGCCGGTGTGGGGGAGTTGCTTGCGGTCGATCGCGAAGCGTCGGTGGAGCGGATTGCCCTCGATACGTCGTCGTGGGTCGACGTGTCGCGGCGCTGGCTGCGCAACGCCGACGAGCTCTTCGTCCATCTTCGCGACACCGTGGGATGGCGGACGTCGCAACTGTTCCGCTACGACCACGTGGTCGAGGAGAAGCGGCTCGGCGCATCGTGGCAACGCGGTCGTCCGGTTCCTCATCCTGTACTCGCGGAGGCCACGAGATGGATCCAGCGGACGTACCGGGTGGAGTTCGCCGGCTTCTCGATGATCCAGTACCGAGACGGCGGTGACGGGCAGGGTTTTCATCGCGATACCGACATGCGATGGCTCGACGACACGATCATTGCCGTGCTGACGCTCGGAGCCACCCGCCCGTGGCTGCTGCGACCGCGAGAGAACCGCTTCGCCGATGCCCCTGCCCAGGGCGCCACCCACGACCTGTCCCCGGCCTCAGGAGGGGGGCCGCTGCCAGGCCGACTGGGAGCACTCCGTCCCGTATCTCCGTGGCCGAGGGGTTGAGCCACGAATCTCGTTGCAGTGGCGGTTCGCCCGCAAGACCGGTGAGCCGTTCCTCGGGCCGTCGTTTCGTGCCGACGTCCGCTTCGGCCACGGCAAATCTGCCCCTCGGGACTGACCGTGTCACGCCCGATGCACTTCATCCGGTCCCGTCTATCGACTCAGCCGACGTCGCGGTACCGCAAGACGTCGGCGAGCGTGACGGTTGATCCGCACGCATGGCTCGCCGCTTGCACTGCCGGGTCAAGGAATGGCGCGGTGTCGAAGTAGTCGGCGGCGTACACGACGTGTCCGTCGCGGCGACGCCTGACACTCGTCCCACGGGTCATGAAGGAGCGGGTGCCGTCCTCCTGAATCGCCACCTGTTGCCATTCGGCTACGGACGTCTGGCCGACAACACCGGTTCGGCCGTCGGCACGAACTCGATGAAGTCGATCGTCGCCATCGTGGGCAACAGCCAGTTCCGGATCGCGTGCTGGCCATGGAGGTCGCCATAGACCGCGTCGAAGTAGATCGATCCCTCTGGCGCCATGAAGTCAGCCATCATCTGCAGAGCCAACGGTCGTCGACCGGATTCGGTGAACCAGGGATGGGCAAGTGCGTCGACCATGGCGTTGGTGTCGAGACCGGAGGGCTCCCGCACCACCCGCTCCAGGTCTACCGGCCGGTTGGACATCGCCTCCGCGTACGACTCGACGAACTCATTCGCACCAAGTCGCATGACCACTCCCTCACATCGACCGAACTCTCAGAGTATGCCGAAGGGCGAAAGCTCGACTCACCCGTCAGAACTGGCCGTGGTGGGGGAGGAGTTCATGCGAGGCTGTATCCCCGCTATGCGCACTGACTATCTCCGCCGGATCCTCACTGCTCGCGTCTACGACGTGGCGATCGAGTCGCCGCTCGATCCGGCTCCTAACCTGTCCAAGCGCATTGGCAACAAGGTGCTGCTCAAGCGGGAAGACCTGCAACCGGTGTTCTCGTTCAAGGTGCGTGGCGCGTACAACAAGATGATCAATTGCTCACCGGAGCAGCTTGCCCGGGGCGTGATCGCCGCAAGCGCAGGGAACCACGCCCAGGGGGTTGCCCTGAGCGCGGCGAAGCTCGGATGCCGTGCCGTCATCGTCATGCCGACCACCACGCCTCAGGTGAAGGTCGACGCGGTGAAGGCCTTCGGAGGTTCGCACGTGCATGTTGTGCTCCACGGCGAGTCATACAGCGAAGCTGGTGCCCACGCGCTCGAGCTGCAGGCACGCGACGAGCTCACGCTCGTCCATCCCTTCGACGATCCCGACGTGATCGCCGGGCAGGGCACGATCGGCATGGAGATCCTCCGTCAGCATCAGGGGCGTCTCGATGCGATCTTCGTCCCGATCGGCGGCGGCGGGCTCGCTGCGGGGGTTGCCTCCTACGTCAAGGCGGTCCGGCCGGAGATCAAAATCATAGGAGTACAGATGGTCGACTCCGATGCGATGGCGCGCAGTGTGCAGTCGAAGAAGAGGATCACCCTTACTGAAGTCGGGCTCTTCTCCGACGGCACGGCGGTGAAGCAGGTGGGCGTGGAGACCTTCCGCATCTGTCGGGAGCTGATCGATGACTACGTGCTCGTGACCACCGACGAAGTGTGCGCAGCGATTAAGGACATCTTTCTCGACACCCGAAGTGTCACCGAGCCCGCCGGTGCACTCTCGATTGCCGGCATGAAGTCGTACGTGAAGACTCATCGCCTCCGCCACGCCACGCTCGTTGCGTTGTCATGCGGCGCGAACATGAACTTCGATCGCCTCCGCTTCGTCGCCGAGCGGACCGAGGTCGGCGAGGCCAAGGAGGCGCTGTTTGCCGTGACCATGCCCGAGAAGCCTGGCAGCCTCAAGAAGTTCTGCACGCTGATAGGCAACCGCAGCCTGACCGAGTTCAACTATCGGATCAGCGACGACGAGCGCGCCCAGATCTTCGTCGGCCTGGGCGTGCAGGGAGAAGATGGTGCCGATCGAGTTGCGGCGCAATTCCGTAAGGGGGGTTTCGAGGTGCTCGACCTCACGCGCAACGAACTCGCCGCCCAACATCTTCGCCACATGGTCGGCGGACACAGTCCCCTCGCCGAAGGGGAGATGGTGTTCGACGTGGAGTTCCCGGAACGTCCCGGCGCGTTGATGAAATTCCTCACGAGCATGGCCCCCAGCTGGAACATCTCGATGTTCCACTATCGGAACCAGGGTGCTGACTATTCACGGGTGCTCGTCGGATTGCAGATGCCGGCGGCGGAACGTGTCAAGGTGCACCCCTTCCTGGCAGAGGTCGGATACTCCTATCGCGAGGTGACGGACGACCCGGCATACGCGCTCTTCCTGAAGTGACAGCGCGCATAGCCGTTGCGTTGCGTTGCGTTGCGTTGCGTCAGCGTCGGGTGATCTGTTTGATGCTTCCGTTTGTCGACGAAACGAATACGTTGCCGTTGGCGTCGGTGCCGAAGCTCGACAGGCTCTTCAACGTGAGTCCGGTGGCACCTGCGGTGATTCGCCCGCTGGTCAGGTTCCGCCGAAGCACGCGGATCTTTCCGTCGCAGTAGTCACCAAAGAGGTAGGCACCGCGGAGCGAGGGCAGCGACGCACCTCGGGAAACCACTCCACCGGTGACGGAGCATCCACCGGAATCGTGGGAGTAGTCGTACACCGGGTCCACATTGTCCGACGGCTTCTTGCCGCCGCCGTAGGAACGAAGGCCCTCACGTAGCTTCCATCCGAAGTTCGGTGTCTTCGCGGTGACGGTGACCGCATTGATCTCCTCGGACTCGCCCTGGCCAACGTCGCCGATCCACACCGTGTTGGTCGGTGCATCGATGCTGAATCGCCACGGATTGCGGAGTCCGTAGGCCCAGATCTCCGGCCGTCCGCGGGATGGGTCAATGTTGCCGGTCGGAATCTCGTACTTCGACGAGCCTTCAGGAGTCGGCACGATCCGGAGCATCTTTCCGAGAAGATTCTCGAGGTTCTGCGCACGGTTTCCGGGGTCTCCGGACGAGCCCCCGTCGCCGAGCCCGATCCACAGCACGCCGTCGGTGTCCATGACGAGTCCGCCGCCGTTGTGGTTGCTGAACGGCTGGGCGACCTCCAGAACCTTGACCATGCCCTTCTGGTCAGCGCGCCCGGCTCGGAAGGGATACGCCCGGATCTCCGTATCTCCGTCTCCGTTTGTGACATTCACGTAGAGCCACGCGCCGTCATTTGAAAACACCGCACCAAGGAGTCCCTGCTCGTTGCCGTCGGAGATCTCTTCCGACACGTCGAGGACCGTGGCCCGGAGCGCCGAACCGGACAACTCGCGGAGCTTGCCGGTCTGCTCGACGACATAGAACGAGCGATCCGGATGCAGTACGAAGCCGATGGGGCGATTGGCCTCGACGACGTTGCGGAGCCGTACTCCCGGTGTCGCCGCGGTTCCCGGCAATCCACCGAATCCGATGAGAGCGGCGAGTGCTGCGACGACTCCGCCGAGCAGCACCCGCGCCGAACCACGTGAACGAAGCCGACTTTGAGGACCACGGGAACGAGTTCGCATAGCTCCAGCTTTGCCTCGACCGGGCGCAACGGTGATCGCAGAAAGGTTTGCGTTGTTCAGTGAAACGACACCTCCGTCGCAGGATCGCTCGGTAGCGTGGACACCGTGATTGACCTGCGATTGCTCCGAGAACAGCCCGATGTCGTGCGAGCTTCGCAGTCCAAGCGCGGCGAGGACCCGACGATCGTGGATCGACTGATAGCCGCCGACGACATTCGTCGTGCTGCGATCGTCACCTTTGACGAGCTCCGGCACGCACAGAAGAGCCTCGGACGTGAAGTGGCGCGGGCCGATGGCGACGCCAAGGCGGCGCTGCTGGCACGGGGTCAGGAGCTCGCCACGGCGGCAAAGCAGGCCGAGGCTGCCCAGGGAGAGCACGAGGCAACGGTCAAGCGCCTCCAGATGCAGCTCTCCAACCTGGTGGAGGAAGCGGCGCCGGCGGGAGGCGAGGCGGACTACGTCGTCGTGGAACACGTCGGCACACCACGCACCTTCGACTTCACCCCTCGGGACCACATCGAGCTCGGCGAAATGCTTGGCGCTATCGACACCGAACGTGGCGCGAAGGTCAGCGGAGCCCGGTTCTACTTCCTGACCGGCGTGGGGGCGCTGCTGGAACTGGCCCTCGTGAATATGGCGGTTGCCCAGGCGGTGGATGCGGGTTTCACGCCGGTGATCACGCCGGTACTCGTCAAGCCGTCGGCCATGGAAGGAACCGGCTATCTCGGCCAGCACAGTGACGAGATCTACTACCTCCCGGCCGACGATCTCTATCTCGTCGGGACCAGCGAAGTTCCGCTGGCGGCCTACCACGGCAATGAGATCCTCGATCCGGCAACGCTCCCGCTCCGCTACGCCGGGTTCTCCTCGTGCTTCCGACGCGAAGCCGGTTCCTATGGCAAGGACACCAAGGGCATCATCCGGGTCCATCAGTTCGACAAGGTCGAGATGTTCGTCTATTGCGATCCGGCCGATGCGCTCGCCGAGCATCAGCGTCTCCTCGGCTGGGAGAAGCAGTTCCTCGACAGGCTCGAAGTCCCCTATCGGGTGATCGATACCGCGGCCGGGGATCTCGGGTCGAGCGCGTCACGCAAGTTCGACTGCGAAGTATGGCTGCCGACGCAGAATACGTACCGCGAGGTCACGTCCACCTCGAACACCACCGACTTCCAGGCGCGACGCCTTGGCACCAGGATCAAGCGGGACAAGGGCACCGAGGTTGCGGCAACGCTGAATGGGACGTTGTGCGCAATCGCTCGAACGATTGTCGTGCTCCTCGAGAACCACCAGCAGGCCGACGGCTCCGTTCGGGTGCCCGAGGCCCTTCGGCAATACCTCGGCGGGCGAACGGTGCTCGAGCCCCGCTGACGCCCGATAGGCCGTCGTGGTGATCAGTAATGGGAGTGAGAAACATTCTCGTATACTGATCGGATGACTCCGCGATCGTTCCGACCGGCCGTGCTTGCAGTCGCGGTTGTCGTCTCGCTATCCGCATGCGGTTCTTCGAGCAGCGACTCGTCCGCGGACCCGGCTTCGGTCGCTAACGAGGCGCCGGCGGTGGTTGCCGAGGTCAACGAGGCGGTGGCGGAGACGATCCCCGCCGCAGCAGAGACCGACGCCCAGGGGTCGGGCGAGGCGTCAATCAGTGCCGTCGCCACGTTCTACCCCCTTGCGTGGATGGTTGAGCAGATCGGGGGTGCGCGCGTCTCGGTGACGAATCTCACGCCGCCGGGCGTGGAGCCCCATGACCTCGAGCTCGCACCGGATCAGGTCGACGCGCTCACCGACGCCGACGTTGCCATCGTGATGGGTCGCGACTTCCAGCCCGGCCCGGAGAAGATCGCGAAGAACCGGAAGAAGCCGACCGTTGTGCTCCTCGATGCCGTCAGTGCCGGCGACGGACTTGTCGTCGAGCACGAGGAAGGCGAGGCCAGACACGATCCTGCCGATGATCTTGACCCACACGTCTGGCTGGATCCGAGAATGTTCAGCACCGCTCGTGCCGAGATCGTACGCGCGCTCAGCGAAGTCGATCCGAGCGGCGCGGCCGAGTACACCCGCCGCTCCGAGGATCTCGGTGTCGCGCTCACCGAACTCGATACGTCGATGGAAGTCGGCCTGAGGTCCTGCACCCGTCGAATGATCGTCACGGCGCACGAAGCGTTCGGGCGACTGGCGGCCCGATACGGCTTGACCGAGGAGGGCATCGCCGGACTGTCACCTGATTCCGAACCGGATCCTCAGCGCATCGCCGACCTCACCGACCTGGTGAAGAATCAGGGTCTCACCACGGTCTTCTTCGAAGAACTCGCGCCGCAGAACTTCGCCGACACACTCGCCCGCGAGGCCGGTGTGAAAACCGCAATGCTGAGCCCTCTCGAGGCCCCAACGCGTGATGAACTCGCCGCTGGAGCTTCTTATCTCACCATCATGCAGACCAACCTGGAATCCCTGAAGGCCGCCCTCGACTGCCAATAGGCGCGATCGGGCTACCCTTTCCGTAGTGGGAGCGAATCGACGCACCGACGCGTTCGGCAGCTGTCGTTCGCATGGCCGGTCCCTCGTTGTCGGCTTCCTTGCCTGCATGTTCTTTGCACTCTCCGTGCCGGGGTCGGCGCAGGCAGACGCCGTGTCGAGCAAGCGTCGCGAGGCGGCCAAGCTCGCGTCGTCGATCGAATCGCTCGGCGACCGGCTCTCCGCGCTGGTGGAGGACGAGAACGAGGCGCAGCTTCGCCTTGCGAAACTCAAAGCGCGCGTACGAAACAGCGAACGCGATCTTGCGGTTGCAGACGCCAAGACCGTCGCCCTCGAGTTGCGTGCTCGCCGCGCCGCGCTCGTCGCCGTGACCGACCCGTTCGCCAGTGCAGGAATCGCCATCGACGGCGCAGCGGCGATCGATGAGTTCGAGCGCAGCGCGGTCCTGACCGAACGGGCCCGGGACTTCGACCGCAACGCCATCGATGCATTGCGCGCGTCGAGGGAGGACATCGATCGAAAGCGCCGAGTCGTCAAAGCGGCGCGCGCGGATGCCGAGACGTTGAGCGCGACGTTGGCGAAGAAACGACGCGACGCCGACCGACTGCTCGCCCGTTATGAGGTGCTCGAGCGTCGGGCCAATGGCGAACTCAAGGTGCTCGTGACCCAAGCGGAAGAGGCACGGATTGCCGAAGAGGCGAGGCTGTCGCGTCTCGCCATCGTCAGGCAGCAGGAGCGGGCCCGTCGCGACCTTGCGGCACGTCAGGCCTCGCTGGCTCGTTCCTCGAGTGCGTCGCGTGCAGCGGCGATCAAGAAGAAGGCCGAGGCCGACATGCGCCTCGCGGAGCTCAGGCGTAACGGCTCCGCCGCGACACGCCAAGAGATCGCTGCGGCGCGCGAGGCAGCAGCCGAGGCGGCCAGCAAGGTCCTGGCACCCACCAGCGGATCGGCCGGGAAGGAACTTGCCCGACTGGAGATCGCGGCCGGTTCCGACAGCGGCCTTCCCCCCGCTCCGGGCGGTTCGAGCGCCGTCAGCGCGGCATTGAACCAGTTGGGCAAACCGTACATCTGGGGTGCCTCCGGGCCTGGCGGCTTCGACTGCTCCGGTCTGATGCTCTACGCGTGGCGGTCGGCTGGGCGTTCGCTCCCGCATTCCTCACGGGCGCAGTACGCCGCCACCACCCGCGTGTCGGTCAGTCAGATCCGCAATGGCGATCTCGTGTTCTACGGTTCACCGATCCACCATGTGGGCATGTACATCGGCAACGGGCAGATGGTCGAGGCATCGCGTCGGGGAACTCCCGTGCGTACGAGATCGATCTTCCGGCGCGATCTCGTCGGTGTCGGTCGCGTCGGCTGACTCCGCACGACCGTGTTGACGTCCCATCGGGCGGCCCGGTTTGGCCCCCGCCTGGAAACCGTATGCTCGTCGTTGTGGAAACGGTTCTCAGCCTCGAAGACGTTTCCTTCGCCTACGGACGCGAGCTCGTGCTTGAAGACGTGAACGTGTCGATCGCTGCGGGCACGTTTGTCGCGCTCGTCGGACCGAACGGATCGGGCAAGTCGACGCTGGTCAAGATCGCCCTCGGCCTCCTTCCCCCCAGTTCGGGGGTCGTTTCGCTGTTCGGGAAACCGTCGACCGACCCGGTGGCGCGTTCGCGCATCGGCTACGTCCCCCAGCGCCACTTCCTCGGTCGTGACTTCCCCGCCACAGTTCGTGAAGTCGTGGCGTCCGGGGGCTTGGGTCGTCAGTGGTGGCGCGCCACCCCCCGCGACCGAGTCGACGACGCGCTTGCCGTGGTCGAGATGAGCGATCTGGCGAGTGCGCGGATCGGCCAGCTGTCGGGCGGGCAGCAGCAACGCGTGTTCATCGCGAAGGCGCTCGTGCGTCGTCCTGATCTCCTGGTTCTCGACGAACCCGTCGCCGGTGTCGACGTCGAGCAGCAGGCGCGGTTCTCGGCGACGCTCGGCCGACTTCGCGATGAACGAGGTGTTGCCATTCTGCTCGTCTCGCACGATCTCGCGGCGGTCGAGGACCGTCTCGATCGGGTGATCGTGATCCGTCGCAGCATTCGCTTCGATGGTCCTCCGGAGGAGCTCTCCCGCTCGGGCGTCAACCTCGGGACCCATGGTCACGATCTCCCTCGCTGGCTCGAGGAGATCGCGTGAACGTTCTCGCGACGCTTCCACTGCCGTGGCCCTTCGAGCGGGAGTACCTCCAGCTCGCTCTTGCGGGTGCAGTTCTCGTCGGGGCGACCGCTCCGATCACCGGAACGTTCCTGGTACAACGACGTCTCTCGCTTCTCGGAGACGGCATCGGCCATCTCGCCTTCGCCGGCGTGGCGATCGGGCTCGTCACCGACGTGTGGCCGATCTGGACGGCGTTGCTTACCGCGGTCGTAGGTGCACTTGCGATCGAGCGGCTGCGAGCGCGGACGCGCGAGAACGGCGATCTTGCGCTGGCGCTGGCGTTCTACCTCGGCCTGGCAATGGCGTCGGTCCTGCTCAGCCGGCGCGGCAACGTCGCGTCCAACGTGCAGGGCTATCTGTTCGGCTCGATCCTCACGATCACCCGGTCGGATGCTGTTGTCCTGGCCGTGGCATGTTCGCTTGTTGTCGTTATCCTCGCGTTCGTCGGCCGCGCGCTGTTCTCGGTGATCGTCGATGAGGACGCCGCGCTCGCTTCCGGGATACCGGTCGCCCGCATGAACGATCTGTTGATGGTCCTCACCGCCGTGTCGATCGTGACGGCGATGCGGGTGGTGGGTATCCTGCTGGTGAGCGCGCTTCTCGTACTTCCCGTCGGCATCGCCCAGCGGGTGTCCCGATCGTTCCGTTCGACCCTGGTCCTCGCCTCGGCGATCGGGGTGATCGCAGCGGTGACTGGTCTCGTGATCGGACGCGTGGCCCGGCTCGCGCCCGGTGGCACGATCGTGCTCACCCTCGGCGCGCTGTTCCTCGTCGTCCTGGCCATCGAAGGCCCGCTCCGCCGCCGAACCCGCTGACCTGGGTCAGCTGGCCGCGTTGGGTCGGGATTTGTGCACCGGGTCGGGATTTGCGCGCAAATGCGGCTCGAGCCGACCCAGCGACGCCAGCCGACCCAGGTCGAACGCGCCGAAGTTGCCCGGTACGGCTCAGGGCCGTGAATGCCGGGTATATCGTGGCGGCCCGGCACGTTCGTGACGATGCGTACGGACGCTCGCGTCGGCTTCATCGGGCTCGGGCTGAGCAGCGCGTGGCGCGGGTTCCGCGGGTAGTCGGGTGAGGCTGAGGCACGTGGAAAAGTCCGACATCACCGCCGAACTGGTCAGTCGCCTCATTGCCACGCAGTTCCCCCACTGGGCGCACCTTCAGGTCGCGCCGGTGGAGGTCGACGGGTGGGACAACACGACCTACCGGCTCGGTGACGACATGTCCGTCCGCCTTCCGAGCGGTGCTGGCTACGTGGCCCAGGTCGAAAAAGAGAGGCGATGGCTGCCGCACCTTGCGCCGCATCTCCCGCTGCCGATTCCCGAGCCACTCGCCGTGGGCGTCGCCACCGAGGAATTTCCCCGTCCGTGGTCCGTTCGCGCCTGGCTGCCCGGCGTGCCCGCGACGCTCGATGACGTGGACGATCTCGATTCGTTCGCCGCCGACCTCGGGGGGTTTCTCGCCACACTGCAGGGCGTCGACGCAACCGACGGCCCCGCGGCCGGCGAACACAGCCACTTTCGTGGGTCGGCCCTACGCGTTTTCGATCGCCAAACCCGCACGGTGATCGACGAACTCGGATCGATCATCGACCCCGAAGCGGCGACGCAGGTCTGGAACGCGGCCGTGGCGACGACGTGGATCCGTCCCCCGGTGTGGGTCCACGGCGATGTTGTCGCGTCCAATCTCCTCGTGGTCGACGGGCGCCTCACCGCCGTCATCGACTTCGGCTGCTCGGCTGTCGGTGATCCCGCATGCGACCTCGCCATCGCATGGACCTTCCTCGACGACTCGAGCCGCCATCGCTTTGCGGAGCGCCTCGCTCTTGACGATGGGACGTGGGCGAGGGCTCGTGGGTGGGCCCTCTGGAAAGCGCTCCTCACCGTGCGCGAAGACGCCGGCAAGCGTTGGGAGCTCAGCTCCGCGCATCGGATGGGATGGCGCACCAGTGCGCTGGGGATCCTGGGCGACGTGTTCGCCACATCGATGCCCTGAACGGCTCTGCGTATTGATCCGGTCGGCAGCTCAGATCAGCGCCTCCAAAACAGAGATTGCCGCGGCGCGCTCCGTTACCCCTTCGATGCGAAGCGTTCGCGCATCGTCGGCCCACAGCAGGACGTTGCCGGCGATACGAACGGGCATCACCGAAACGCTTCCGCTGGCGAGTTGTTACGAGCACCTAGGCGAGCCTGAGATCCACACGGCTGCCCGACCCTTTACGTCGTAGAAGTCGAGTTGGGCGCCC
>JANOHI010000028.1:0-3717 GCA_031406385.1 Acidimicrobiia bacterium
CGACGACTCGCTCGAGCGGTACTCGTGATGAACATCGCGGTGTGGCCACTGGCGATCGTCGGAACCATCATCGTCCCCGAAGCGCTGCCGATCACCAGCCTGTCGGGGCTCGGACCGGTGCTTCTGGCCGTGCCCGAGTTATCACGTCGTGCGGTGGCGCGATTGCTGACCTTCTCGGTCGTGATGACCCTTGCGATCACCGGGATCTCCACGATCGACATCACCCGCCTCGGCGACCGGGTGCCGGAGCTCACCCTCGACATTGCTGTGCTCCTCTCGGTTCCAGCGCTCGTCGGACTCATTCTGGTCATCGGGGGCCAGAACCATCAGCTGCTCACTGACCGCAATGAGGTGCTCCATTCATCTCGGCAACGCGTCGTCGAGGCGACCGATCGCGAGCGGCGACGCATCGAACGGGATCTTCACGACGGGGCACAACAGCGTCTGCACGGAGCGCTGGTGCAGATCTCCGCAGCCCGACGGCTTGCGTCGACTGACCGCGCACGAGCGGCGTCGCTCCTCTGTGACGCCCGAAACGAATTGCATGAAGCGATCACGGACCTACACGACCTCGTCAACGGCGTTCGCCCGGCAATCCTCGACGAGTTCGGAATCACCGCTGCTCTTCGAAGTGCCTTCGGCCGGCGCACCCCCGCGCTGGCTACAACGTTTCGCAATGTCGGCCGATACCGATCTGACATCGAAGCGGCCGTCTGGTTTTGCTGCCTGGAAGCGACAGTCAACACCGACAAACACGCCGGCCCCTCGGCACTCATCGACCTGCAAGTGGACGATGGGGACAGACTCCTCCGCTTCTCGGTGGCGGACGATGGAACGGGTTTCGTCGTCTCGCCGGTGCATTCGACGACCGGCGGTCTCCGGAACATGCACGATCGTGTCGAAGCGGTCGGCGGGACGCTCGTGGTGACGAGCTCGCCTACGGGAACTCGCATCGTCGGAACGATTCCGTTGGTGAACGATGACCGGCGCTGAGACTCCATTCGAATCGCGTGGCTCGCGTGACGGGCAACGGGACCTGGCGCTGCTTCGATCGTTCCTGGCTTTCTACCGTGCGCTGGGCCTGATTCTGGGCGTCGTCGTCATGGCAATCTGGCTCGCCGAACCCTCACCATGGATTCTGCTCATGGGGGCGACTGCGTTCACCTACGCAGCGGTCTTGACCGTCGCCCGCCGACAGTCGTCGGTTGGAGACGTCGTTCGAGCGGTTCTCCTCGTCAACCTCGCGGTTTGGCCACTCACGCTTCTTGGCGCGTTCGTTGCTCCCATCTCGTTTCCGGTGCAGGCAATGTCCGCCATACCCGCGGCCCTCATCGCGGTCGCGTATCTGCCCCCGAGAGCTGGTCGTCGGCTCCTCGCGATCACCGCCATTTCGACCGTCGCGGTCACGGCAATATGCCGGTTCGTGAGCGTCATCCACGTTGCCGACCAGGTGAACCAACAGGTCATCGACGCGGTGCTTCTCGGGCTCCTTCCCGGACTCGTGGTCCTCATCAGCGCAATCGGTTGGCAGAGCCACCGTGTGCTTGACGAACGCGCCACCGAACTGGACCGCTCTCGGGCGCGCCTTCTGGCCGCCGCTGAAGAGGAGCGGCGTCGGGTCGACACCGACCTTCGGAAGACAGCACAGCGTCGCATCGAGAACGCCCTCGTACAACTCGAGTCCGCTCTCGACGCCAAGGACGCCGGCGGTGACCCAGACCCGATCGCCGGAGAGGAGCGTGAGTCCCCCTGCGACGTCGCCGATGCGTACCTCTCCCGTGCGACCGCCGACCTCCAAGCGGCGATCGTCGATCTCCGACAGATCGTTACCCGTCTTCGGCCGGCGGCGCTCGCCGAGCACGGTCTCGACGCGTCGTTACATTCAGCGCTTCAGCAACAGGTCTTCAGAACGCCGATCAAGCTCGTCACCCGAAACCTCGACCGCTATGACGACCCGGTAGAAGGAGCCGCCTGGTTCGGTTGCGTCGAGGCAATCGACGCGTTTGAGCGGGTGTCGAACGGTTCGCCGCCTGTGCTGCTCGTCGAAGGTGGCCCGACGTCGCTGCGATTCTCTGCAACCGTCGAAGCTCCCCTGCCGACCGCAATGGCTGACCTCTCCAGGGCGATCATTGCCATTGACGACCGTCTCGCCACCGTGGACGGCTACGCAACGCTCAACCGCGACGAGCGGAGGGGCAGCCTTGCCATCAACGGCACCATCCCGACCACTTCGCCGCGACCCGCTCGTTCGGCGTGGCTGGCCGCGGGAGTTCCTTCCACGCGGACAGGCGTCCGAGAGGGACCTTGATCTTGGAGAACGGCGCGTACCGCCCACTCCTGAAGTGCTCAGTTTGCGAGGCCGGCCTCGAGCTGGGCGCGGATCTCCGGAGGGACGAAGTTGTTCTCGGTCGTCGTGTCGGCCTCGACCAGCTCGACCATGCGCTGCACGACCTCGGCCAGGTCCATCTGGTTCGTCGTGACCATGGTGCGCATGAAAGCGAAGAGCTCCGTCGAGCCCGCGCTGACGGAGTCCGCCCCGAACCACTCCCACATCGAGTCGGCCATACGGTCGTTGAACCCGGTGTTGTACGGGCCGGGGTTGAGCAGCGTCACGTCCACACCATCGGCCGCCAACTCGGCGCGCAGGGTCTTCCCGAACGCCTCAAGGGCATGCTTGGTCATCGAATACGGGCCGAAGGCCGGGCCGGCCATCACCCCGGCGATCGACGAGACCACGATGATGCGACCGGACTTGCGGGCCACCATCTGGGGCACAACCTTCTGCGTGATTGCGAGCGTTCCGAAGACGTTGACCTCGAAGAGCCAACGCACGCGGTCGATCGCCACGTCGGCAAGCGGGCCGGTCTGCCCAGCACCGGCGTTGTTGATGAGCACATCGATCTCCCAGTCGGCCACACGGTCGACGTCGGACGTGGTGATGTCGACCTTCTCGACGGTGAGCTGCGGAGCCTCAGCGCGCAGTGCAGCGGCCTGCTCATCGGTCTCGGTAGTGGCGATGACGCGATGTCCACGACTCGCCAGGGCAAGGCTGGCACCCTTCCCGAAACCCGAACCTGCTCCGGTGATCAGCACAGACTTGGACATATCGATCCACCTTCATGTCGGGCTGCGCCCGAGCGGCGCAACATCACAGGCAACGCCCACGAGGGTACGCCTGCCGGAGGGTCAACGCCCATCGTGCCGGCCAATTCGTGGATGATCGGCGCCGCCGTAGCCGCAGCACCGGCCGACCCTAGGAAGCGAGCAATACGGCTTCGGCCGCCGCCAGCCCGGAGAGCGCGGCACCTTCGATCTTCGCTCCACCGAATGCGTCACCGGCGAACACCAGCGTTGCTCCGGGAATCGGCTCCATCGGCAGGCAGTTCCCATAGTGTCCGAGCAGCGGACGCGCATACTTCCACCGCTTGATCACCGAATCGACAACGCGACTTTCGCCGAAGTACAGCCGAGCTGCGTCGAGCAGATCGGCGTGCACGGCGTCGGGGTCGTCGTCGAAGCGCCGCCGTGAGAACTCGTCGTTGGCGTGGAAGGTGAGCGCGGGGACATCGGAGATCCCCTTCGCAAGGTTGTCTCCCACGAACGAGAAGACCGAATCACCATCAACCGATGCGTCGACCTGCACGCCCCCCGGATAGGGAACCAAGCCAGGGCTGTCGAGTGTGACGAGCAACGCAAAACACGGGGAGTACGTGACGG
>JANOHI010000030.1:0-1417 GCA_031406385.1 Acidimicrobiia bacterium
TGCCCTGCAGCAGATGGCTGCCGCGTTTCGCTGGGTGGGTGGCCGGTCAAGGGAGTGGGCGCCTGGTGGCGTCCGGCAAGCGCAGCGTCACCGGAGGTGTGGCGGACGGCATCGGGCTGCCCTTGACGGGACAAGACCCGATCAGCTCACTTTCACGATGTGAGGTGCACGCACCGTCTTCGTCGTCACCGTGTTGTCGGAGCTGCGTACCAGTCGGCCCAGATGAGTGACCGGGTGGAGGCCGAGTCGGATGGCGACCCGGTCGGCAGACCTGTCGTGGGTCAGGGGTTGGCCGGTCATGACGTCGATTGGACCCGTCGGAGCCGATTGGCACGTCGGGGCCGGGACGTTTTGCTCTGGCGTCATGGGAGTGTGCTGCGCACGATCAATATGCTGCTCAAGCTGAGCTTGCGGAGAGCGGTCACGATGCCTTGGGACAACGGATGGCATGACGGTAGGGGTGGTTGGGGTTGGCTTGTCATGTTGATGGTCATGGCGCCGTTCTGGGTCGGAGTCGTGTGGCTCGTCATGAGTGCGGTCCGCCCGGGAGGACTGAACCGGTCATCGGTGCCGCCTACTCCGCCGGTGTTGGCTTCCGGACCCGAAGACGTGCTGCACGACCGATTCGCTCGCGGCGAGATCGAGGTCGAGGAGTATCACCAGCGACTTGACGCGATGCGTGCCAAACGCCCTGTTTGAGTTTCTCGGCTCGGCGTCCGACTCCTGTCCGGTCAGGACTTCAATAGCCGCTCGATCGCTTTCGTGGCTTCGGCGATCTTTTCGTCTCCTTCGGGGCCTCCGGTCGACATGGCGCTCGAAACGCAGTGGCGAAGGTGCTCGTCGAGTAGTCGCGTCGGTTCGCATACTGCGTTGGCTCAGATCGCTCGGCTCGTCAAAAGGGCACACGTCGGAATGCGCATTCCCCACCGTGCGATCAGTAGTGACCACGGATGTGGGCCCGAGTGTGCTGGACGAAACTGGTGTACCTGAGGGCAAAGACCCAGCGCGCTGCGTACGACCGGGAGAAACATGAACGCCGAACACCACGACCAACACGACATGCCAGGAAGCGGGTCCGGCCCCGGTGGAGGCACCACCGCGGTGCTGGAGATGAAGGGTCTTCATTGGGCCAGCGAAAGCGCGTTGATCGAAACCACTCTTGGGCGCCTCCCAGGTGTTCGCTCCGTGGCGGCGAACCCGGTCTCTCAGACTGCGACGGTCTCGTACGATGCCGCAAAAACGAGTGTCGCGGAGCTTCGTCGTTGGGTCGAAGACTGTGGCTTTCATTGCAACGGGCAATCGGTTCCTGGGCATGTGTGCCATCCCATGGACGAACCGGCGGGTATGGGGCAAGCACGTCGTCCAGCACCGAGCGAAGAGCACCAGGCGCACGAAGGTCACGAAGGTCACGAAGGTC
>JANOHI010000035.1:0-2668 GCA_031406385.1 Acidimicrobiia bacterium
CCGCTGCGTCCGAGATAGCGATGTTCCATATGCAGTTCCTTCGTCGAGAGAGTTGTCGACGGTAGCGCCTCTTCCGAGCTAGACGGGAGGCCATGCGCAGACCGGAGCGACTCAACGAACAAATCGCCTTCCTCGTCGAGATCGACAGGCTCAAGACGATTCTTCGTCAGACGCCTATCGCCGACGGTTCGCGTCGTGAGAACACGGCCGAGCATTCCTGGCATCTTGCGATGTTTGCGGTCGTGCTTGCCGAGCACGCGCCGGAACCCGTCGACGTGTCGAAGGTGATCATGATGTTGCTCCTCCACGACATCGTGGAGATCGATGCCGGTGACACCTTCATCTACGCTGCCGCCGACGCTGCTGTGGCGGTGCAGCAGGCAGCTGACGAACTCGCTGCGGCACATCGGATCTTCTCGCTGCTTCCGATCGACCAGGCTGCCCGTCTTCGGGCTGTCTGGGACGAGTTCGAGGCAAAGGAGACTGCCGAGTCGAAGTTTGCCAAGACGATCGACCGACTCCAGCCGATGCTGCTGAACCGGGTGAGCGGAGGTGGCTCGTGGAAGGTGCATGGCATCGCCGCCGACCAAACGCGTCGACTCATTCAATCCACCATGCAGCCGGGTTCGGTGCTGATGGCGTACGCGCTCGAGGTCGTCGAGGAAGCGATCGCTGAGGGTCTCCTGCTTCCAGATCCTGACGGTTGAGCCATTCCCTCGTTGGGCCGGTCGGCCCGCCGCTACGATGAGAGGCGTGTCGATCGTTGCCGCCTACATCCTGTTGCAGACCGACGTGGGGAAATCTTCGTCCGTATGCAGGTCGGTGATCGCCCTCGGCGGAGTCGTCAGCTGCGAGGAGGTCACCGGTCCATACGACCTGATCGTCAAGGCCGAGGCCGAAACCCTCGACGAACTCGGCAAGCAGGTCGTGTCCCGCATCCAACTGGTGGAAGGCATCACCCGCACCTTGACCTGCCCGGTCATCCACTTCTGACGAACGCGCCGGTGGTCCCGGCGCGTTCGGTAGGTTCCTCAGTGCACTAGTGGCCCATCGACCACACGAGGATCTCAGCGCCCTCCGGGCCGGCCATCACCACGGGGGTGCCGGCGCCGGTGAGCCGGGCGGCATCGCCGGCGAGCAGTGGCGTGGCGTCGAGGTCGATGGCGCCCTTCGGCACGAACAGGTGGGCGAAGCGCGCATCGGGGATTCTGACGATCTCATTCGGAGCCAGCCGGGCTCCCCAGAGAACCGCATCGCGTTGGCGGATCCGAATGGCCGCATCGTGGCCGGCGCCCGAGGCGATGGGCACGAGTCCGCCCCTGGCCAGTTCGGCATTGATGTCGAGCTGCTCGTAGCCGGGGCGGGTGCGTTGGGTGTCGGGAGCGACCCACATCTGTACGAGATGCACGGGTCGATCCTTCGACGGGTTCTTCTCCGAGTGCCAGATGCCGGTTCCGGCGGACATGCGCTGGGCGAGACCGGGGTAGAGCAGCCCACGGTTGCCCTCGGAGTCCTTGTGCTCGAGCTCGCCGTCGAGCACCCAGGTGACGATTTCCATGTCTTGATGCGGATGGGTATCAAACCCCGTTCCCGGAGCGATCACGTCGTCGTTGTTGACGAGCAGCAGACCATGACCGACGTTGGTCGGGTCGTAGAACCTGCCGAAGCTGAACGAGTGCTTCCCGGCCAGCCAGGAAAGCTTGGTCTCGAAGCGATCGTTGGCTCGCTGGATGGTGATGGTCGAACTCGACACGGCGGCCCTTTCTGTCGTTACCCCTACAACCAACCGCGTCGTTCGCGAACATATTTCAATTTTGGAGTATCTGGCGACGGACCGCTCTCACCCTGCGACGGTGAGGCCAAGGAGCAGGTAGGTCAGGTCGAGGTCGGTAGCCCCGAGGCGCTCTCGCATTTTGTCGCCGGCCGGCGAGCCCGTCATGTCGATGGCAAGAACAACATTCGGGTCGTCGAGCGCACCAGCTGCCGTTCGTATGTGCACATGCAACTCCGCGGGGGCGTCGTCGGGCATGGTGTCGTCAAGCGCGACCCGCTGTATCCAGGTCCCGAGCTTCGACGGGTTCACGCCGGGGGGCACCGCAATCTCCTGCGCTCGCAGAATCCCGGCGGGAAGGGGTTGGAGGGTGCGATCGATGGCCGCATCGGCGGTTGGTCCGACGCCGAATCCGGTGAATGCTTTGCGCGACATCACTTCTTTCCGATCGAGACGGGCCGAGAAACGGATTGGAAGAAGTCGTTGCCTTTGTCGTCGACCACGATGAAGGCCGGGAAGTTCTGCACGTCGATTTCAAAGATCGCCTCCATCCCGAGTTCCGGATATTCGAGCACTTCGACACGAGTGATGCAGTCTTGGGCGAGTCGGGCTGCCGGGCCGCCTATTGAACCGAGGTAGAAGCCTCCGTGTTTCCTGCAGGCATCGGTCACGGCCTTCGAACGGTTGCCCTTGACCAGCATCACGAGGGATCCCCCGGCCTCCTGGAACGCATCGACGTAGGAGTCCATGCGACCCGCAGTCGTCGGTCCGAACGAGCCCGACGCATAGCCCTCGGGGGTCCGCTGCGGACTTTTCTTGAAAATCAAAAGCACCCCGATCATAACCGCTCCCCACTTCATACACCATGATACGTTGAAGAAGCACATTTTTGAGTTC
>JANOHI010000036.1:0-5633 GCA_031406385.1 Acidimicrobiia bacterium
CGGCACCATCGAGGTCACGCTCGAACCCGTTCTCCAGGGGACCCTGAGTGCCGGGCCGAGGCGGGAGTCTCCCGTTGCTGAGGGCACCGCAGATCAGGGCTGGGTCGTACTCACCATCCGCAACCCGAACCCCAACCAGAACCCCAACCAGAGGCCCGGGCAGGTACGGGGCTCGGGCGGCCGGGGTCTGCTCAACATGCGCGAGCGCGCCCGGCTCGGAGGAGGCGACCTCACCTGGACCGCCGGCCCCGACGAGTTCGAGGTACGAGCCACGCTGCCCGTGACGGTCGGCCAACCAGCACCGACGACGCTGTCACCCGACGGGAACAGCCAGTGATCACGGTGCTGCTGGTCGACGACGACGTCCTCGTGCGCCAAGGTCTCCGGGTCCTCTTGGAGGTCCACGACGACCTGGTGGTGGTGGCCGAAGCAGCCGACGGCGCCGAAGCGGTGACCCGGGCGGCCGAGACCCGGCCCGACGTCGTAGTGATGGACGTCCGGATGCCCGGCCACGACGGCATCACGGCCACCCGCGCGATCGCTGCCTGGCCCGAGCCTCGTCCTCGGATCCTGGTGCTCACCACATTCGACCTCGACGACGTGATCTATGACGCCCTCGACGCCGGAGCCGACGGCTTCCTGCTGAAGCGCTCCACCCCCGAGGACCTGATCGAGGGCATCCGCACGGTGGCCTCCGGTGAGGCCCTGATCTCGGCGTCCATCACCCGGCGTCTCCTGGCAGAGGTGGCCCGCCGGCGGGCGGCCCCGACCGGTTCGCTGCCTTCGCCGCTGACCGAACGGGAGGCCGACGTGTTGCGCTGCCTGGCCGACGGGCAATCCAACGCCGAGATCGCCGCCCGTCTCGCCATTGGGCACGAGACCGTCAAAACCCACATCAAACGGATCTGCATGAAGACCGGCACTCGGGATCGCACCCAGGCCGTGTTGTGGGCCTACCGCACCGGCTTCGCCGCCGGCGGCTGACCCCAGGCCTCAGTGCCTCAGTACGTCCGCCAGACGGACACGAACGTCGGTCCCTAGGTTGTCGGCTGGTACCAATTGGACCAAGTGGACCGAGTGCGCAGCAACGACGACCCCAGAAAGCAGGCGTAAAGGCACAAGAGCGAGACGCAGCTCGAAAGCGAGGCATGTCACGAGGTTGGCCTCGCCGGCATCGACCAAACGATCGGGGCTCTCCTCGGCCGCGGCTCATTCATTCGGGCATCGAACTTCCACGGAACCTACCGGCATTCTCAATGCGTGTCACCGTCACCGACCGCCGGGTCTTGGCACACACTTCGCCAATCGGCCGCCCGCCTCCGGGTGCTCGATAGCCGGCCGAAGTGCAGCGGGGTGACCCTTTCCCCGGAGTGCCGTTCAGGGGCACTCGAAAACGCCCGTCGACTGTACCGCCGAGATGACCAGGTTTGCGCTGCGCTGCGGCCCGCCAGCCGAGTTATCCACACCCGCCGCAAGTCTCTGACCTGCGGAAACACTGCCAAATACTGGTGTCGAAGGGGGGACTTGAACCCCCATGCCCTAAAGGGCGCCAGCCCCTCAAGCTGGTGCGTCTGCCATTTCGCCACTTCGACGTGGTCCCCCGAAGGGAGCCTCAAGCATAGCGCGCCCACCCGCCCTGCTTCTCTTCGTTCTGTGCCCGGTCTACGCCTTTCGCTTAATGCTGCGCTCCGTCGACGATGGCGCCGCAGATGGTGGCCGTTACACCGCACATCAGGCGATTTTCCGTCCGAGCGGTCGTTTTGGGGCCGATGTGCGGCAGGAGCGGCCCGATGTGCGGCAGGAGCGCGTAGCAACTCGGCGCCATCAGCGGCCATCTGTTCGAACGAGTAGATCAGCCGAACAAATCCTCGCTCGACGCAGTGGACCGGCCGTGCCCACGGCAATCCGGCGCAATCACGAAGTAGCCGAGCTCGGCCAGACGCAACCCGATCGGGCTGTGCACGAACCAGTCAGACTCGGCCGTCTCCGTGCTGCCGTGAATCAGCAGGACCGGCTCGTCCGACGGCGAACCGGCGGTGAGGTACGACAGCGAGGTGTCGTCGTGGAGGACAAGTGCAGAACGGCTTAAGCCACTCACTGCTCGGGGAAATGACAGGCGACGGGATGTCCGCCACCGCGATCGATGAGCGCCGGTTCTTCATTGGCGCACAGCTCCGTCGCCTTCCAACACCGGGTGCGGAAGCGGCAGCCTGATGGCGGGTCGGCCGCCGACGGAATGTCTCCGTGAAGCACAATGCGCTCAACCTTGCGAGCGCGCTCGGCCCGAGGATCGGGCAAGGGCACGGCCGACAGCAGGGCCTTGGTGTAGGGGTGTGACGGAGCGCCGAAGACCTCGTCCATGGTCCCCGACTCCATGATCTTGCCGAGGTACATGACGGCGATCCGATCAGAGATGTGCGATACCACTGACAGGTCGTGGGCAATGAACACGTAGGTGAGACCCATCTGCTCCTGCAGGTCGTCGAGCAGGTTCACGATCTGGGCCTGGATCGAAACGTCGAGTGCCGATACCGGCTCATCAAGGAAGATCAATTTCGGCTTGTTGGCCAGTGCGCGAGCAACGCCAACGCGCTGACGTTGACCACCGGAGAACTCATGGGGATAGCGTGCGCCGTGCTCGCGAGCGAGTCCGCATGTGGTGAGCAGATCATCGACCCGAGCGTTCGCTTCGTCCTTATGCACACCCTGCACCGTCATCGGCTCGGCAATGATCTGACGCACCGTCATGCGTGGGTTCAGCGATGCGTAAGGATCCTGGAAGACGATCTGCAGCTTCTTGCGCAGGGCCTTCGTGTCGATCTCAGTTCCGGCCGAGAGGTCCTGCCCGTCGAACTTGATCGTTCCCGATGTCGGTTCCATCAGACGCAGCACCAGGCGCGCCGTGGTCGACTTCCCGCACCCCGACTCACCGACGAGACCAAACGTCTCCCCCGAGTTCACGCTGTACGAGACCCCGTCGACCGCCTTCACCTGTCCGACGGTGCGCTTGAGCAACCCACGCTGAATGGGAAAGTGCTTTACCAGGTTGGTGATCTCCAGCAACGGGGCGGCGTCGGTGTTCATGCGCGACCTCCAACGAATTGAGCAGCGTTGTCGGCGAACCCCGCCTCGCCCAACCGAGCACATCGGGCCTCGTGTTCATCGCCGGCACCGTGCACGGCAACGAGTTCCGGCACCGCAGCATCGCACAACCCCGGCACGGCGAACACGCAACGAGGCGAGAAACGACAACCAGCCGGCGGCTTCGACATGAGCGGCGGAGCGCCCGGGATCGGCGTCAGCCGCCGATCGGCCGAATCATCGACTCGTGGGATCGAGCCGAGCAGGCCCCAGGTGTAGGGCATACGGGGCGAGTAGTAGAGATCGTCCACGTTGGCCTTCTCGACGATTTGACCGCCATACATCACGAGCACCCGATCGGTCATCCCGGCAACGACCCCGAGGTCGTGGGTGATGAGCAGGATCGCTGCACCAAGTTGCTTGGCCGAGCTCTCGATGACCTCGAGCACCTGCGCCTGCACGGTCACATCGAGCGCTGTGGTCGGCTCGTCGCAGATCAACAACTCGGGCTCGCACGCCAACGCCATGGCGATCATTGCCCGCTGGCGCATACCGCCGGAGAATTGGTGCGGATAGTCCTTCACCCGATCCCTCGGCTTCGGGATGCCGACGAGATCGAGCATCTCGATAGCCCGCTCCTTCACCTGCCTCTTCGACAGGTCCTGATGGGTGGCAATCATCTCCTCGATCTGATTGCCGATCGTGTAGACCGGATTGAGCGACGACATCGGATCTTGGAAGATCATGGCGATCTGACCGCCACGAATCTTGCGCAGATCCTTCTCACTCGTGGTGAGCAGGTCCTTGCCCTTCCACAGGATTTGACCGCTCTCGATCTTCGCCGGCGGCACCGGCAACAGGCCGAGGATCGTCATCGCCGTGACGGACTTTCCCGACCCCGACTCACCAACGATGCCCACAACTTCCCCGGCCCGCACGTCGAACGACACACCATCGACGGCTTTCACCACGCCGGCTTCGGTATGAAAGTACGTGCGCAGATCTTTGACCTGAAGCAGTGGTTCGTTTCCAGCGGCCATCAGCCGGCTCCTCGCAGTTTTGGGTCGAGCGCGTCTCGCAGCGCATCGCCGATGATGGCGATGGACAGAGTGAGCAGAATGAGTACGACCGCCGGCACGAACAAGATGTGCGGCGACACCTCAAAACCGGATTTACGCGCATCGAGCAGCATCACGCCGAGCGCAGGGCGAGGCTCCGTGAAGCCAATCGCCAGGAACGAATAGATCGACTCCGCCAGGATCGATCCCGCAATGCTGAAGGCGATGGAAACAATCACCGGGGGAAGCGCGTTCGGGACGACGTGATTGAGCAATATTCGACGCGTGTCGGCCCCCGTAGCCCGGGCCGCTTCGATGAAGTCCTGCCCGCGTATCTGCAGCACCGCCGCACGGAAGAGCCGAGCCGTGGACAACCATCCCACCGCCACCAGCGAACCGAGCAGCGTCCAGAAGCTCCGGCCGAAGATGGCGATGATCGAAATACCGATCAGCACGTAAGGAATGGCGTAGACGGCGTCGATGAACCTGCTCACGACCGTGTCCAGGAAGCCTCCGAGATAGCCGGCAAGCCCGCCGAGGATCATTCCGAGAAGTGTGGTGGCAATCGTGACGCCGGCCGCCAGGGCCAGTGAGATACCGATCCCGCGCACCACCCGCTTGAACAGGTCGCGGCCGAGACTGTCCGTTCCGAGGATCCAACGACGATCACCGGGACGCTTCAACTCGAAGCCGAGGCGCCCGGTGGTGTAGTCGCCCTTGGCCACGATCGGTCCGATGATCGCCAACAGGATCAGCAGAACAAGCACAGTCAAAGCGCCGATTGCCAGTTTGTTCCGGAAGAACCGGCGGCGCACGTCTTCCCAGTAGCCGACCTGCTCCGTGGTGACCAGGACGGTGTCGACGGCCAGCGGCAGTAGTGCTGTCATGATGCCGCTTTCTCCCCGACACGGATGCGCGGATCGAGGAACGAGTAACTCAGGTCAACGAGCAACGAGACGAGCGCCGCGCTGATGATCACGATCGCCGACAGTCCGAGTACGACCGGCGCATCCTGGATGAGTGCCGCCTCGGCCACCTTGGACCCGATGCCGTAGAGCCCAAAGACGGTCTCGGTCTGCACGGCGATGCCAAAGATCTCGACGAGCGCGAAGCTCGCCGCGGTGACATAGGGAATCAGGGCGTTACGCAACGCGTGCTTGATGAGCACTCGAGAACGCGGCAGCCCTTTGGCGAAGGCTGTGCGCAGATAGTCAGCTCGCAGTACTTCGAGCATGGAGCTGCGCAGCAGTCGAGCGAGAAAGGCCATCTGCACGACGCCGACAACGATCGACGGGAGAACAAGGCCTTTCCAACCACCGTTCGGAATGACTCCGAGGTACCACTTCTCCGGCCAGAAGCGGTTGAAGCTCAACCAATCCCAGTTTCGCTGGGTGGGGAACACCCCTAGAAAGACCTGGGCCAGGAGCCCAGTGACGAAAACGGGGATCGCTTGCGTCCCGATGCTGATCACCGTTGTTGCCGAGTCGAGTAGTG
>JANOHI010000052.1:0-5534 GCA_031406385.1 Acidimicrobiia bacterium
TCCACGTTCTGCTGGTCGAGGCGCCGGGACCGACAGCGGCACAATGTTCTCGGCGATGACAAGGAGCGGCTAACGCCCGCTATGGGCCAGAAACCGGCCTTTGCGGTAGTGTCGGCCGCTCGTGGGAGCGAAGCGGTGGGCGGGGTGGCTTGGATGCCATCATGGAAATTACCGCCCAGTCTATTCGCCCTTGGAACAAGGGCCTGATCGTCGGTCAGAAGCGTCCCCTGCTACCGCGTCAAGTTTGGTCCATTCGAGTTAGGCTCGAAATGGCTGCCTCGCCACGTGACCTCGCTCTGTTCAACCTCGCGATCGACAGCAAGCTCCGCGCCTCCGACTTAGTTCGTCTCAAGGTCGCTGACATCTGCTCGGGCAATGTGGTCCGCGACCGAGGAACTGTCACGCAACGGAAGACTGGTCGTCCTGTGCAGTTCGAGATCACGGAGGTAACTCGGCAGTCGATCGGACGATTCCTCGCGGGCCACCCGGCTGACGGTGGTGGCCATCTGTTCCCCAGGCGCTCCTCGGCGCGACCTCATATCTCCACTCGGCAGTATGCTCGCATTGTGCATCGGTGGATCAGGAGCATTGGGCTAGTTCTTGACCGCCTTGTCGTTCACGGTGCGCGCAGGCTCCGCCGGCGCCGTCTCGAGCGTGAAATCCGCGCCCGCGTCATCGAACTTGTAGATCGGCGCCCCCGCCAGCGTGACCGACTCGGCCGGGTGCCACAGGTACGACGAGCACTGCCGGTCGAGGCGCCCTGCGAAGTCCTCAGCCAGCCCGACCACATCGCCCGTGCCGCCCTCTTTCTGTGCTCCGACCTCGCCGCGTTCGTCACCGGTCTCGTGCTCGTGGTGGACGGGGGTGCCACCGCTTGATCACCGGGACAAATGGCGTAGTTTCTGCCTATGAAGGAATTGATCTATCACCGGTTGCTCCTCCCCGCCGTCGCCCGCAATGCCGACCGGCCCTGTGCCACGAATGCGGCATCCGGCGAACTCACGACGTTCGCCCAGCACCTCGACCGGACGAGCCGTCTGATCGGCGGCCTTCGCAGCCTCGGGGTCGGCCGTGGCGACCGCTTCGCCGTGATGACGCTCAACTCGCCGGCTTATCTCGAGCTGTACCACGCAGCGTTTCTCGGCGGCGGCATCATCAACCCGCTGAACCTCCGGTTCGCACCCAAGGAACTCGCCTATGTACTGCGCGATTCCGAGACGAAGGTCTGTTTCGTCGACGCGTTCTTCGCTGGGCTGATCGACGCAGTGCGCGTCGACGCCGGTCTGGAGAAGGTCGTCCTGGTCGGTTCCGGTGATGTCCCTCACGACATCACCTACGCCGACCTGCTCGCGTCGGTGAACCCGGTGATCCCCGACGAGGGCGAGGAGACCGATCCGGCCGTACTGATGTACACCGGTGGAACGACCGGGTTGCCCAAGGGCGTGCTACTCGACCAGCGGGCGGAGATCCTCAACTGCTACCACGTGATGATGACGCTGCACTTCGAGCGCGATTCCATCAACCTGATACAGACCCCGATGTTCCATGCCGCATCGATGTTCGGTGTGCTCGGTGGACCGGCCCTCGGAGCCCACAGCGTCATCGTCCCGATGTTCGAACCGAAAGCGGTGATGACGGCCGTCGAGACGTATCGGCCCTCGATCACCGTGATGGTGCCGACGATGATCGGCCTCACCATGGCCCACCCCGAGTTCCGGCCGAGCGGACTGGGCAGCTTCAAGGATCTGGTCTACGGAGCATCTCCGATGCCCCATGCCCTGCTCGAAAAGGTCCTGGCGCTGTACCCGGACATGAACATCTGGCAGGGCTACGGCATGACGGAGAGCTCGAGCGTTCTGACCCTTCTCGGCCCCGACGAACACCGCGCCGGGGGGAACTACCTCCACTCGGCCGGGTTGCCACTTCCCGGTGTTGCGCTCCGCATCGAGAACGAGGCGGGCCATGAACTTCCCGCCGGTGAGCCGGGTGAGGTCTGCGCACGTGGCGGCAACTTCATGATCGAGTACTGGAAGAAGCCGGACGCGACAGCCGATGTGTTCCGCGACGGCTGGTACCACACGGGTGATGCCGGCTATGTCGATGCCGACGGTTACCTCTATCTGGTCGACCGGGTGAAGGACATGATCGTGACCGGCGGCGAGAACGTTTACTCGACCGAGGTCGAGAATGCGCTGAGCGATCATCCATCGGTTGCTCAGGTCGCAGTGATCGGGATCCCGTCGGACAAGTGGGGCGAAGCCGTGCATGCCATCGTGGTGCTCAAGCCCGGCACGCAGGCCACCGAGGAAGAGCTGATCAACCACTGCCGTGACTGGATCGCCGGGTACAAGCTCCCGAAGAGCGTGGAGTTCCGCACCGAGCCGCTTCCGCTGTCGGGCGCGATGAAGGTTCTGAAGAAGGATCTCCGCGCGCCGTACTGGGAGGGACGCGACCGCAAGGTCAACTGACCAGCGCATCCCAATCGGAAACAGGAGAACACTTGAAGGTCGTCGTATACGGGGTGGGCGCGGTCGGCGGCGTCATCGCCGGACGGCTGCAGCAACACGTCGATCGCCACCATCACGAGGTTGTGTGCATCGCTCGCGGACGGCAGTACGAGGCCATGCGTGATCGTGGTCTGCGCGTACTGTCGCCGGACGGTGAGGTGACCGTCGACGTGCCCGTGTTCGCGCACCCGTCGGAGATCAGCTGGGCAGGCGGCGAGGTCGTCATTCTCGCGATGAAGACCCAGGACACCGCCGACGCGCTTGCGACGTTGCACGTCGCTGCCGGTGCAGCCGCGCCGTCGCTGGCGATCGTCTGCGCACAGAACGGTGTGGAGAACGAGCGCCTCTCTCTGCGTCAGTTCGCCGACGTGTACGCCATCTGCGTGATGCTGCCCTCGACGATGCTGATCCCCGGGGAGGTCGTCACGAACATGACGCCCTTCAGCGGCGTCCTCGACATCGGCCGTTTCCCGTTCGGCACCGATGAACGCACCGAGACCATCGCCGCAATGCTGCGGGACTCGGGTTTCGACTCGAAGGCGAACCCGGCGATCATGCGCCGGAAGTACACCAAGCTCTTGCTCAACCTGGGCAACGCGATTGCGGCGGCGTGCGGGCTCGATGCCCGTGGATCGGAGCTGTACGGGCGAGCGCGGGCCGAAGGCATGGCGTGCCTGCAAGCGGCCGGCATCGATTCGGAGACCCCTGAGGAGGAGGCGGCGAGGCGAAGCTCCGTCAAGGTGCGACAAGTCGAGGGGCAAGCGCAGACCGGCGGCTCCACTTGGCAGAGCCTGGCGCGGGGGACCGGTTCGACCGAGGTTGACTATCTCAACGGCGAGATCGTCCTGCTCGGTCGGATGCACGGTGTCGCGACCCCCGTGAACATCGGGCTGTGTCGTGTGCTGCGCGAACTCGCAGCGCGGGGCGCTTCACCGGCATCAATGACGCTGGCCGAACTCGAGGCTGCCGTCGAACCCGTCGCGAACTGACTGACCCTCCCATTGGTCGGCGAGAGCAGCATTGCCTCAGCGGGCTCGAACCTCGCCGCACAACCTCGTCAATCCTCGGCCATCGAACGCGCCGTTGCGTAGTCGGCCTTGCCGTTGGCTGCCCGAGGGACAGTGTCGACCACGATGACCCGGCGGGGCGCCTTGTACGACGCAAGGGTCGCTTTGGCGTGTGACACCAGTTGCGAACTCAGCTCGTGTGGATCCACGTCGCGTCCGGGAACGAGCGATACGAGTGCGGTGATCGATTGCCCGTAGCGTTCGTCGGGCAGGCCGAACACGAGGCAGTCATCCACCGCCGGGTGGGTCTTCAGCGTTTCCTCGACCTCCTCGGCGAACACCTTCTCGCCTGCCGTGTTGATGACCTGCGAGCCGCGCCCAAGCAGCGAAATCCTGCCGTCGGCTGCGACCGTTGCGTAGTCACCGGGGAACGACCATCGAACCCCGTCGATGACCCGAAAGGTGCGTTCCGACTTCTCCGGATCCTTGTAGTAGCCGAGCGGAACGCCCTCCGACAATGCGACCAAGCCGACCGCACCCGAGCCCCGCACGACCGGCTGGTCGGCCTCATCGAAGACCTGGGTCGTCGGGCTGATCGCGAACGACGCGGTTTGTGCCGGTGCGTCCTTGGTGTGGATGGATTGACCCATGGACCCTTCGGTCGCGGCGATGATGTCGAGAATGATCAGCTGGGGGATGTGATCGACGAGCGCATCCTTCATGTCTTTGGAGAACATTGCTCCGGAGGAGGCGATCACCTTCATCGTGTCCAGCTTCCTCGAACGACCGGCCGCCCGGTCGTCATCGAGCACCCGCACCATCGGGCGGCTGAAGGCGTCGCCGACCACAGTGATCATCGTGACGGATTCCCTTTCAACCGTGTCCCAGACCTCGACCGGGTCGAACTTCCGGCCGCCGGTCAACACGATGCAGCCGCCGTACAGCTTCGAAGGGGTGCAGCCGATGCCCATGCCTGTGCCGTGCATGAGCGGACAGGCGACCATCGAACGCGGCAGACGACCTTGCGAGGCAAGGAGTGCGGCCGTCGCTGGGATGTCGTCCGGAGATTGCGGAGGCAGGCCGAGCAGGGGAGCGAGGCCGCGCAGCCCGGCGAGCACGCCTCCTCCGACGGCACCCATTACGCCTTTGGGAAGGCCGGTGGTTCCTCCGGTGTAGAAGAGTGCGAGGTCGTCAGGAGATCGGGTGATCCTTGGCGCAGGGCTCGCTTGCGCGATCAGTTCGTCGTAGTCAAACGAGCCATCTGTACGCGTATCATCGTCTCGAACCTCGATCCAGGCTTTGACGAGTGGTAGGCGACCTCGGACCTTGTCGATCTGTGCGCCGAGGCTGGAGTGGTACACAACCGCTTCGCTGTCGGAGTTCTCGAGAAGATACGCGAGTTCGTTCTCGAGGTACCGGTAGTTGACGTTCACCGGCACGGCCCGAAGCTTCAGCGCGGCGAAGTGGGTTTCGAGGTATGCCGGAGAATTGAACAGGTACATCGCGACCTTGGAACCGTTGCCGATGCCCGCATCGGAAAGGAACCCGGCGAGACGTGCCGACCTCTGCTCGTGCTCGGACCACGTGTGCCGGATGCCGTGTTGAACCACAGCCTCCTGGTCGCCGATCGTGTCGGCCAGCGCCTCCCAGATGGTGGCGAAATGAGTCTCCACAGCAAAACCTCCAGGTCGCGGCCGAGTCTGGCACACGGCCGCTCGGCTGCCGAGGTTCCGCGTGTTCCCCGCCTCGCTGCGTCGGGGCAATCGCTTCCGGCTCGACCCATTCCCTGTCGCCGCGCCACTCGAGACGACGAATCGGGCTACGAGCGCGGCGCGAAGCGGATCGGAAGGGCCTTCATCGGGCGCAAGAAGAAGCTTGGATCGTGGAGGGGCTGGGGCAGTTCCCCGTCGAGTTCGATGTGTTCGGTGCGAGCGAGAAGGATCTCGAACGCGCTCGTCATCTCCTGGCGGGCCAAGGCTGCTCCGAGGCAGAAGTGCGCCCCGAGACCGAACGCGATGTG
>JANOHI010000070.1:0-42720 GCA_031406385.1 Acidimicrobiia bacterium
CAACTATCTGATCGCCACCGACGTCGAGATGAACGTCCTTCCGAACTACCGCTTCGCCAATTGGGACGCCGGCTACGGCGACATGCGCTGTGTGCCCGACTTCGCCACGCTTCGGCTGATCCCCTGGCTGGAGAAGACGGCGCTAGTGATTTGCGATCTGGTCGACGACAACGGCCCCATCGAGGTGTCACCGCGCCAGATCCTCAAGCGCCAGCTCGCGAGAGCTGCGGCGATGGGGTACACCGTAAAGATGGGGGCGGAACTCGAGTTCTTCCTGTTCAAGGAGAGTTTCGAGTCGGCCGCGGCGAAGGATTACGCCAACCTCACGCCCGACTCCAACACGATTCAGGATTACCACATCCTCCAGACGACCAAGGATGAGCACATCATCCGAGCCATCCGCAACGCCATGGAAGGGGCCGGCGTCCCGATCGAGTGCTCGAAGGGCGAGGCGGGCTTCGCCCAGCACGAGATCAACCTCCGCTACACCGAGGCGCTCGAGATGGCCGACCGGCTCGCGATCTACAAGAACGGCGCCAAGGAGATCGCCGCGCTCAGCGGACGCGCGATCACGTTCATGGCGAAGTACTCGATGGCCGACGTTGGTTCGTCGTGTCATATCCACACCTCGCTCTGGAGCGCCGACACCGATGAACCGGTGGCCCCCGGTGATGGTGCTCACCATCTCTCCGACGCATTCGCCAGCTATCTCGCCGGCATGGTCGCGACAGCGCAGGAGCTGTCGTGGATGTTCGCCCCGACGGTGAACTCCTACAAGCGCTACCAGCTCGGGTCATGGGCGCCCACGGCGGTGGCGTGGGGCCGCGACAACCGCACCTGCGGCCTTCGTCTGGTCGGCCACGGCGCCGGTACCCGCGTCGAGTCCCGCATCCCCGGAGCCGACGCCAATCCGTACCTGGCCTTCGCCGCAGTGATCGCCGGCGGTCTGCACGGGATCGAGAACAAGTTGGCGCTGGACGATCCGTTCGTGGGCAACGCCTACGAGTCGAAGGACGTTGGCCGCATTCCGTGGAACATCGTTCAGGCCATCGAACTGTTCGAGGGCTCGGCCGTCGCCAAGGCGGCGTTCGGCGAAGAGGTGCACCACCACATGCTCACCACGGCGCGCCACGAGTGGTCGCAGTTCAACAAGGCCGTCACCGACTGGGAGCTGCGCCGCAACTTCGAACGTTGGTAAGCGCGCGTATTACTAACGCCCACCTGCTGGTGGCCGCGAGTGATTGGCGGCGCGGCCCCGACGCTTGAGATGGGCGGCGATGCGATGCGACGCCTGAAGTGACGCTCCCGGCAACAGGAACTGCACTGCCGTGGTGGTGATCTCGGCGTCGGCGGCCGTGGGGCGTTCGTGCTGACGCTCGTGCTCGGACCAGGTCGAGACGGTGAACTGCTCGATGAACGTGCCGGGTTCCTCGACGTCTTCGAAGAGTCCCCACTGCATCGCACCGTCGCGTCGGCGCAGGCGTCGGATCGGGCGCATCGCTGCGATGAACTCGTCGCGGCGCTCGGGGTCGATGCGCCACTGCAGCGACACGAGCACGGGCCCTTCGTCAGGGTCGATCGGGATGACGTGGTGGAGTGCGCCGAGCGGCATGGGGGTGAGGTCGAGCTCGGCCCGTGACGCGAGTCGTATCGGGAGCGTCACGACGCCGAGCACCACGGCAGCAATGCCGGCACTGATGACCGCGGTGCCCGACCCCACGCCCGACGCGACTGCCCCCCAGCCGAGCGCTGCCGCCAACGAGGTGCCCTGGAAGACGAGCATCGCCGTGGCCAATCCCCGTCCGCGCACCCAGCCCGGGAGCACACTCTGGATGACGGAGAAGACCGTGGAGAATGCCGTGATCTGCCCGGCACCGCTCAGCGCCGCGCCGACCATGAGCATCGCGAGGTTCGTCGCCGTGCCGACGAGCACGAGCCCGAGTCCGAGGACGCAAGCACCGAGGAGGACCAACCGATCGACACCGAGGACGGCGCGAAGGCGGGGGAGGATGGTGGCAGCGCCGACCGCTGTGACTCCCATCGCCGCGCCGATCAGTCCGTACTCACCGGCGCTGACCCCGATCTCGTTCCTCGCGACCAGCGGAAGGAGCGCGGCCAAGGCTGTTGCCGGGATGGCGATGGCCGAGACCCGAACCAGAAGAAGGAGCAGGCCCACCTGATTCGATACGTAGCGAACTCCGGTCCGAACCGCCGCGGCGACGTGTTCGGCCGGCAGCGTCGTGTCGGGAACGTTGCGCTTCCATCGGTACACCGCAACGATCACCGCGAGGAAGCTGACGGCATTCACGATGAACACCCAGCCCGCTCCAGTCGATGCGATGACCAGACCGCCGAGCGCAGGTCCGAGCGCGCCCGCCAGGTTCATCGAGATCGCGTTGAGGGCGCCCGCGCTCGCCAGCTCGGAGCGCGGAAGCAGCTCGGGGGCCAGCGCCACCCAGTTCGGCATCTGCAGCGTGCCGCCGACGCTCAGGCCCATGGTGAGCAGGAACAACAGGAGCAGCGTCAGCGAACCGCCGAGCTCGAGCACACCGAGGGCGAGGGCGACGCCGAGCATCAGGACCTGGGCCGTGATCAGCAGGCGGCGCCGGTCGAGCACGTCGGCGAGTGCACCGGCGGGGAGGGCGAGAAGGAACGACGGGAGCGCCGTCGCCGCCGCGAGCAACGACACGGTGGACGGTGAACGTGAGAGCGAGGTGACGACCCACGCTGCGCCGACGCCGTGCATCGCCGAGCCGACGTTGGACAGCAGACCGGCGAACCAGAGGTTGCGGTAGACGGGATTGCGCAGCGGCGACCAGGCGGAGACGACGGTACGGGAGTCCGTGGCGCTGGTGTCCGACATCAACCCATCTGACCACGGTGCGACAGCGAACGTGACCCTCAGCGTCGGAGCGGTCAGAATGGAGGCCATGACTTCCCCCGTCCCCGGTGGCCGGACCACCGACGCGGTTGCCGCTCCCCGCCCTGCGGTGTCGGCGAAACGGGCGGGGGCGCGTCCGCTCATCGGGGTGAGCGCCCGTCCCCGCAAGCCCGGTGAAGTCTCCGGCTGGCCCGATACGCACTCGTCGGTCATGCAGCACACCTATCTTGACGGGGTCTGGAGAGCCGGCGGGATGGAGGCGATCATCGCCCCCCGTTTTCTCGACGACGACGAGGCTGATGAGATGGTTTCGCGGCTCGATGGTCTCGTCCTGGTCGGCGGAGGCGATGTCGACCCGGCGCTCTACGGTGCCGATCCCCACGATCTGGTCTATGGCGTCGACGCAGCAAGCGATGCGTTGGAGGTCGCGCTCACGAAGGCTGCGCTGCGTGCCGAGCTTCCGCTGCTGGCGATCTGCCGCGGTATGCAGGTGCTGAACGTGGCCCTCGGCGGCACACTCGACCAGCACCTCACCGGCCGGCCCGGACTCATCGATCATGGCCAACCCGGAGTCGGCAGAGCGCTTCACGAGGTCGGCGTGGAGTCGGGTTCGCTGTTGGCGAAAACGCAGGGCGGCTCGTCGTCGATTGCGAACTGCTGGAGCTATCACCACCAGGCTGTCGACCGGCTCGGCGATGGGCTGGTGGTAAGTGGACGTAGCGGTGACGGCGTCATCGAGGCGGTCGAGTTTGCCGACGCCGATGCGCGCGGGTGGATGCTGGCGATCCAGTGGCACCCCGAACGCACCGCCGCCGCCGACCCATCCCACCAATCCTTCTTCGACGAGCTGATCCGCCAGTCGTCCCGCTGAGCGCTGGGAGAGAGGTTGCCCCCAGATATGGGGGCAGAACACCTCCGAACGACGCTTGGAGGTGTCCTGCCGCAGTCGCGCCCAGGTGCCTCAGATCGCCACCTGCATCGCTGCGGGGATCCGCCCCCGAAGGGCGAGGCTGGAGATGACGCCGAAGGTGGCGAAGGCGCCGGCGACGACCCAGACACTGCGGAGGGATTCGTCCATGAGGACGCCGCCCATCGCCGTAGCCGCTCCCATCGACCCTTGGAACACCATGGCGGCGAGACCGAAATAGCGCCCGACGAGCTCGCGCGGTGCCAGTTCGGCCGTCAACGGCTGACGGACAGCGGCGAGCACGGTCTCGCCGAACCCGCCGACGGCCTGGGCAAGCGCCATGATGCCGATGGCCACGCCGATCGACGTTTCGATGGTGAAGGCGGTCATGATGAACGCCAGCAGGAACGTGAGGTTCATGAATGCGAGGCAGTTCATCCGCTCGCGCCCGCGGACCCACCGCAGCATCGGGATCTGGAAGACGACCGCCGAGATCGCTCCGACGAGGAACACCAGCCCGACGGTCGACTCGTTCACGCCGATCCGTGACGCATACGCCGGCATGATCCCCCACGCGAAACCGAAGGAGAACGACACGCCGAGATCGGACACGATGAGGAGGAGAAAGAACCGGTCTCGCAGCACCTCGGCGAAGCCGCCCGACGGTGCGTCGCCGTCCTCGCGCTTCAGCCGGCCGGACGGAAGCGCCGGAAGGCAGGCGAGGAAGACGACGTAGGTCGCCATGTTGAGGAAGAACATCAGCTGGAACGAGCTGAGCCGGTTCTTGTCGGCGATCAGGCCGCCGAGCACGCCCCCGAACCCGGCACCGAGATTCAGTGCCGTGCGCTGGAACGCCATGACGGTCGACCGCATCTCGCTCGGCACGATCACCGATAGCAGCGCGGACTGCGAGGGAAACCAGAGCCCGTTTGCGACACCCATGGCCGTCGACGCCGCCAACGCCAGGAGCACCGAGTCGACGAAAGCGAACGTGCTGCTGGCCAAGATGGACACCACGCAACCGATGGCGAGGATCCGTCGAGGGCCGAAGCGATCGCTGAGGAACCCGGCATACGGCGTCATCACCACGGTGGCGAGTGGCGTGGCGGCGGCGATCAGACCGCTCACCGCACCGGAGAAGCCGCGGACCTCGTCGAGGTAGATGAACAAGAAGGCGAAGATCATGCCGGAACCGGTCATGTTGATGACCGTGGCGAACATGAATCGCTGCAGCGCCGGGCTGAACGAGCGAAAACCGGTGCCGGACACGGGCGGTCACCCTACTGACCCGGTCCCGGGGCAAAGCCGGATTTCCCTGCGGCCACCGGGCATGGGCAGCTTCGGCTGGTGGGAAGGCGGGTGGGGGGCTACGGTCCGATCATGAGTCTGATCGCTGCCACCGAGGCCCTGATCGACGAGCACTGGTTCGACTCGCAGACCCTGCGCGGATGGTGGGCGGCCTGCGCTGATGCCGGACTGGCGTTCCCCGATTGGCCGGTCGGCATGGGTGGACGGGGTGCGACGGTTGCCGACGCCATTGCCATCGCCCGCGTCATGGGCGCGGCCGGGGTCATCGGGCCGCCTCCGGGGCTCGGTTCGCTGATGGGCGGGCCGGTCGTTCGCGAGTTCGGCAATGATGACCAGCAGGCCCGCCTGTTGCGTCCTCTCGCCGACGGAACGGAGGGCTGGTGTCAGCTGTTCTCCGAGCCTGGTGCCGGGTCCGATCTCGCCGGCCTTCGTACGCGCGCTGACCGAGATGGAAGCGAGTGGATCGTGAACGGCCAGAAGGTGTGGACGAGCGGCGCTGACCACTCTCGTCGCGGCATGCTCGTGACTCGGTCGAACTGGGACGCGCCCAAGCACCGCGGTCTCACCTACTTCATCGTCGACCTGGAACAGCCGGGTGTGGAGATCCGTCCGCTCAAGCAAATGAATGGGAGGTCGCACTTCAGTGAGGTGTTCCTCACCGATGTTCGGGTGAGCGACGACGACCGCATCGGCGACGTGAACGGTGGTTGGTCGGTCACCGTAGCGACACTGGGGTTCGAACGCACCGGCCTGGCGTCGTCGAAGGCGAACGGTCTGCATCGGGCGCATCCGGGCGAGGCGGCCGGACAACTCGATCGAACGGTGGGCGAGATCGTGGCCGAGTCCAACTCGCGGGGCGAAGGCGAGGACGAGGCTGCGCCGGGGCAGTTCGATTCGCTACTCGGTCTTACCCGTCGTTCAGGTCGGCAACGTGATTGGGTGATCCGTCAGGAACTGGCTGCTGCCTATGCGCACGAGCGGATCGCCGCATGGTCGGCGCAGCGCGCCCGGCTCGGTGCACCGACGGGTGCGCTGGCCAAGCTGCAGTGGACGAACGGGCTGCGCCGGTCGAGTCAGCTCGGCCTGGAACTGCTCGGGGCGGACGCGATGTTGCGGGAGCGTGAGTCGACGGCCGGTGGGCGATTCGTGCAGTTCTCTCTGTCGGTCCCGAGCGCGTCGATTGCCGGGGGGAGCGACGAGATCCAGCGCAACATCATCGCCGAGAAGGTCCTCGGACTCCCGAAGGACATCTCGGTCGACACCGATGTGGCGTTCCGCGACGTGAGGAAGAGTGGCTGACATGACCCGAATCATCCTTGGACGTACGGTTCGTCCGACGAATGCCGACTACAACGATCCGGGCGGCATCCACGACGACGCCACCGCCCAAGGGCTCGGGTTCCGTGGTGGGACGATCGCCGGGTCGTCGCACATGGACACGTTCGTCCCGGTGCTTCTCGGGGCATTCGGTGAGGACTGGTTTCGGTCGGGGTCTCTGTCGTTGTACTTCCGCCATGCCACGACCGACGGCGAGCCCACGAGCGCCCTTATCGAAGTGCCAGACGACGCAACGACCCCCCTTCGGGACGCTCAGGTCCGTGCCGTGGTCGAGATGAGCGACGGCACGCTCGTTGGTGAGGGAACGGCCTCGGTCGGCTCGCCGAACGAACCGACGGCTCTTGATGCTCGTGATCTCCGTCATGACCCGAGTGCGGCGCGGATCCTCCGCAATGTTGTGCTCGGGGAGGTGTTCGGTCCTGTCCCGGCGTTGGTCGACGGTGCACGTCTCGCCCGTGGCTGTGAGCGGCGGATCACCGAAGTGCTCGAGTGGTACCGGAAACCGTCGCCGTTCGGTGGGGCGATCGCGCCGCCGAGCGCGCTCATCGATCTGTTCGCCAACGTCGCCGGCGCCGCGCTGCTTCCCCGGCTGGGTGAGGCGGTGGGTATGTGGGGCGCAATGGAAGTCCGCCACCACCACGGCCCGCTGTTTGTCGATCGGTCGTACGACGTAACGATCACCATTGCCGCCGTGGGCGACAGCCCCAAGACGGAGATCCTTTGGTACGACGCTGCGGCGCACGATGCGGGCACGCTCGTGGCGACGGCCCGCGTTCTCAGCCGGTTCGTGAAGGCGTCGTCACCGCTGTACCACTGATCCGCTGCACCGACTCCCCTGATGCAACTCGTCGAGGAAGTTCACGACGACGATGATGACGACGACGACTTGCCCGCCTTGAGGACGTTCCAGGCGATCAGCACCGCCATGACGGCACCTGAGCCGAGCCCGACCCAGAGCACGTCGATCGCCTCCTTCGAACGGACGACCTTCTCCAGAAACTTGATGCCGATCACGAGTACGAGGACGTCGACGATCTTGGACTTGAGACTCGAGAAGTCTTTGATGACGAGCCATTCGGGGACTTCGAGAGGACCGACGAACAGCTCATGGAGTCCGATAGCGGTGATGAGCAGTACCGTGCCGATCAAATAGAGATCGAGCACCTCGAGCAGTTCCACGATGGTGTCGTCCTGCTGCCATGCGGAGGTCCGAACCAGATCGAGCATGAAATCCCCGGTCCTCGCCACCGCCCACACATAGGTTGCCAGTGCCTGGGCGAAGACGCCGACCACGGCGACGATGACCAACAAACGCGCCTTGCCGAGGAGTCTTGCCACGCCGCTGAATCTAGCGTCGACCGTCTTCTCGCCGGTCGGGCGGCCACTCACGAGGTCCGGGTCCGACGCGAGATCAACTTGCGACCCTCTTCAGCCCAAAGAACGGTGGAGCCGATGGCGATGCAAATGATCCACTGCTGGAGGGAGATCGAGGTCGTGTCGAACAGGTTCTGCATAAAGCCGACGTGGGTCACCGCAAGTTGCAGGGCAAGCACGCAGAACAACGCGCCCCAGAGGTACCGGTTGCCCAGGGTCTCCTTTCGGAACACCGTCAAGCGATCGTTGCGCACATTCAGGATGTTGAAGAACTGAAAGATGACGAAGGTGTTGAAGGCCATGGTGCCGGCAACGGTCGCCACTCCCGCTTTCGGGCTGTCCCCGGGGCCGAAAGCGAGGAGACAGAGCGTGCCGAGTGCCATGATCGTCGACGAGAAGGCCACGGCGAACCAGCGTGAGCGCGTGAGGATCTTTTCCGCGACGGGCCGCGGCCGCCTCGTCATGATGTCCTTGTCCGGCCGATCGAGCCCGAGGGCCATTGCCGGCGGACCGTCCATGATGATGTTGACCCAGAGGATCGAGATCGCGGCAAACGGCTTGCCGTCGGCAACGCCGAGAATCGCCGCGATCAGGAAGAGCAGTGCGAATCCGACGGTCGTACTCAATTGGAATCGCACGAACTTCACGATGTTGTCGTAGATGCCGCGTCCCTCGCGCACGGAACGCACGATTGTGGCGAAGTTGTCGTCGGTGAGGACCATGGTTGCGGCTTCCTTCGTCACCTCGGTTCCGGTGATCCCCATGGCGACGCCGATGTCCGCTCGTTTGAGCGCAGGCGCGTCGTTGACGCCATCGCCCGTCATGGCGACAACATTCGATCGCCGTTGGAGCGCCGAGACGATCCGTAACTTGTGTTCCGGAGAGACGCGGGCGAACACCGCGATGTCATCGATCCGCCGGTCGAGGTCGGCCTCGTCCATCCGGTCGAGGTCGGCGCCGCTCACGCTGATCAGCTCTCGCCCCTCCTCGACCAGCCCGAGTTGGCGGCCGATCGCCGCGGCGGTGGAGGCGTGGTCGCCGGTGATCATCTTGACCGTGATCCCCGCGCTCCGAGCCTCCGCTATGGCCGTTCGCGCTTCGGGACGGGGAGGATCGACGATACCGATCAGGGCCAGAAACGTCAGGTCGTTGACCAGATCTGCAAGGTCGATGTCCGAGGAGAGGAGCTCGCTCCACTCCTCGGATTCGAACTGCCTCTGCGCCACCGCCAGGACTCGCTGACCCTGGTCGGCGAGGATGTCGTTCTGGTGATCGAGCATGGTCCGCTGCTCGGCGATGGGCGTTCTCGCCCCATCGGCGTTGATCGTCCAGAGGGATCGGTTCATCAACACATCCGGGGCGCCTTTGACGAAGAGCCGCACAACGGGACGCCCGGTGTCATCGGCCATCTCGTGCGCCGTCATCATGAACTTCGCCGTGCTGTCGAATGGCACTTCGGCAATACGGGGGTGCGATCGGCGCAGGTGCGCAACGTCGAGTCCGCCCTTTGCGGCCAACGTGACGAGTGCACCCTCCGTTGGATCGCCGATCAGCTCCCAGCCGCTTTCCTCGGCCCGCCTCACCACGGCGTCACTGCACAGAGCCATCGGGACCAGTGCGGCGTCGAGAGCGAATGGGACGTCTCGACCGTGGTCGATGGAGCCTTCGGGCGAGTAACCCTGCCCGGTCACCGGATGCGGACGGCCGGCGTAAAGGAGCGTCGTTGCCGTCATCTGATTCAACGTGAGCGTTCCGGTCTTGTCGCTGCAGATCACGCTCGTGCAGCCCAGGGTTTCGACACTGGCGAGGCGTTTCACGATGGCGTGCTGCCTGGCCATTTTTGAAACGCCCACGGCGAGGGTGACTGCGGTTACCGCCGGGAGTCCTTCGGGGATGCTGGCCACCGCCAGGGCGACGGACGTGATGAAGAGTTCTTCGATGCTGTCGCCTCGCACGAGCCCGATGAGAAACACCAGTCCGACGATGACGCCGGCGAGTTTCGCCAAACTGTGGGCGAGCCCGTCAAGTTGCTTTTGCAGGGGCGTCCGCTCGAACTCAGTTGCCCGCAGAAGACCGGCGATGCGGCCGATCTCCGTATCCATAGCGATCGCAGTGACGACGAGCTCACCTCGGCCCCGAGTCGCGGTCGTGTTCATGAAGACGCTGTTCTTGCGGTCGCCGATACCCACTTCCGCCCGGTCGATCGGGGCGATGGATTTCTCCGATGGTTGGCTTTCCCCGGTGAGCGCCGCTTCCTCGACCTCCAGCTGGACAGCCGCGAACAGTCTCCCGTCGGCGGGCACCCGGTCGCCGGCCTCGATCATCACGATGTCCCCGGGTACGAGCTCCTCCGCGGGGATCTGTCGGACTTCGCCGTCACGCCGAACCCGGCTCGACGTCACGAGCATCTTCCGGAGCGCATCGAGCGAGGCTTCGGCTCGGTTCTCCTGAATGAAACCGATCACCGCGTTGAGCAACACAACGGCGATGACGACGGCCGGGGTCTTCAGTTCACGGGACACCACGAAGCTGACGACGGCGGCAGCGAGGAGAATGGCAATGAGGAGGTCTTTGAACTGGAGAAGAAAGCGACGCCACGCTGGTACGCGATCAGCTTCGACGAGTCGGTTGGCGCCGAAGCGAGCGCGGCGCTCGTCGACCTCCTTCGAGCTCAGCCCGTGTTCGGCGGAGGTTCTCAAGTGCGCCAGCGACGCAACGGCGTCGAGTTGATGAAACGGGCTGCTTGGGAGTAGCCGCGGATCGGAGGTGATCAGGTTCATGAAATCTTTCGGTGGTGACGGGAGTCGGTTCTCCGGTCTCTCCCGCCCGAAGGCCACCGGTACCGGGGCAGCGCAATTGCTGGCTGCCCGTAATGACGACACCGATGCCGAGGGATACTCCCCTTCAACAGCACCAATCGTAGCAGTCCGAGGCGACGTAGAACGAAAAACAATTCCTGAATCAACATACTCATGTTCATCGCCTTTGGATGAACGTCGGTGAACACCGGCTCGGCCTGTCAGTTCTTCCCGTGGCGCACCTGAAGAGCGGCGTTCGTGACCACCGACGGCACCGTCATGGTGTCTGGAGGCCGTTGCCCGGTGTCGTGTTTCGCCGGCGCGCACGCCGTTGGCGCCGAGCACTACGCTCGTGATCCCTCTATGCCGCCGTTTGTCGTCAACGTCGCCGATCTGGTGCACCGCCCTGCCTCTCGGCGGACCGAACACCTGAGCGGGCCGACGGCGGCGATGCTGGTAACGGAGACCACGGTGCCCGACGGGGCGACGCTGAAGATCGATGCCGTCCTCGAGGCCGTTTCCGATGGGGTGTTGGCCACCGGCGATACCCGCGTGGAGTGGGAAGCGAATTGCCGGCGGTGCCTCACTCCGATCACCGGCCTCACCAGTTCGTCGTTCCGGGAGATGTTCAGTGCGAATCCCGTCGAGGGCGAGACCTACCCACTGCGCCACGAAAGCGTCGATCTTGAGCTGGTCGCCCGGGAGGCTATCCTTCTCGACCTGCCTTTGGCGCCGCTCTGTCGAGACGACTGCCTCGGGCTCTGCCCCACCTGTGGGGTGGACCGCAACGAAACGACGTGCGCCTGCACGCCGCCCGCTGCGGATCACCGGTGGTCAGCCCTCGACGGGCTGGGCACCACACTCGCTGACACGTCGTCGGTCGAGTGAGGACCGCCACCACAGGTCTCTCGGCAACACGAACACCATAAAGACAAGGAAGCTCCGTCATGGCCGTCCCCAAGAAGCGCAAATCGCAATCGAAAGTTCGGATGCGTCGCGCCGCGAACTGGAAGCTCGGTGCTCCGGCCCGCAGCAATTGCCCGAACTGTGGAGTGGCGAAGTTGCCGCACGTGGTCTGCAAGGACTGCGGATGGTACAAGGGCCGTCAGGCCATCGACGTCGCCTAGTTCCGTTCGTCGCCAGATCCGTTCATTGACCGAGCGCGCTCGTGGCTGATCTTCACCTACCGGTCGCCCTCGATGTCATGGGCGGTGACAACGCGCCCTCGATGATCCTCGAGGGTGCACGCCAGGCGGTCGCCGCCGGTATCCCCGTGCTCCTCGTCGGACGCTCGGTCGATGTCGGGGATACCCACGGGCTGTCGCTGTTCGAGGCGTCGCAGGTGATTGCCATGGGCGACGACCCCGTGAAGTCGGTGCGCGCTATGAAGGACTCGTCACTGGTGCGTGCCGCCGAACTCGTCCGCGATGGCAAGGCGAGTGCATTCCTGTCGGCCGGTAACACCGGCGCCACCATGGCCAGTGCCCTGTTGCGTATGGGGCGAATCAAGGGCGTGTCCCGGCCGGCAATCGCCACGCCGATCCCCGTTCCGGGATCGACCCCCACCGTGTTGCTCGACGCCGGCGCCAACGCCGAGTGCACCGCAGAGTTCCTCATCCAGTTCGCCCAGATGGGCTCGGTCTACGCCCGCCAGCGCTTCGGGATCGAGCGCCCCAGGGTCGGTCTTCTATCCATTGGCGAAGAGGACGGCAAGGGCAATCAGCTGGCCAAGGACACCAACGCCATGCTCCGCGCCGGCGCGGCGGGCGACGCGGTGCACTTCATCGGCAACGTCGAAGGTCGCGACATCATGTCGAACGACGTCGATGTGGTCGTCACCGACGGCTTCACCGGCAACGTGGTACTCAAGACCCTCGAAGGCGGGATGAAGTTCTTCGCCTCGAAGATCTTCGAAGCATTCCTTGCCAACGATGAGACCAAGGCGGCCGCCAAGGTGCTGCTTCCGGCGCTCATGCCCCTCACCGAAGCACTCGATCCCAACACCTACGGCGGGGCGATGCTCCTCGGTGTCGATGGCGTGGCGATCATCAGTCACGGGTCGTCCAACTCCGTAGCGATTCTCAACGCCTGCAAGGTGGCTCGAGACATGGTGAACGGCGGGTTGGTCGAGGCGCTGCGCGCCGCGGTTGCTCCCGCGTAGGCAGAGTGAACGGCGGGTTGGTCGAGGCGCTGCGCGCCGCGGTTGCTCCCGCGTAGGCGAGGGAAAATCCGCGCCAGGAACTAACGTGTTTGGCCGTGAGTACCCTCGACCGCCCCGCCGTGTTGACCATCGTCCGTGATCGTCTCGCTGACATCCTCGAAATCGAGCCGACGGCGATCGCGGAAGGCGCATCGTTCGTCGATGATCTCGACGCCGACTCCCTGGCGCTCATTGAGTTGGTCGAAGCACTCGAAGAGGAGATCGGGCGCACGAAAGCGGGCTTCCATATCGACGACGAGGACCTCCAGGACTTGAAGACGGTTCGCGACGCAGTCGATTACGTCGTCGCCAAGCTCTGAGCGGCTGCTGTCTCTCGTGACCCTGGTCCGTCCGACGTCACCGCAGGAGTTCGCCGAAAACCTCGGGTACGAGTTCTCCGATCAGACGCTGCTACGTCGGGCGCTGGCGCACCGCTCCTGGTGTGCCGAGAACGGCGAGGAGAGCAACGAGCGGCTGGAGTTCCTCGGTGACGCAGTGCTCGGGTTGGTGGTCACCAACCACATTTACGGGAAGTACCCCGGGCTTCCCGAAGGTGATCTAGCCAAGCTGCGGGCGGCCGTAGTCAATGCCCAGAGCCTTGCCGAGGTCGCCGATGATCTCGGGCTGGGGGACCGGTTGCTACTGGGGAAGGGCGAGGACGCAACCGGCGGCCGGATGAAGCCGTCGATCCTCTCCGATGCGCTCGAAGCGGTAATGGGTGCGGTGTACCTTGACGGCGGCTGGGAACCCGCCGAGGAACTCGTGCTGCGGCTGCTGGGTGATCGCATTCATGACGATTCCTCCGGGCCGGGGGGCGGAGACTACAAGACTCGTCTCCAAGAACTCGTCGCTCGACGCTTTGAGCAGTTGCCGAGCTACCGCGTACGCGGCGACGGGCCCGATCACGCGAAGTCGTTCGTCGCCGAGGTCTTTGTGGCCGGAGTACTACGCGGAAGCGGGGAAGGTCGCTCGAAGAAGCAGGCCGAGCAGTCGGCTGCTCGCGTCGCATGGCAAGCGTTCGAGTCCGGCGAGGCCACGGTCTGACGACCCGGCCCTGGCCGCCGCCGTCGAACCCAGCATGTGATGCCTGAGCTCCCCGAGGTCGAGACCCTCCGACGTGATCTCGAACGATCCGTGCGCGGCTCGACGATCATCACCACAACGCTCGGGCGACTGCGATCGGTCCGACGCTACGACGATCCCCAACGCTTCGTCGCCCAGACCGAAGGCGCGCGTTTCGTGTCCTTCGGCCGGCACGGGAAGTACCTCACGGCTGCGCTCTCGACCGGTGAGACACTCGTCGTCCACCTCCGGATGAGCGGCCAGATGCGACTCGCCGACACGACCGATGTCGCCCTCGCGCCTCACACGCACGTGCGATTCACCCTCGTTGACGGGCGGGAACTTCGCTTCATCGATCCCCGGACCTTCGGCGAGCTGTGGGTGACGACGCCCGAGCTTCCCTCGCTCGCTCACCTCGGCCCCGATGCTCTCGTGGCCCTTGAGGATCCCGACGGGTTCCGCGCCTCGTTTGTCGGTCGACGCGCTCCCGTCAAAGGAGTGCTGCTCGACCAGGGAACGCTTGCCGGTGTCGGCAGCATCTATGCCGATGAAGCGTGCTTTCTCGCCGGTGTTCGTCCGACCAGAGTGGCGTCGACGCTCACCCGGCCCCGACTCGAGCGCCTCCGCCATGGCTTGCTGCAGGTCCTTCATGAGGCCATCGAGGCGCGTGGGTCGACCTTGGGTGATGGGCAGTACGTCGATCTGTGGGGGCAGCCCGGGTCCTATGGCGTGGAGCATCGCGTGCACGCTCGGGCGGGTCGGCCATGCGAGTGCTGCGGATCCATGCTCCGGCGGGTCATCGTGGCCCAGCGTTCAGCCGTGTTCTGCCCGACCTGCCAGCGCTAGCGCGCAGGGCGTGCCGTCCGGGTCACGGCATCTCACAGTTGGTGGTTCGGATGGCCGATAGTGGATGCGTGGTTTCTTCTGTTCTCTCGCGTACGGATGCTGTCCGACTTCTATCGGGTGATGCGTTGCGCGCTGGTGTGATGCCGACCGATCACGACGTCGCCGTGGCCCGTCGGCGGCTCCATCAGAAAGCTGCGCTGATCGTGTCGACGGTCGTCGCCACGTATGCCGTGGTACTCGCCGGGGGCGCGCCCTTGATCGTACGCGCGCTGGCCTTTCCGATTCTCGTTGTCGCCCTGATTATGGTGGCCACAAACATCATGCACGATGCCAATCATGGTGCCTTCTTCGCAGGATCGACCAGGGCGAACCACATCGTTGGATACGCGTCGGATTTACTCGGCGTGAGCAGCGTCCTCTGGCGGATCAAGCACGACATCCATCACGCCGACGCCAACGTACAGGGCGTGGATCCCGATATCGATCAGGGAGCAATCGCCAGATTGGCACCGATGCAGCAACGGCGTTGGTGGCATCGTTGGCAACACCGCTATCTCTGGCCGCTCTATGGGCTTCTCGGTGTGCAGTGGCTGTTGGTCTCGGACTTCGGTGAACTCGTCGGACGACACCGCCGCGCCAAGGCCGACCCCACGCTCCCGCGACTCACCACTCCTATGCGCGCTGGCGTTTTCGCCGGTAAGCTGCTGCATGTCTCCTGGGCCATTGCCCTGCCTCTCGTGTGGCACCCGTGGTGGGCGGTGGCGCTCGGGTATCTCACTGCGTCGTGGTGTATCGGGATCGTTCTTTCGGTTACGTTCCAGATCGCCCACTGCGTCGACGAAGCCGACTTCGTCCTCCCCTCGGCGTCACGCCGCAACGACGACTTCGTCTGGCATCAACTGCGGACCACCGTCAGCATTGACCCGAACCGCTCGTTGATCGGCCGGTTCCGCTCGCTGGTGATCGGCGGCCTCGACTGTCAAGTCGAGCACCACCTGGCCCCCGAGATGCCTCACACGACCTATGCGGCGATGGCCCGACGCCTCCGCGCTTCCTGCGCCGAGAACGGCATCCGCTACCGCTCCCACAGCAGCGTCGGCGCGGCGATCCGCTCCCACCAACGCTGGCTCCGTGCGCTCGCCAGCTGAGAACCCTGTCAGGCAACCGCCCGGTTTCCGGGTTTTCCCCAGGTTTGCGGAGGTCATCCCCAGGATGGTCAACATGTTGGGCTGTGGAAGGCTCTCCCGCTGAATGTTCCTCAAATCCCTGACCCTCAAGGGCTTCAAGTCCTTCGCCGAAACGACGCAGATCGAGCTCGAACCCGGGCTCACGGTCGTCGTGGGTCCGAACGGGTCAGGGAAATCGAACATCGTCGACGCAGTTGCCTGGGTGCTCGGCGCCCAGGGAGCGCGCACGATCCGTTCGAACAAGATGGAAGACGTCATCTTCGCCGGCACCACGAAAAAGGCGGCGCTCGGGCGGGCCGAGGTCACGCTGACGATCGACAACCACTCGGGCCGGATCCCGGTCGATCTGCCCGAGGTCACCATCACCCGCACGCTGTTCCGGACGGGCGAGAGCGACTATGCGCTCAACAACGTGCCGTGTCGGTTGCTCGACATCCAGGAGTTGCTCTCCGATTCCGGTGTCGGTCGCCAGCAGCACGTGATCGTGAGTCAGGGTCAGCTCGCCGCCATCCTCGATTCTCGTCCCGAGGATCGTCGGTCGGTTGTCGAAGAGGCGGCGGGCATCCTCAAGTACCGCAAGCGCCGTGAACGGGCCCAGCGCCGTCTTGAGGCCACCGAGGCGAACGTGGTTCGGCTCAACGACGTGCTCCGTGAGATTCGGCGCACCCTTCGTCCTCTCGAGCGTCAGGCCGAGTCGGCTCGTCGTCACGAGCAGATGAGTTCGGAGCTTGCCGCTATTCGGGTCCATGTCGCCGGTCGTGAGTTCGCCGGTCTGCGTGTGCGCGCCGAATCTGGTGCGCGTCAAAAGGCCGAGTTCGCCGCGCGCGAAGACGCGCTGCGGGCAACGCTCGCCCGGCTCGATGCCGACGTCGCACTCGCCGAAGCCGATCTGTCGGTGTTCGGTCAGGGCGGGGGAGCCCGTACGGAAGGGATCGACGATCCGTTCGTCGGCCAGGACATCAACGACGCCCTCACAAGCGCCGAATCGCTGTACCAAAAGGCCCGTGGCCAGCTGGCGTTCCTGGGGGAGCGACGTCGCTCGATCGAGCGCGACCGGAACGCCTTCCTCGACCAGGGCGTGGTGGAAACGCTGTCGTCGGAGGCGGCGCGCCTCACCGTCGAACTCGACGAGGTCGAGCGGGTCGCATCGGACCTTCCTCCCCGCTTCGATGAGCTCGATGATCAGGAAACGGCGCTGTCCACGGCGCGCAGTCACTTCTTGGAGCAGTGGGGTGCCGACACCGACGACGGAGACCGCGAGGGCCCCACCGCAGCGCAGGTCCGAGGTGAGCTGAACGGTGCCCGGTCCGCGGCAGATCGTACGCGCGCTGAACGCTCTCGAATCGATGGCCGCTACGTGGTGCTGGGCGATCGCGTCGATCGACTGCGTGAGCAGACTGCCAAGCTCGAATCAGACCTGCTGGCGTTGGTCGCCGCAGTCGGCCATGCCGGTGATGCCGGGGGAGAGGCTCCGGCCCACGCCCCGGCGGTGGCTCCGGCGACTGCGGCGCGGACCAGGGCCGAAGTGGCGATGGCCGACGTCGAGGCGTCGGTGACAACAGCGGAGGAATCACTTCGGCAGGCCGAGGGTGAGCGGCGCGCATGGCAGGCCCGCCTTGATGCGCTCACGGCCGCACTCGACGAAGCTCGCGCCCGAGCCGGTGCGAAACGGCTGGCCGGCCTCGACGGAATCGTTGGCACGCTCCTCGATCTCGTCGAGATCGACGCGGGTTGGGAATCAGCGTTCGAGGCAGCACTGGGCGAAGCCGTTTCGTCGGTGGTCGTGGCTGACGCCGAGGCAGCACGCGCCGCGCTCGCCCGGCTTCACGAAGGCAAGACCACCGGAGCGGTGCTCGCCCTCGGCGCGGTTGGCGGCGCGACCGACGGTGTCGTGTCGGTCGTCGGCGGGTCTCCGGTTCGGGCTCACGTCCGCTCGTCGCACCCTGCGGTCAGCCCTCTACTTGACGCCTTGCTGCGATCGGCGGTGGTCGCCGACGGTGGCTGGACACAGGCGCTCGATGTCGCCCTGGCCCACCCGACAGCAGTCGTCGTGACCCGCACCGGCGATCGCTTCAGCGTGGCCGGGTGGCGCGCCGGAACCGGCTCGTCCGGAGCCACGGGAGCCGCCCGGGAGGAGGCGGCGGTCAACGCCTCGTCCGCCGCGAGCCTTGCGGCCCAGGCGACGGCCACCCTTGCCGATGCCCGCGCCGCCCTCGTGGCGGCCCGCCAGACAGTTGCTGAGGCCCGCACAATCGAGCAGGAGCGTCTCGCCGAGCATCAGCGGCTTGTCTCCACCCTTGCGTCGCTGCGGGCAGCTCAGCCCCGTCTGGTTGCTGATCGCGAAGAAGCCGCCGCTGAGCTGGAGAGTCTCGACTCGCAGCGTGGGGAACTCACCGAGCGACTGGCCGCCGACGAGGAGCGCACATCTCGCCTGGAGACCTCGCTTCCGGCGCTCGTCGCCGCCGAGGCCGAGGTAGCGGCCCGCCAGGCGGCGCGGCGGGAAGCGGCACAGCAACTCGATGCCCGGACGGCAGCTGTTGCCGCGCTTCGGCGTGAACTGGAAGTGGAGGCGGCCGGTATCGAGGAACGGCGTCGACTGCTCGGGTCGCGGCTCGACGAGATCGAGACCCGTCTGGCTCATCTCGTCGAAGAGCGCGAGCACGCGGAAATCCGTCGCCGCGAACTCGATTACCTGGCGGAGCACACCGAGTCGCTCCATGCCATCGTGATGGAGCGCGCCGAGCAGCTCGAGATGGGAATCGTTGCGCTGCGAGAATCGCGTCGACGTCAGAACGAAGCGGCGCGCGCCGCATCAGGCAAGCTCGACATCCTTCGCCGGGAACGCCACGCCGCAGAGCAGGAGTTGGGCCAGCTGCGCGAGCGGATGCAGCGAACCGAGATCGACGACGCCGAGGTCCGCCTTCGCCTCGAAACGCTCGTCTCGTCGATACGTCGGGAGTTCGATGTCGAGCCCGACGTGGCGGTCGCCGCAGCATGTCCGCCGATGCCCGACGGCGCGACATCACCGACCACACGCGTCCGTGACCTCGAACGCGATCTTCGTCTGCTCGGCCCCATCAATCCGCTCGCGCTCGAGGAGTTCACGGCTCTGCAGGAAAGGCACTCGCTGATTGAGGGGCAGCTCGAGGACGTCAAGGCCACTCGGCGCGATCTCGCCAAGGTGATCAAGGCCATCGACGAAGAGATCGTCAGCGTATTCACGGCGGCGTATGCCGATGTCGCGTCGAACTTCGAGCAACTGTTTGCGACGCTCTTCCCCGGTGGTCACGGACGACTTCGGCTCACCGACCCCGACAACCCGCTCGAAACCGGCATCGAGGTGGAGGCCCGCCCGAGCGGCAAGAACGTCCGCAAGCTGTCACTGCTCTCGGGAGGCGAGCGATCACTCACGGCCATGGCGTTCTTGTTCGCCGTCTTCCGGTCACGGCCGTCGCCGTTCTACCTCCTCGACGAGGTCGAGGCCGCTCTCGACGACGTGAATCTCCACCGCTTCATTGCGCTCCTCGACGAGTTCCGCACCGAAGCGCAGCTCCTCGTGGTGTCGCACCAGAAGCGCACCATGGAGGCTGCCGACTGCCTCTACGGCGTGACCATGCAACCGGGCGGCTCGTCGAAGGTGGTCAGCGAGAGGATCGGCGCCCGTGCCTGAATCCCGCAGTTGCCGGACTCAGGCAGCGGGAGCGATTGCGGTGTCGAGAGCGAGGCGAACCATCGCCACAAGTCCGGTCTGGCGCTCCTCGCTCGACATGACCTCGTGGCTGAGGAGATGGTCGCTCACCGTCGCCATACCGAGTGCTCGGGCGCCTTCTCGCGCCGCGATCGTGTAGAGCGCGGCGCACTCCATCTCCACGGCGAGCGTGCCGTGCCTGCCGAGAAGCTCGAACGTGCTGACGTCGTCGTCGTAGAAGGCGTCGCTGGTGAGGATCGGTCCGACATGATGCGCGATCCCCCCCGCGGTTGCTGCGTCGGCAGCCGCACGCACGAGGTCGTACGAGGCGGTTGCGGCGTAGTCGATGCCGTCGAAGTAGCGCCGGTTCATGTTCGACGTCGTATGTGCACTTAGGGCAATGATCACGTCACCGAGCTTCACCGACGGGAGGATCGCACCGCACGACCCGATCCGGATCGCCGTCTTAACGCCGTAGAACCGCATGAGCTCGGTGGCGTAGATGGAGATCGAAGGCATGCCCATGCCCGTGCCCTGCACGCTGACCCGGACGCCCTTGTATGTGCCGGTGAAGCCGAGCATGTTCCGGACGCGGTTGTAGCAGGTTGCTCCGTCGAGGAAGTTCTCGGCGATGAACTGGGCTCGAAGGGGGTCACCCGGCAGCAGGACGATTTCGGCGATGTCGCCGGCCGCAGCTTCGAGGTGGGGGGTGGGGATGCTCACCTCGGCCACGCTATCGGCGGCGGCCCGCACGGTTGCAACCCCGCCGGCACCCAACTGTCGGCTGCGGCGGCCGATCACTCCGATGGCCCGTAGGCTCGTCGGCCGTGGAAGTGCTTCTGATCGGTCTGATTGTCGTGGTCCTGGTGGTGGCCGTCGCCGGAGCCGCAATCCTCCGGTCCCGCCGTACCCGTGAGCTTCCGGCGGAGACCCCACGCCGGGTCGAGCCACCCCGCCCGGTGCCGGTCCGGTCGGACGCGCGTCGGGGGTCCGGGGTGGACTCCGCTGCCGACCTGCTCCCATCCGACCTCATCGACACGCCTGAGGTCACGCCCGAGGACACCCCGGAGGAGACCGTTTCGGTCCTTGACGGTGTTGCGGGGAAGCCGAGCTTCCGTGACCGTTTGAGCCGGGCTCGATCGGCTTTCGGAGGGGCGGTCGGCTCGGTTCTCGGACGATCGAAGATCGACGAGGCGTCGTTCAACGACCTGGAGGAGGCGCTGCTGCTTGCTGATGTCGGCGTCGGCACAACGGCGGCGCTGCTCGACGATCTGCGGCGTCGGGTGAAGTCGGAATCGATCTCGTCATCCGAGGAACTCATCGAGGCGCTCAAGTCGGATCTGAAGAAGCAGCTCGTCTCGGCGGATCGCAGCTTGCGTTTCGAGCCCGGGCGTCCCAACGTCTGGCTCTTCGTCGGGGTGAACGGCGTCGGCAAGACCACCACCATCGGCAAGGTCGCCAAGCAGCAGATCGAGGCCGGCCGCTCCGTGGTTGTCGCCGCCGGTGACACGTTCCGCGCCGCAGCAGCCGAACAGCTCGGGATGTGGGCTGAGCGCACGGGTGCCATGCTCGTGCGTGGTGCCGAGGGTGGAGACCCGGGCTCGGTCATCTTCGACGCTGTCGAGAAGGCCGCCTCGCGCAACATCGACCTCGTGCTCGGCGACACCGCAGGTCGTCTGCAGACCAAGACCAACCTGATGGAGGAGCTCCGCAAGATCCGGCGCGTCGCTGACCGGGAACCGGGAAAGGTCACCGAGGTGCTGCTCGTTCTCGACGCCACGACCGGACAGAACGGTCTCGTCCAGGCGAAGCAGTTCGCTGACGTTGCCGACATCACCGGCGTGGTGCTGACCAAGCTTGACGGCACGGCGAAAGGCGGCATCGCCTTCGCCATCCAGACCGAGCTCGGGATCCCCATCAAGCTTGTTGGGCTGGGAGAAGGCGTCAACGACCTCGTGCCGTTCGACCCTGACGACTACGTCGACGCCCTCTTCACTCCGTAGCCTGCCGACCCTCCGACATGATTCCCTACGCCGTTCTCGCTGCCGTGCTCGTTTTCGTTACCGCCGCGGTGATGGTCGGACGCGAAACCCGCCGGCTCGACAACTTGACACCTGAACCGGTATTCGACCTGACCGAGGCCGTCGTGTGGATCGAAGCGCGCCTCCCCGATTCGGTACGCGCGCTGATCACCTACGGGGATGTGCGCGACATCGTCGACTGGCATCTCACCGATCTCGGCACGCGTGGCGTCGCCCCCTCGCTCGGACCCGACGGGCAACCGGTCATCGTCGGTGACGAGGACTCGGTCGACGCTCTGGTCATGAGAATGCTGGCCATGGGACGCGACGTTGATCCGAGCCATGTCAAAGCTGTGCTGGACGGAGAGCTCAACTACCTCGTCGCCATCGGGGCGATCGGGCCGGTGGCCACCCCGAATTCGTAAATTCCTGGCGGTAGCGCCCCGCCGGTGGCAAGATGACCTCACCAGAGAAAGGAGGTGGTCCAAATTTCCGCTAGTCAAATGTTTGGGACCCTGGAGGTGGCTGGCCGCTAGTCGGCACAGCTGGACCCGCTGGCGAATCCAACGCCAGTCACCCTCACGCTCGCTGTTCGGATGCTGGTCCCCTCCGATGCCGTTGGCTCATGCGTGAGTCTTACCAGTGAAGTACGTGGATCGGGAGTGCGCCCTTGGGTGCGCTCCCGGTTCTCGTTCACCCGACCATCGATTCGGGGACAGCGTGGCGCCTCGTGCGAGACTGAATGACATGTCCGGCCGTCCGTCCCGCTTCGAACACTTTCGCTACCTGGGCGACAAGCGAACCCAGATCGTGTACGACCTTGACGATGCGGCCACGCCGAAGAACGTGATTGACGACATCGTCGAGACCGGGCAGGGAGCGACCTTCGGACCCGACTCGCTGGCCGAAGCCCGCAACCGCAACTACAGAGCGTTCAAGCCCAAGCGCTGACATCCCGACCCGGGTCAGCGGGGCTTTGCGCCACCGCCCACCCGAATGGTCTCCCCGCTGATCCACGACGCTCCGGGTGAACAGAGGAACAACACTGCCGAGCCCATGTCGAGCGGCGTCCCGAGTCGGCCGAGGGGGATGTTCCACTGCGCCTCGACCCGGGCGAGATCGTCGTCGTTCTCGATGCTCAGCGCCTTGCGGAAGATCTCCGTCGGCACCACGCCGGGAGCGATGCCGTTCACTCGAATTCGTGGCGCCAACTCGGCGGACGCAGTCTGCGTGAGCGAATTCACGCCGGCCTTCGACGCACCATAGTGGCCGCTTCCCGGCACGGGTCCGCTGCCGGCCCCCGAGGAGATGTTGATGATCGAGCCGTGTTCCATGTGCTTCGCTGCGGCGACGATGCCGACCCACACCGCCGTGAGATTCAAGGCAATGCAGTGGTCCCAGTCGGCCCGGCTGAGCTCGGTCATCGGGAGCCGAGCCGGTGAACCGCCGGCGTTGTTCACCCAGATGGTCAGGGCACCGAATTCCTTCTTTGCCGCAAGGGCGAGCGCATCGACGGCCGCATCGTCGGTCACGTCGGTGACGACGGCAATGGCCTCGCCGCCGTCGGCGCGGATCTGACGAGCAACTGCCTCCACCTCCTCCTCACGACGCGCTGCCACAACCACCTTGGCGCCCGCGGCGGCGAGCGTGCGGGCGATGCCTTCACCGATGCCTCGTCCGCCGCCGGTGACCACGGCGACTTCGCCGGCAAGGGAGAAGAGTTCATTCGGACGGGGATACTCGGAAGTGAACGGCTGACTCATCGGGTTGCTCCTGTGGAGATGATGCGGACGGTACGAGCGGGCCGACTTCCACGGGCGAGCGAGTGCGCGACGTGGCTCAGAGGGACCTGGGGTCGGGCGCCTCGGTGTTGATCCCGGCCGCAGCGATGGCCTTGGCCACGGTCTCCGTCGGGACGCGCCCGTCGAACGAGAGGGCGTGGAGCACGGCGACGACGATGTGGGCGGCGTCGGTCTCAAAGTGACGACGCAACGCTGCCCGGGTGTCGGAGCGTCCGTAGCCGTCCGTGCCGAGCACGTGGAAGCGCGACGACCCTCCGGGCACGAAGCGCGAGATCTGATCGGGCAGGGACTTCATGAAGTCGCTGACGGCCAGGATCGGTCCGGGAGCGTCGCCGAGCAGCGATGCGACGACGGAAGTGCGCGGCGCCTCGGTGGGGTGCAGACGGTTCCACCGTTCGGCTTCGAGCCCGTCCTCACGCAGGGTTTTGTAGGAAGTGGCGCTCCAGAGTTCGGTGGCGACGCCGTAGTCGTTCGCCAGGATCTCGGCCGCTTCGTTGGCCGCAAGGTACGCCGTTCCGCTGAAGACGATGGTCGCGGTCGGCTGGTCGCCGGCGCGGTCAGCGGGTGCCGGACGGAACCGGTAGAGCCCGCGGGTTATGTCGGCACTCGAGACGTCGGCCGGCCGCGCCGGCATCACCATGTTCTCGTTGTATAGCGTGACGTAATAGAACACGTCTTCGGGGTCCGTTCCGTACATCCGGTGCAGGCCGTTGGCGATGATGGCGGCGAGCTCGTATGCGAACGCCGGGTCGTACGTGACGACATTGGGAATCGTCGAAGCGAGCACCAGTGAGTGGCCGTCCTCATGCTGGAGACCTTCGCCGTTGAGGGTAGTGCGACCGGCCGTGGCGCCCATCATGAAGCCGCGTCCACGCGAATCGCCAAAGGCCCATGCCAGGTCGCCGGTGCGCTGGAAACCGAACATCGAATAGAAGATGTAGAACGGGATCATCGGCTGGCCGTGCGTGGAATATGCCGTGCCGGCGGCGGTGAACGACGCCATTGCGCCGGACTCGGTGATGCCTTCTTCGAGGATCTGGCCCGACTGGATCTCGCGGTACGACAGCGCCATGCTCGAGTCGACGGGGTCGTACTTCTGGCCGAACGGGGCGTAGATGCCAACCTCTTTGAAGAGGCCGTCCATACCGAAGGTGCGAGCCTCGTCGGGGATGATCGGCACAACCTGCTTGCCGATATTCGCGTCGCGCAGCATCGAGCGGAGCATCCGGGTGAACACCATCGTGGTCGACACGGCAACCTTGCCCGAACCGCCGTCGAACTCGTTGAACACCGGTCCGTCGACGGATGGCGTATCGAGCGCCTTGGCGCGTACGACCCGCTTCGGGACGGACCCGCCGAGGGTACGCCGGCGGAGCATGAGGTATTCGTGCTCCGGCGATCCGTCGGCGAAACGCACATATGGCGGCTCGCCGTCGGCGATGTCGGAGTCGGAGATCAGGTCTTCGAGGTGCAGGCGTCCGCGGACCTGGAAGAGGTTCTCGGTGTCGAGCTTCTTGATCTGATGGGTCGAGTTCCGGCCTTCCACGTCGGCGCCGAGCGTCCAGCCTTTGATTGTCTTCGCGAGGATGACGGTCGGCTGGCCCTTGTGCTCGGTGGCGGCTTTGTAGGCGGCGTAGAGCTTGCGATAGTCGTGACCGCCTCGGGGGAGGTTGCGGAGGTCTTCGTCGGAGAGGTGCTCGACCATCTTGCGAAGCCGCGGATCGGGGCCGAAGAAGTTCTCCCGGATGTAGTTGCCCGACTCGACGGAGAACTTCTGGAACTCGCCGTCGACGGTCGAGTTCATCTTGTTGAGCAGGACGCCGTCTTTGTCCTTGGCGATCAGCTCGTCCCACTTGGATCCCCAGATGAGCTTGATGACGTTCCAACCGGCGCCCCGGAACACGGTTTCGAGCTCCTGGATGATCTTGCCGTTGCCGCGCACCGGACCATCGAGGCGCTGCAGGTTGCAGTTGACAACGAAGATCAGGTTGTCGAGACCTTCGCGGCCGGCGAGCGAGAGCGCCCCGAGTGACTCGGGCTCATCGGTCTCGCCGTCGCCCAGGAACGCCCACACCTTTGAATTGCTGGTGTCGGCGACGCGACGGTTGAGGAGGTAGCGGTTGAACCGGGCCTGGTAGATCGCGTTGATCGGGCCAAGGCCCATCGACACGGTCGGGAACTCCCAGAAGTCGGGCATGAGGCGGGGGTGCGGGTAGCTCGACAGGCCGGTGCCGTTGATCTCGGTGCGGAAGTTGTCGAGATGCTGTTCCGTCAGGCGACCTTCGAGGAAGGCCCGCGAATACACGCCGGGGGCGGCGTGACCCTGGAAGTAGATCTGGTCGCCGGAGCTGCCATCGTCCTTGCCGCGGAAGAAGTGGTTGAAGCCGATCTCGATCAGCGACGCCGACGAGGCGTACGTGGCGAGGTGCCCGCCGATGCCTTCGGACCTGTGGTTGGCGCGCACGACCATGGCCATGGCGTTCCAGCGGATGACGGCGCGGATGCGGCGTTCGAGGTCTTCGTCGCCCGGAAACCACGGTTCCTGGTCGGCCGAGATCGAGTTGAGGTAGGGACTCGACACCAGCGACGGGAGGCCGACCTGCAGCTCTCGGGCCCGGCCGAGGAGTCGGTTCATCAGAACCTGGGCGCGGGCCTTGCCATGCGTGGAAACGATGGCGTCGAGGGAATCGAGCCACTCCTGCGTTTCCGTGGGGTCGACGTCGGGAAGCTGTCGGGCAAAGCCATCGAAGATCACGCCGATCAGTCTTCCATCGTCAGGACCGATGGAGGAACGCTTCCCGTGCTGTGAGCGGGTGACAACGTGGGAGAGAGGTTGCCCCCATATGTTGGGGCAAAACACCTCCTTGCGCGGCTGGGAGGCGTTTTGCCCCAATTCCTTGGGGCAACCTCTCTCCCAGCGGGCTACCTCTCTCCCAGCGGGCTACTCGTAGCGGTCGATGGCCGGCGGGGCAGGGACGAGGACACCGGCGGTGCCGACGGTCGACCGGAAGGCCTCGGCCCATTCGCCGGTGCGGATCATCTCCTCGAGTGCATCGTTGACGAAGGTGCGCAACTCCGTGTCGCCCTTCGGCACGCCGATTCCGTACGGCTCGGTCCGGAACGGGTTGCCGGTCAGGCCGAAGCGCTCGTCCTGGAGAGCGAGAGCGAGGAGGATCACGTCGTCCGTGGTCATGGCATCCACTCGTCCCCGGCGAAGCTCGTCGAAGCATTCGGAGTACTTGTCGCGCGTGATCGAGATGTCGGCTTTCGGAGCGGCCGTCTGGAGGTTGATCAGCGACGTCGACCCGTTGACCGAGCAGACCTTTCGGCCGTTGACGTCATCGATGCCCAAGATCGTCCCGTTGTCGATCAGCTCGCGTCGGGTGAGGATGTCCTGCCCGGCGATGTAATACGGCCCGGCGAAGTCGACCAGCTGCTTGCGCGCATCGGTAATCGTGTACGTGGAGATGATGAGATCGGCGGCGCCCTCCTGGAGCATCGTTTCTCGGTCCTTCGACAGCGCTTCCACGAATCGGATCCGAGTCGTCGGGTCATCGCCAGGGAAGAGCCGTTTGACGATGCCCTTGGCGATCTCGATGTCGAATCCGCTCACGGTGCCCGTTGTTCGATCGACGAGTCCGAACAACGGAACGTCTTCCTTGACGCCGATGGTGATCGTCGTGTTCGCTCGAATGGCGACGAGGCGGCTCGCCCGTGCGGGCGGTGTGGGCACAGGGAGGGCGAGGGTGCCCGGTGAAGGTTTCGCCGATGACGAACACGACCCCAGCAGCGCCACGCTGAAACCGATCGCCACCCCAATCGGAACCAACCGGCGACCGCGCATGTCGATCACCGTACGCTAGGAGCCCAGGGAGACGGCTGAGCCGGGCTCTCTCGCTTGGACCTAGAGGATCTTCGACAGGAAGTCGCGGGCGCGATCGCTCTTCGGGTTGTCGAAGAACTCGTTCGGTGTGGCGATCTCAACGAGTCGCCCGTCGTCCATGAACACCACACGATTGGCGGCGGACCTTGCGAAGCCCATCTCGTGGGTGACGACGACCATGGTCATACCCTGCGACGCCAGCTCGAGCATCACATCGAGCACTTCGTTCACCATCTCGGGGTCGAGTGCGCTGGTCGGTTCGTCGAACAGCATCACTTTCGGGTCCATGGCGAGCGCCCGGGCGATGGCGGCGCGCTGCTGCTGTCCGCCCGACAGTTCGGCCGGGTGACGGTTGGCCTTGTCGCCGATGCCGACGCGCTCGAGGAGTCCCATCGCTTTGACCTTCGCCGACGCTTTGTCCATCCCGCGGACCTTCACCGGTCCGAGCATCACATTCTCGACGATGGTCTTGTGGGCGAACAGGTTGAACGACTGGAACACCATCCCAACATCGGCGCGGAGGGCCGCGAGCTCCTTTCCCTCTTCGGGAAGGGTGGCGCCGTCAATGGTGATCGATCCCTTCTGGAATCGTTCGAGACGGTTGATGCACCGGCACAGGGTGGACTTGCCGGATCCGGACGGCCCGATCACGACGACGACCTCACCGCGGGCGACCACGAGGTTGATGTCCTTCAGCACGTGGTGATCGCCGAACCATTTGTCGAGCTTGTCGACGACGATGAGCGGTGAGCTGGCGGTATCGGTCATCGGGGTTCCTTGGAGCGGGGTGGTCATCGGGAGCTTCGAGCCTGGCGGATCTGCAGACGGTTCGCCGTCGACGTGAGGATCGCCACAACGACGATGTACATGAATCCGGCCACGACGAAGGACTGCAGGAAGTTGCTGCTGAACTCGCCGACGATCTTGGCCCGCGAAAGCAGCTCGCTGTAGGTCACGAACACGCCGAGCGACGTGTCCTTCAGCAGAGACGCCGATTGGGTGAAGATGTTGGGCAGGGCTCGGCGCAGCGCCTGGGGCAGGATAACGAGCCGCATGGCCCGGGTCTCGGTCAGGCCGATCGCAAGGGCGGCCTCGCTCTGTCCCTTCGGGAGACTGCGAATGCCTGACCGGATGACCTCGGCGAAGACGGTCGAGTAGTAGAAGGTGAGCCCGCTGACGACAGCGACGAAGGCGTAGGTTCCGAGTGTCCAGCCGCGAAAGCCCGGCGTCTTGGGGAGCTGGAAGAACGAGAATTTGATGAGGAGCACGAGAGCGCACGCTCGGAAGATCTCGGTGAACATGGTGGCCGGGATGCGCTTGCGCTTCGGGGAGCTTGCCCGCCACATGGCGAGGACGATGCCGAGGGTGAGTGCAAACACAAGAGCGACGGAAGCGGCCTTCAGCGTCTGCCCTAGGCCGAGAAGCAGGAAGCGCCAGATTGCCCATTGGCGAAACGGTCGCCACAGTTCCGGTGCGAACTGTCCCTTCGCCTGGAACCGGCGGACGATCCACAACGCTGCTGCCAACACCAGGCCGGTGGCTGCCACGGTTCCGATAAGGGCCCGGCGTCGGCCGCGGGGACCGAGTTCCTCGGTGATCTGGAGCTCACCTGGTTTCGACGGCTTCACGTCGAGCAGCCAGGAGGAGAGAGAGGTCATGAGCGATCCCTATCGCTTGATCGCGACACGGTTGTCGAGCCATCCGGCAAGTGCTGCGGTGGTGAAGCCGAGCACCATGAATACCAGGAACGAGAACACGAAGAACGGGTATTGCCTTGCCGTTTCGTCGGCGAGGTCGGAGCCGGCTTTGACGACCTCGGCTACCCCGATGATTCCTGCGACGGCGACGTTGCGGTAATTCGCGTTGAGCAGGACGGCCAGAGGACCGATGCTCGAACGCAGCGCCTGCGGCAGGATCACGTGCATGAGCGTCTGGCCGAACGTCAGCCCGATGGCCCGCGCCGCTTCGGCCTGACCGTTCGAGACGGCGTTGAATCCTGAGCGCAGCGCTTCGGACATGTAGCCGCCGAGGTAGAGGCCGACAGCGACGAGTGCGCACTGGAAGTTCGTGAGAAGCGCGCCGAGCTTCGGCCCGCCGTAGTAAGCGAGGAAGACGAGAAAGATAAGCGGCGAGTTCACCATCGTGCTGACGTAGGCGGCACCGACAATGCGCAGCGGTTTGACCGGGCTCACCCGGAACACCGCGATCACCGTGCCGATGAGAAGGCCCATAAGAAAGCCGCCGATCGTCAGCTGAAGCGTGACGCCGAGCCCGCGAAGAAGACGTGGAAGGTTGTCGAGGACGATCTGCAAGGAGAGTCTCTTCCGGAAGCGAAGTGGATCGGCGCAACTCTGGTCGATCGGTGGCGATCGACCCAATCCGAACGACGAGGGCCGCGGTCGCCCGCGGCCCTCGTCGAGAAGTGGTCTCAGTAGCGCTCGACCTTGGGCGGCTCGGGGACCTTGATGCCGCCGGTGCCGACCGTCGACTCCACAGCCTTCTTCCAGGCGCCGTCCTTGAACGACTTCTCGATGATGTCGTTCAGGTAGTTGCGGAATGCGGTGTCGCCCTTCTTGAGGCCGACGCCGTACTTCTCCACGGAGAACTGCTTACCAACCAGAGAGAAGGCGGGGAACTTCTCGGCGAAACCGGCCAGAAGCGTGTCGTCAGTCGACACGGCATCGACGCGGCCGTCCTTGAGCGCCTCGACGCAGTTGGCCGTTGTCGGGAGGTCGAGGATCGAGGCACGCGGTGCGGCGGCACGAATGTTGCCGATCGAGGTCGAACCGGTCTGCGCGCATACCTTACGGCCGTTGAGATCGGCAGCACTCTTGATGCTGTCGGCCTCGATCTTGTAGATCAGAAGGTCCTGGCCGGCAATGTAGTACGGGCCGGCGAAGTCGACCTGAGCCTTGCGGGCGTCGGTGATCGAGAAGGTGGACAGAATGATGTCGACCTTGGCGTCGGTGATGAACGGGATCCGGTTGGCCGAGATTGCCTCGACCCATTCGACGTTGCCTTTGTCGGTGCCGAAGATTTCCTTGGCGATGATCTTGCCGATTTCTACGTCAAAGCCCTGCACGTCGCCGCTGACGGGGTTCTTCAGGCCGATGAGCGGGACGTCCCACTTGGTGCCGATGACGATCTTGCCGCGCTTCTTGATGGCTTCGAGGGTCGCTCCGCCGCTGGCGGTGGCCGGCGCCGCGGGGGCGGCGGTCGTCGCGGGAGCCGCGGTGGTGGCGGGCGCTGCGGTTGTCGCCGTCGTCTTCTTGACTGCCGCCTTCTTGACGGTGGTCTTCTTCTTGGTCGTCGCCGCGTTGGCGGGAGCGATCGTGCCCACGATGGCGGTCAGAGCGACCACCGAAGCGAGAAGTGTGCGAGCGCGCATGTGCGTTTCCTCCAAAGGTGTTGTCCCGTGACCGACGTGGTGTGACGGGTTGATGCGGATGGTGCGTTCCGGTGACCTCGGTCACCAGTGCGTTCGAGTCATCCACAAGATGAACGAGAAGTGAAGACCGGGGGAGCGAACTTGCACCGCCCTTGGCCGGTCCTTAGCGGGCTCTTAGCCCAACGTGGGTGGACCACCCACAAACACCGCCCGGGCGCGCTCCGAAGCCGTGCCCGGTACGCTCGTCCCGCAGTGGCCAGCCTCGTCATCATCGAAGATGACCTCCGGGTTCGTACGGCGCTCACGAGGGCGCTTGAGCAGCGCGGCCACGTCGTCATGCAGGCCGACTCGGCGATGTCGGGGCTGCAGCTCGTGGTCAACCACAAGCCCGAAGTGATCGTGCTCGATCTTGGGCTGCCCGATCTCGATGGCGCGGAGCTGCTTCGAATGCTGCGTCCGGTGTCGGACGCGATCGTGATTGTCGCCACGGCCCGGGTGTCCGAGGAAGAGATCGTCCGAACCCTCGATGCCGGAGCAGACGATTACCTGACGAAGCCGTTCTCCCCGGATCAGCTCGACGCGCGGATTCGGGCAGCGCTGCGTCGGCTCGGCGGAACGGCGGAGCGAACCCAGGATGTCGTGGTCGGTGGTCTGCGGATCAATGCCCGGACCCGTGAAGCGTCGCTCGACGGCCGGCCTCTGGAACTGGCCCGGAAGGAGTTCGACCTGCTCCACTACCTCGCCCGACACGAAGGGCAGGTTGTTTCGAAGAAGACTCTGCTGGCCGAGGTGTGGCACCAGCCATTCTTTACGACCGACAAGACCGTCGATGTGCATGTCTCGTGGCTGCGGCGAAAGCTCGGCGAGACGGCAGATCGACCGCGGTACCTCCAGTCGGTGCGCGGTGTCGGCATCCGAGTCGTCACGCCATCGGACAACTGACCGTCGCGTCGTTGCCGACTTCCCGTGCGCCGTTCCCTGTTCATCCGATCGCTCCTCGTCAGCGTCGTCATTGTTTCCGTATTCGTCATTCCGCTGGCGATCCTCATCGCTCGAACTGCCGATGAACGGGCGATCACCCAGGGCCGGTCCGACGCGCTCGCCCTGTCGCCGATCCTGTCGCTGGCGGGTGACCCGCGCGTGACCGGGGCGATTGTCACGGTCGGTCAGCGTGCGCGGCCGCGCGAGGTCAGCGTCGTGTTCCCTGATGGCTCGGTGCTCGGTCTCGGGGCGGTGCTCGATCGGGATCCGATCGCCGATCCGTCGTCGCTGGAGCGGGCCCGTTCGGGTGACTCGTTCGTTCATCGCATGTCGGGGGGCAAGGTTGTGTATCAACCGGTGCTGCGCTCCAACGGATCCATTGCCGTCATCCGAGTGCTTGTGCCGGACTCCCTGCTCGAGCGCGGTGTCCATCGCTCGTGGGCGATGCTCGGCTTTCTCGGTCTCGGTCTCATCGGGTTCGCCGTCTTCCTCAACGACCGCCTCGGACGATCCGTCGTCCGCAGTGTCGACCGCCTGGCCGACGTCGCCAACCGTCTCGGGGGCGGTGACGTCGAAGCTCGCGCCGAACCGGGCGGCCCACCGGAGGTTCGCGCGGTAGGGACGGCGCTGAACCGCCTCGCCGACCGTATCGACGAGCTCTTGGGAACCGAGCGAGCTGCGCTCGCCGATCTGCAGCACCAGCTGCGCACGCCGGTGACAGCGCTGCGCGCCGAACTCGCCACCGTCGATGATCGACAGGGCCTGCAGCGCATCGAGCTCGGGCTGGAGGAATTGACGAGCACGCTTGACCGGATCATCCGCGAAGCGGCTACTCCCACGCGCCACGGCATCGGCATCTCCACGGACCTTGCTGTGGTCGTTCGTACGCGCACATCGTTTTGGCGCGTGCTGGCCGAGGACGAGCACCGGCCGTTCGTGGTCGAAGTTCCCGATGAACCGGTGCCGGTGGCCATGGTGTCGACGGACGTCACGACGATCGTCGATGTTCTCGTCGACAACGTGTTCTCCCACACCGCCGAAGGGATCGGTCTCTCCGTCCGAGTCCTTGGCAGTGGTGAGCGGGTCACGTTGGTGGTGGAGGATGACGGGCCGGGATTTCCTCCGGGCTTCGACCAACGACGAGGGGACAGCCCAGCCGGATCCACCGGGCTCGGTCTTGATATCGTCCGTCGGCTCACCCAGTCATCAGGCGGTCTCTTCACGATGGTAACGAAGTCCGGCGGTGGCGCGCGGGTACGGATCGAGCTGCCGAGAGCAGGGACGGACCCATCCGTGAACGCCGGCGGTTGGTCGGACCGTCACCCCGGTGACTGGTGAACTCGGCCAGGCTTGGACATCATGGCCGTCCCATCATCAGACAAGATGCTCATCGCCTATACCGACGGTGCGTGCGCCGGGAATCCGGGGCCGGGCGGCTGGGCCTGGGCGATCGAGGGTGGCGCGTCGGCGAGTGGCGGTGAAACGGTTTCGACCAATCAGCGCATGGAGGTCACTGCGGTGCTCGAAGCGCTCCGAACCCTGCTGGCGGAAAAAGGCGGCGTGGTGCGCATCGTGAGTGATTCGACGTACGTCGTGAACTGCTTCAAGCAGCGGTGGTGGGCGAACTGGGAACGCAACGGGTGGAAGAACTCGCAGAAGCAGCCGGTCGCCAACCAGGATCTCTGGAAGCCCCTCGTGGAGGTCGTCAAGGCCGACATCGCCAGGATCGAGTTCGTGTGGGTCAAGGGTCACAGCGGGAACCCGATGAACGACCTCGTCGATCGCCTGGCTGTTGCGGCGTGCAAAGTCGTCGCCGCCAACGCCTTGCTTCCGAGCCGGCTCTCGGTGAGTACCGGGCACGCCGACGACGCCGCCGATGCCCAGGTGCCGGCTCAGGACTCCCTGTTCTGAGGGCTGTCGAGATGGCGGCTCACCGGCAGTCGATCGCAGAGCAGGCTCACCGTGTCGTCGCGTAACTCGGCGAGTAGTTCGAGGTAGAGCAGTCGGGAAATCGGACGAGCACCCATCGACGCGAGGTGATCCGTCACGAGCTGCACGTCGATGAGGCCGGCTCCTCCTTCGGTCAGACGCGCACCGAGTTCGACGAGCGCGACCTTCGATGCGTCGGTGACGCGATGGAACATCGACTCTCCGATGAACATCCCGCCGACGAGGACGCCGTAGCAGCCACCGACAAGCTCGTCGCCGTCCCAGATCTCCACGCTGTGCGTCCACCCCATGGCGTGCAACTCGATGTAGGCCGCTCGCATCTTCGGCGTGATCCACGTGCCTTCTCGTGCACGTATGGAACACGCGTCGATCACTGCGCCAAAGGCACTATCGACAGTTGCCGTCCAACCGCTGCGACGCAGTGTCTGACGGAGGGTCTTGCTCATCGAAATGTCATCGAGCGCTAGCACCCCTCGAGGGTTCGGCGAGAACCAGGGCAGGTTGCGCTTGCCGTGCGGCCAAGGAAACGCCCCATGGCGATATGCGTGCACGAGGGTGGCCGGCACCAGATCGGCGCCGATGGCGACGAGCCCGTCTTCGTCGGCCGTGCGGGCGTCGGGAAAGTCCCAGACACACGGTCCGGGGTCGACCGGCGCTGTGCTGCGGCGATTGGGCATCGTCGACGTCACTGGTACCAATCGAATCACATCGGGGACCGGTCTCCGCGCTCACCACGTCGTGAACGGAGCCGGTCGAGTGGGCCGTCGGGACCGGTCGGGAGGGCGGGGCGACCCCGGGTCTAGGCCAATGAGCCCCTACGCACTCTCGTGTTGACGTGGGACACTTGGGCGCATGGGCCTTCAGCGGCGTTTCGCATTCCTTCGCGTGCGCTTCTTGGGGTTGGTACTCGTGGGCGTTGCTGTCGGTAGTGCGCTCCTTCCAACTGGCGAGTCCTCGGCGGAGACGTGGCCCGACGACCGGGTGTACCGGTCGGTGGCCGAAGTCGTGTCGTGGGGCCGGGTTGATCCCCGGGTGGCGCAGGCGCTGGCGGAGAACGGCGAGGTCCGGGCCATCGTTGTTCAACGCCAGCCGGCGATCGGGCGGGCGGCCGCTTCCTCCGCATCGACCGATGCGACTGGCGATGTTGCTTCGTCGCTGGCACAGTTGTTCGCGTCGGCGAAAGATGAGATCGCCGACATCGCCGGGGTATCGGTGACGACGAAGCTGCCCTCGATAAATGTCACGCCGGTGCGGATCGATTCGCTGGCATCACTCGTTGCGCTCGGCAACTCCGACGTCGTGGAACAGGTGGTGCTCGACGAAGAGTTCCGGGCGACGGTGTCGGAGTCGTCCAACGTGATCGGTGCGCCACAGACCTGGGCGCGGGGGTACGGCGGAGCCGGAACCTACGTCGGGGTCATTGACACCGGCGTGAACTACACCACCGGCGATCTCGGGTGCATCGCGCCCGGGGTTCCCACCTCGTGCCCGGTGGCGATCGTTCCGCCGGACTTCAGTCGAAACGAGAACGGCACGCCTTATGACGACGGCTCCCTCGACGCCAGCGGTCATGGGACAAACGTGTCGTCGATCATCGCTCGTATCGCCCCGCAGGCGAAGCTCGTGGTCGCCGACGTCTTCGGCCCCGGGGGAATCGCATACGCGAGCGACGTTGCTGCGGCCGTCCAGTACTTCATCGATCTGAAGTCCTCAGGCGTGCCGATTCGCGCCGTCAACCTCAGTCTTGGCAACACCGCCTTCTTCTCCAGCGCGTGCACCGACACCACAGGCATGGGTGCGCTGCTCTTGACGGGCATCCAACCGGTTGCGGCCGCCGGCAACTCTGCTTATGCCCAAGAAAGCACTGCGTTCCGACAGGGTCTCTCCAGTCCGGCATGCGTTCCGGGCGTGATCTCCGTCGGCGCGACCTACGACATGAACGTCGGGGCAATTACGTTTGGCAACGCCTGCATCGACTACACGCCGTCGCTCGACAAGATCCCCTGTTTCTCCCAGTCCGGCCCGAACCTCTCCGTGCTTGCCCCGGGTGCCGTAATCACCGCAGGCGGCTTGATAGCCGCCGGCACGTCCCAGGCCGCCCCCCATGTCTCGGCGGCGGTCGCGATGCTTGCGTCTGCGGTGCCGACAGCCTCTTCTGCTGCGCTGAATGCAGCAGTGCGAACGAGTCCCGTGCAGATCTTCGACGCACGTGTCGGACTCACGTTTCCCCGACTCGATCTCCCGTCCGCGCTCGACGCTCTTCAGAGTGCCTTCGGGGCAACGGGGCCCGACTCGTTCGATCGGTCACGGGTGCTTGTCGGGGCATCCGGTTCAACGTCGGTACCGGCCGGCCTCACCTCGCAAGGTGGTGAGACCGCGCACGGGAACCGCAACGGCATCCGGTCAACGTGGTTCTCCTGGACCGCACCCAGCACCGGCACGGCGACCTTCTCCACCGTGGGCTCGACGTTCGATACCGCGCTCTCGATGTACACGGGAACGATGCTCGGCACGCTCGGCGAAGTCGCGGCGAACGACAACGCGACCTCGACCGGCACCGCGGCGATGGTCGGTCCGATCGAAGTGGTCGCAGGGACGGCCTATCGCATCGCGGTGAGTTGCGGTACCGATGTCGTGTCGTGCGGAACAGTCTCACTTGCATGGTCGTCAAGCACGTCCACGGGCACGCCGGCGAACGACGCTCTGTCGTCGGCGGTGCCGATCTCGGCTGCCTCCGGTTCGATCAGTGGCGTGAATGCCTTCGCAACGAGCCAGGAAGGAGAACCAGGGGCCATTGCCGGAGCGCCGTCGTCGAAGTCGATCTGGTATCGGATCCCCGGTCGTTCACGTCAACGCCTCTCGCTCTCGACAGCCGGCTCAAACTTCGACACCGCCATCACGGTCCTCGCGGGTTCGGACATCCAGCGATTGTTTCCCCTTGGCGCCCATAACGACGTCGGCCAGACCGCGAATGGGTTCGACTCCACGAGCCGGTTCGAGGCGGCTTCGCTGTCGGAGGGCGAGTCCTACTACGTCGCCATCGACAGCCCTACCGGCCGAACGGGTTCGGTCGAGCTCGCGTGGTCATTCCTGTCGGGAGCAGCGCCGTCGGCGGGAGGTGGCACAACCATCCCTCGAACCGGCGCTCCTCAGTCCGGTGGTGGGTCTGCGACGGTGACGACTCGGCCGTCGGCTCCTGGGGAACCGCCGTTCGCCTTCGGCCCATGCCTTGAACGGATCCCTGAAGCATCGAGGTACCTCGTCATCGAGATCCCGCCGGGCTATGGGTACAACGATCGGAACTGCACGATCATTTCCCTAGCTTCTGGTTGGGTGGGGAACAGCGGTCTCGCGGTCTATGCCACGAAGCGATGGCCCGATGGATACAGTTTTTTTAATCTCTACTTCAACCCTGCGGTAGGAGATCCGATTGTTCTTGGCACCTACGCGAATGCGCGTCGCTTTCCTGAACCCGGGGTCCCACAGGTGTCAGTGAGCGGCGGGTCGTTCGGTGGTTGCGCAGAGTCTTTCGGGGAATTTACGATCTCAACCCTGGTGTTCGACGCTGTCGGCCAAATCGTCGATCTCGACCTCAGCTTCGAGCAGCGTTGCGGCAGCCCGATTGCCCCGCCGATTCGAGGAATGATTCGTATCCGCCCCTACACACCACCGTTCGAAGGGGAGTGCCTGAGTTCATTTCCGTCATCGGGTCGAGCACTCGTGGTGGACTTTCGAATTTCAGGGAATGTCGCCGCTTTAGGCTACTGTCGCTCAGCTATCGAGAACCCGTGGGTGTTCGACATCAGCGGTGGGCCCGGCGCAGTGACCGTTCGAGGCACGAAGTATCAGTTCGGCGAATGGGACGAATTCGACATCAGTTTTTCCGCAGGAGGATCCGCAAGTCTTGGTGTGGGTTCGTACGGTCCAGCGACGTTCTACCCGTACAACGGCTCAAACGCAGGTCTCGGATTCAAGTTCGGAAGTGAGAACGTCTGCTATTTCCTGGCTGGGCGATTTACAGTCAACAGCATCTCATTCGACACGTTCGGCAACGTAACTTCAATCGATGCAGTCTTCGATCAACGTTGTAGCGGGGGTCCGCCTGAGCTCGGACGGGTTCGCTTCTGACTCCCCTGGGCTTCGGCAGCTATTCGTCGGCATCGGTCAACCGGGCGCGCTCCGCGGGGCGAGGTGGGGTGGTCGGCTCCGGTGAATGGTGCCGTCCGGTCCGGTTACCTGTAGTGACTCGTTGGCGTTGCCGGTCATCCGCCATTGACCGTGATGGATCAGCGTGTGATGTCTTCGGCAGAGGAGAGCAAGGTTCTGCTGATCGGTCGGCCCGCCGCGGGTCCAGTGCCAGATGTGGTGCACATCGGTGAAGGCGTGTGGCATGTCGCATCCAGGGAAGCGGCAGTGTTTGTCACGGTGGACGATGGCTTTGCGGAGGGACGGAGACACCACGCGAGTGGACCGACCGATGTCGAGGACAATCGACGAACCGGCCGTGAGGATGCGCGTGATCGAGGCATCGCAGCAGTTCTGCAGCACGTCGGCAAGGTCGAGTCCGACTGCCGAGTAGGGCGTCTCCGCGTTGGCGGTGAGGTGTGACGCGGTGAGCTGATCAAGGTCAATCGCGATGCTGACGTGGGGTCGGCTGATGGCGGTACCGGTGACGGTGCCGTGATGGTCGAGGAAGAACTGGCTGATGAAGGTGAGCGCGTCGGCGCGTTGCTGGCCGGGGCTGCGCGGGTCGACCGGCGTCTTTGTGAAGGAGCCGTCTTCGAGACGTTCGTGATCGACACCTGTCGTGTCTGCGTTGGGGTCGCGGTTGGGGTTCGTGAGCGCTCGGGCGGCAGCGATGGCGGCATGGAGGGTGGCCGCGTCGAGGTCGTTGAACGTGCCTTCGAGCACGAGGTCGCCATCGAGGATGTGGCCGAGGCGGAGTTCGCTCACCGTGCGCTGCGTGGTCGCCGCCGAGGTCTGGTCGTTTGGCTCGGCGTCAGCGTCGGTCGTCGGATCGGCGTCTGCACGCACTGACGCGTCGGCTGACGTGTCGTGCTCGCCCGACGAATCGGACGAGGCGAGGTCGGATTCGAGCTCGGCATCGACGCGGTCGGCCCAGCGTCTGGCGACAATGGCGGTGTGTTGCACGGAGAGGTTGTTGACGTGGTCGATGAGCATGTCGATGTCACGCGCAACGTACGCAGTGCGCGGTGTGGTGAAGGCGTTGATGAGGAGGTCGGCCTGGTCAATGGTCAGTGCAGCGGTGAGCACGGCGCGGCGGAGAAGGGGCGTGGCGTGCAGTCCTCGGGCGCGGGTGAGCAGGCGGAGGGCGTTGCCGTGCGAGATGGCGAGCCGATGGCGCATCCAAGCGATGGGGGAGCGCGCACCGTCGAGCGTGTGGGCATCGGCTCGGTCCCACGCGTTGATCGCGTCGGCGACATGGAGGTGGGCGACCTGGGCCGTGTGCCAGGCCTCGATCAGATCCGTCCGTTCATCGCGGGTTGCGTTGAGTTCAAGCCACTCGGCATCGAGGTCGAGGATCGGCGCGGCTCCGTCGAGCGATTCCTCCGTCTCGATCGCGTCAAATAAGGACATGAGTACGACTCTAGCGAACAACAATTCGTCCTACAATTCGGCGGAGTTCTTTCCTCGAATCTGTCTGTTTCTGGCGGATTGGAGCGCGGCCGGACGTGGCGATGAAGTCGACTTGGCCATGCGCCCCCGAGGTCCGCAGCGCCTCGCGACTCGTGCGGTGGGATTCCACCCGGTAGAAGCAAATCATCAGGATTGCGTCGAGCAATACGAAGTTCTGGCCCATCAGCGGACCATCATCCGGTTCGATTGGCGCAACACCGGGCTCTCAAGCAGAGGGTTGGAAGATGTCAGGTCCGCCGCGCATGTCGGTGACCTGCATGCCTTGGAGGATCACCTCGGGATCGAGCGGATGGCCTTGCGAGTGCACGGTTTGGCCCATGTCGCAGTTCGCTACGCGTCGCGGCTCCAACCGACAGTCAGGGGCCGGGAACCGTGCGCACGATCGTGTTCACCGATATCGAAGGTCACGCCGAGATGATGCAGAGGCTCGGCGATGAGAACGGTCGGAGCGTCCTGCGGGAGCACGAACGAATCATCCGGAGCGCCTTGGTGGCGCACGGTGGTCGCGAAGTTGTGGGCAGGGCTCTCGACCGGGACAGCACCGACCCTCGCCAGCTGAATCGCGCACGGGCGCTGGCTTACACGGTGGCTGCGCAGGATCCGACTCCGACCGGATTAGCGGCCGCCGCCGACGAGTCGGCCGCCCTCGAGACGCACGACCCTCGAACCAACCTGTGCGGCTTCGTCCTCATCGTGGGTGACGTAGATTGCGGCGGTACCGGTCGTGCGGATCACCCGGACGATCTCGTCGGCGATGCCGAGCTTTCGGTCGGCGTCGAGGGCGGACAGCGGTTCGTCGAGTAAGAGGAGCGACGGCGACGGCGCAAGTGCACGAGCCACAGCGACGCGTTGCTGCTCGCCGCCCGAGAGGGTCTGCACGTTCCTCAGGGTTTCGTCGCCGAGGCCGACGAGGTCGAGCAGTTCGGCGACCCGCTTACGGCGTGCCGGAGCTTTCATTCCCCGCCTACGCAGCCCATAGGCGATGTTCTCGCCGACGTTGAGGTGGGGGAACAGGGCGAGGTCCTGGAACACGAATCCGATGTTGCGTCGGTGCGGCGGCAACATCGTGGCGTCATGGTCGTTGAGGAGGATGCTTCCACCGGCGATGGGTTCGAGGCCGGCGATGGCCCGCAGCAGCGTGCTCTTTCCGCACCCGCTCGGACCCATCACGACGACGAGCTCGGACTGTTCGACGTCGAGCGTGACGCCGTCGAGCACCGTGCGTTCGCCGAAGCGGACGATGAGACCACGAACGGAGAGCGCCTTCATCGCGGCCGTCTGGTTCGTTCGGCGAGTCCCACGCACACCATCGTAAGTACACCGAGCACCAGGGCGAGTGCCGCCGCCTGTCCTTGCACCACCTGTCCGGGGCGGCCGGAGAGCCGGGCGATGGCGATCGGCATGGTCGGCGTCTGCGGGCGCGCGAGGAACGAGGAAGCCCCGAATTCGCCCAAGGCAACCGTGAAGGCGAGTCCGATCGCCACCCCGATCGAGCGGCGGGCTAGCGCGAAGTCAATGGACCACCACGCCCACCACGGCGAGGCACCGAGGGTCTCGGCGGCGTCGGAAAGCGCGGGTGGCGCTGCGGCAAGTGCTGGGAGGATCGTGCGAACGACGAAGGGTAGGCACACGACGGCCTGAACGCACGGCAGGAGGAGCGCGGAGCGCCGCCAGGCGAACGGCTCCGATGAGAATCCGAGGAGCACTCCGAGCCCCAGAGCCACGGCCGACGTGGCAAGTGGCAGCGTGCCGAGGGCGTACATGACGCGCCGAGCGGTGAGCGAACGTGAGCTCGTCGCCGCAACCGCGACGGCGATGCCCACCGCAACGGCAACGGCCGCTGCAGCGGAGGCGGTGCGAAGGCTGACGACGAGGCTCGAAATCGGCGCGTCGACCAGACCGGACCCACGGGTGACCCTCCCAAGCGCTCTGAAGTTGTCGAACCCCATCGAGCCGTTCGCCTGACGGAGCGCTCGCCGGGCCAACGCGACGAGCGGGGTGAGAACGACACCGACCAATACCGTGGCGGCCGCTATCTGCGCAACGAGCGGCGACGGTGCACGGCGGTTTCGGCCGCGGGCCGACGCAGTGGGTGGTTCGTGACGTAGCGTCCAGGCCAGCACGGCTCCGACAACGGCGAACTGGAGTAGTGCGAGCGCGGCCGCACGGTCGAGTCGAAGGACCTGAAGTGCCTGTCGATAGATCTCGACATCGATCGTCGCGTAGCTCGGACCTCCGAGCAGCAGGACAGTTCCGAACGACGTCAGGGTGAGAGTCGCGACGATCGATGCGATCGCCAGAACGTTGGGCCGTAGCTGGCGAAAGGTGATTGTGCGCCATGCGACGAACGGCGAGGCACCGAGCATGCGGGCAGCCTCCCAGGGGGAGCTGTCGAGACCTTCGGTCGCGGTCGTCAGTACCCGTGTCGCCATGCCGACGTTGAAGAAAATATGTGCACAGACGATAGCGAACCAGCCCTGACGGAGATCATCGGGAAGGGTGGCCAGGAATGCCGTGCCGACCACAACGGTGGGAAGCGTGAACGGCGCCGCGGCGAACAACATGGCAGCGCGCCGACCGCGAAAGCGGGAACGGCTGAGCACTGCCGAGAGTGGGAGTGCAAGCGTGAGCACCGCTGCCGTGGAGAGCGCTGCCTGCCACAGCGTGAACCACGCGATGCGGCGAATCCGGGCGTTCGAGACCACGTCGCCGAGCGCCGACCTACCCAACCCGTCACGGAGGAGGCGGGCGAAGGGCCACACGACGAACAGGGCAACGAAGAACGCACCCCCGATCTGCAGCGCGGCGATCCCAGGAAGGGCGCGATGCGTTCGGGCGTCGCGGCGTTCGGGCGTTGCTCGATTCACCGATTTCCTGGACCGGCGTTGGCCGAGTGAGCGGGCGGTGAATAGGGGCAGGGGTTCGGTTCCGGGCTCACGTCACCAGGTTCGTCCACTCGTCGATCCAGCGCTCGCGGTTCGCCCCGACCTGTTCGGGCGGGAGTTCGACGGCGTTGGCCGGGAAGAGGGCGAACGACGTGAACGCCTTGTCGATCTTGGCCGCGGTGTTGGACGGAAGCACGAACATGTTGAGTTGCATGTCCTCCTGCACCGCCGTGCTCACGAGGAAGTCGAGGAGCTGGCGTGCTTCGTCCTGCGCTTCACCGCGCAGCACTCCGGCGAACTCGACCTGCCGGTAGCAGGTGTCTTCGACCACGCCGGTTGGTGCCTGCGTGGCCGATGGATCAGACCCGAAAAGAACGGCCGCAGCCGGCGAGGTCGCATAGGACACGACAAGCGGACGGTCACCTTTGCCGCCGCCCGCGCTGAACCACGTCTCGTATGCCTCGGTCCAGCCGCTCGTGACCTTCACGTCGTTGGCCTTCAGAGCCTTCCAAAAGTCCTGCCAACCGCCGGAAGGCCCTTCACCGAATCGGGCGATCGTGGCC
>JANOHI010000093.1:0-8758 GCA_031406385.1 Acidimicrobiia bacterium
CGCCCTCGTGGCTGGTTGCGTTCTTTGCCGTCCAGCGCTGTGGGGCCGTCGTCGTCGTTCTTTCGCCAGAATCGTCGGGCAACACGGTCTGGTCAGTTCTTGCATCGCAGTCAGTCGTCGCTGTGATCGCCGGCGATCAGGAACAGTTCGACAAGATCGAGGAAGCCCGGATCGTGGGGAAGCTTCCGAGCGTCGGTCATATCGTGGTCATTGCTACTCGCGGGATGCGTCGCCTTGATCTGCCATCGATTGATGCCGACCCAACGGTGCTGTCGTGGTCGAGGATGACCGCCAGCGTCCCAGACACGGCCGGCGTGTCTTTCCCGGATGTGACCGATGATTCCGTCGCGATCGGGCTTGTTGACGAACATGGTGCGATTCGCGAGCGAACCCACACCGAAATGCGCGCGGACGCGCACAACGCAGTGTCGTCTGCCTCAACAACATCGAGTGACGAGTGCATGGCGCTTGGCTCGTTTGCCAACGCGACGTCCCTCACGGATGATGTGTTGGCCCACGCGATCTCGGGAATGACAATCTCGATGAGTCCCGTTCCAGAATTGCTGCTGCGGGAAATTCCCGAGGTTCGTCCCACTCTCCTGGCAGCACCGAGCAGCATCCTTGCGAGGATTCACGCCGATGCTCAGAGGCGAGCAAGCCGCACGAAGGGTCTAAAGCGGATCGCCTATCGAGCCGCGCTTCGCCGAGGGGCGAAGCTCGACCCGAGACCCCCGAATGCGATCTCCCCGCTGGTGATTACGACATCTGTCATCGTGTTTCTGGCGTTCCTGCTGGCATCATTGATGGATTCCGAGCGTCCGCTGAGTCGTCTTGGCCCTTCCTTTCTCCTGCTCTTCGGTTTCGGGGCAGTGGTGGTCCTTGGCGGCTTCGCTGCACGTCGAGCAGTGCGCAACCAGTATGGACTCGGGAGGGTGCGTTCGGTCGTGTCGTATGGCGAGCCTCTCGATCCGGGAATTCTCCAATGGTTTCACTCGATCGGCGTTCACGTCCACGATCAGAAGTCTGACGTGAAATCGGAGGGAGTCGGGGCATGAACCAATTTTTTACGTTCGTAGTTCAGGGCCTCTCTCGTGGAGCGATTTACACGCTCATCGCTCTTGGTTTCGTGATTATCTACAAAGCCACGCACGTGTTGAATTTCGGACAGGCCGCCCTGATGAGTGTTGGAGCTTATGTCACCTACACGGTGAATGGCGGCCTTAAGGAACAGTTCCCGGATAACTTTCGTCCGTGGACGATTGCTTCCTTTCCGTGGGTTGTAGCCCTCCTCGTGGGTGTCCTTGTAACGGCTGCTTTTGGTTTCTTGGTAGAGCGTGTCGTGCTGAGCAATTTCCGGAACAAACCGGTATTCGCCACGATCATGGCGACGTTTGGTTTGGCAATCGTCGTGCAGTTCCTGATCGGTTCGATTTGGGGTGATGACTCAATTTCGCTGAAAGAACCTATCGGGCTGCGGTACTACAAAGTAGGTGGTGTTTCGATTACTCTGCAGTCGATTGTCACCTTCTGTGTGGCGGTGGTCGTTGTCGTGTGCTTCTTGTTGTTCTTCAAGCGCAGTCGGATGGGTACGGCAATGCGAGCGACGGCGTATGACCAGGAGGCGGCAATGGCCCAGGGGATCAGCGCTCGACGCGTGTACGGGGTTTCGTGGGCGATCTCGGCTGGCTTGGCCGCCCTTGCCGCAGTGCTGCTTTCCAGTGGCAACGGAAGCTCAATTACCCAATCGAGTCTCCAACTCGCGACGTTCGCGGCCTTTCCGGCTATAATTATCGGTGGCGTTGATAGCACGAATGGAGCGATCGTCGGGGGTATGGCAATTGGATTGGCCGAACAGTTGATGTTCGGATATCAGCAGAAGATTAACAACGCCTTTTCGACGCATATTTTTACAAACTTCCACCTAGTTTTTCCTTACGTGATAATGTTGGTTGTCTTGTTAGTTCGCCCATACGGCATTTTTGGAACAAAAGAAGTTAGGCGAGTCTGATGACCGGTGCTCATCTGACCCTGCTGGCATTGGGTGCCATCGTAGGAATCGTGTTGCGCCAGGGTTTGACCGATCACCGGCATCGAGCAGTCCGGACCTATGCGGCTGATAGCCGAATCTTTCGAGGAAATTGGGCCAAGGTACGAATGGCGGCGCTGGCTCTGCTGTTCGTGAGTGCGCCCGTAGGTATGTCGTGGATCGGTGTTGGCGGAGCGCACGTGCCCCATACCTTTGTCCCGGGTCTTCCTCTAAGCAATTTTTGGCTGCAGGTACTCGTTTTCGCCGGGATTTACGCAATCGGGGCTATCGGACTGAACCTCTTGATTGGCTTCACGGGTCAGATCTCCCTAGCTCAGGCTTTTTTCATAGGCTTTGGGGCATATGCAATCGGATACTTCGGTATGGACATCACCCCTTTCGGAGACCATCCACTGCCTTTCCCGTTGGCCGCTTTGCTCGTTGTTGTTCTTGGTGCAGTCCTTTCGGCCCTCGTCGGTCCTTTCGCTCTCCGCCTTCGTGGACAATACCTGGCGGTGGTGTCCATCGGCCTGGTCGTGGCGGGCGAATGGTTGTTCGCCGACGTTTTCACGTGGATTACCAAAGGCAATACCGGTCGACCGAACTTTCCACCGGCTTCGATCACGATCTGGCCGGGGAAGACCATGCTGTTTTCGGTCCTTGACGCGCCGGGAGGCGACGCCGACTTCTTCGGCTATACGTTTTCGAAGGACGCTGCCTACTTCTGGCTCGTTTGGGCTTGCGTAGCGGTGGTCACACTGGTTTCGACCAATTTGATCCGTTCGCGAAATGGTAGGGCGATGATGGCTGTCCGTGACCGTGATCTCTCGGCTGAAATTATTGGGGTTCGACAGGCCTACACGAAGATTTGGGCGTTCGCGATCTGTGGAGCCTTTGCCGCCTTGGCGGGCGTTCTGTACGGCTCATACTTCAGCTTTGTTCAGCCGTCTAATTTCAGTAACGCTTACTCAATTCAGTTCGTTGCGATGATCATCGTAGGCGGTGTCGGTAGTATCCGAGGGTCCATTTTCGGGGCCTTGGCGATTGCGATGCTGGAGCGACTGATCGAGCGTTACGTTTGGCTCGTCGACTGGCTACCCTTCCTGCAGACGAACAACGCTGCGTCCGGCATGACCGTTCCACGGTTTATTAAGGTAATTTTCGGCCTGTTGATCATTTTGTTCCTGATGTTCTTTCCCCTTGGTCTAAATGGACTGTGGGAACGATCCAAACGCTACTTCAAGACCTGGCCGTTCAGTGCATAGTTTCAGTTCAGTGCATAGTTTCAATTGATCGTTGTTCACTAAACGCTCGTACTTACCGGAGTATACTTCCGTCCACGTGTCACACTCACATTCCAAAAGGGGAATCCATGAAACATCAAGTACACAGATACGTCGTCGCTTTGGGGGTGGGTGTCTTCGTGTTGTCTGCCTCCTCGATGTTGCCCTCGGCTGCGGCAGCCAAAGCAAAGGCCAACGGCTCCTGCAAGGCGGTTGGCGCGAAAGAAGGGAAACTCATCTGCGTCGCGAAGGGCCGCAAGAAGGTTTGGCAGGCGGCGCCCGCAGCGACCGTTGCCCCGACCGCGGTTGCAGGTGCCTCCCCGGCGCCGGCCTCGGGCCCGAAGCCGGTTCCGGGCTTCGATGGTAAGACCATTTCGCTGGCTCACCTCGGCAACGTCGCCGCCGGACCCTTCGCTGTCGGAGGTAAGGCCCTGACCGCAGGGTTTCTGGCCTACATGAACGATCTCAATGATAAAGGCGGGATCGCCGGTAAGTACAAGGTCAATACGATCTTCGCCGAGACCGAGTACAGCCCCGATGTGGCGTCGCAGAAATATGCCGAGCTCAAGGACAAGACGGTCATGGTCAGCCAAATCTACGGCACCCCGCTCGTCGTAGCGCTTGCCGCCAAGCTGAAGCAGGACAACGTGGTCGGTTCGCCGATCTCTCTCGACGCCACCTGGGCTCGAGATGAAAGCTACCTACCGGTCGGCGGGGCGTACCAGTTTCAGGCGATCAACGTCCTTGACTGGGTCTACAACAACGCCGGGGGCAAGGGTAAGAAGTTCTGCGCTGCCGCCCACACCGGCCCGTATGGCGATACCGGCGTCGAAGGTTTCGGTATCGCCACCAAGAAGCTTGGCGTCGATACCGGTCCGATCATTCGGTTTGCTGCGAGTGAGGCGAACATGGCGGCGGTCGTCTCGCAGTTGAAAGAAGCCAACTGCGGCGTTGTGCTGCTGGCCGAGTCGTCCGCCCAAACGACAGGGCTCATCGTCAACGGCGCCCAAAATGGGTACAACCCGATTTTCGCCGGCATCGCTCCGTCATTCGACAAGGGTCAGGTCAACAACAGCACCGAAGCGCTGTACACCAAGCAGTTCTTCTGCGCCACCGATGCCGGCGAGTGGGGAGACCCGGCCATTCCGGGCATGGCGGCGATGGTCGCCTCCGTGAAGAAGAATGCGCCTCAGTACGCCGCCGACGTGAACGGCGCCTTCATCTGGGGATACGTCCAGGCGAAGACAGTCGCTGCCCTTCTGGAGAAGGCGGCGGCGCTCGGCGATTTCAGCCGCGACGGCATAAAAGCCGCCATGACCCAAACGGGACGGGTGAACCTCGATGCTTTGATGCCGGAGTACGACTACGGACCAGTGGGAGGCCGGACGCCGACGACAGCTTCGTACATCATGAGGGTCGATGCTTCCGTCCTCGGTCGACTCACGTACGCAACCAGCAACAAGCCGGGCAGCTCACCGTTGACCGCCGGTTACAAGAACTCAAGCTGGAAGTAGGCCTCACGTTCTGATCCAGACTGGCCGGTACCTCCGGCCGTTCTTGCCATACGCAACGCCAACCGGCCCGTTCCCGCACTTGCGGGGCGGGCCGTTTCGCGTCCCGAGACCGAAGTGGGCCAGCTCACTCGCTTGGGCCGGCTCACTTCGGAAAACTGCCGGTTTCCCGGCCCGTGCGAGCCAGCTGGCCCACGGGAATCGCGTCCCCGTGAACCGAACGATCGTGGGCCAGCTCACTTGCTTGGGCCGGCTCACTTCGGGAAACGGGCGGTTTCCCGGCTCCTCACAATCTGGCGGGGTGGCTGCGATGATCGGTGAATGGCCGAGCCCGATGATCCGTTCTCGATGCTGGAGCTTCTGATCGGGCTTCCGAACGTGCGGGTGTTGTCCGTCGATCGGGTCGGTGGGGTGTTGGAGATTCATCTCGAGACGGCTGAACCGAACCGGTTCTGCAAGCTGTGCGGGATGGCTGGCGTGGTCAAGGATCGGCCGCTGTCTCGATACGCGGACTTACCTTTCGGGGGCCAGCAGGCGGTGTTGGTGTGGCACAAGTATCGGTGGTCGTGCCCTGGCGGGGATCCGTCGTGGACCGAGGAACGCGCCGATATCGCGACCCGGTATTCGTCGGCGATGACGTGGCGTGCGGCGGTGTGGGCCACGATCAACGTCGGCCGCCAGGTCCGGCCGGTGTCCCAAGTCGCAGACGAGTTGGGAGTCGCGTGGAACACGTTGATGGACACCGTCACCGCCGTGGGGGCGATCATGATCGACCACGCCGAACGGATCGGAACGACGGTGCAGCTCGGTGTTGACGAGACCGTGTTCCTCTCGGCGGGGAGGAAACGACGCCGCCAGTTCGTGTCATCAGTGACCGATGTCGAGGCCCGCACCGTGTTGGACGTGTTCCAAGGACGCCAACGCGCTGACCTCGTCGCCTGGTTCAACGTTCGGCCCCCACACTGGGTTTCGGGCGTCAAGGTCGTTGTTGCTGACCTTCATGAACCGTTCCGTGCGGCGTTTGACGAGTGTGTCCCCGCAGCAGTGCAGGTCGCTGACCCGATGCACGTCGTGATGGCCGCGAACCGTTGCCCGGACAAGACCCGTCGCCGGGTCCAGAACGAACAACTCGCCCACCGCGGCCGCAAAGACGACCCGTTGTTCGGCGCGAGAAAGTTGTTGATGCTCGGCGCCGAGCGGCTCGACGCGAGGTCCCGGAAACGTCTCGACGTGCTCCTCGCGTTCGGGGACCCCGACGGCCAAGTCTTCGCGGCATGGGAAGCGAAAGAGAACGTCCGTGACCTCTACACGCTGTGGGGTGAACCTGACCTGGCCGCGTTGTGGATCGACGCCATCATCGACGACGCCCGAACATCGACCGTGCCGGAGATCCGCGGTCTCGGGCGCACGTTGAAACAGTGGCGGACACCGATCCTCGCCTGGCACACCACCGGCGCATCGAACGGACCGACCGAAGGCCTGAACTCGATCATCAAGAAGATCAAACGAGTCGCCGCAGGATTCACCAACTTCGCTCACTACCGCACCCGAATCCTGCTCGCCATCGGCGGCTGCGACTGGACCCTCATCGCCCTACAACCCCGCTAAATCGCGAAGAGCCGGTTTCCCGGCCCGTGCGAGCCAGCCGGCCCACCTAAGGGTGGGTTGGCGCCGAGAGGGGAATCCTCCGCGGGGTGGGGTGGGGGTGCCGGTAGACTGTCGGGCCGTGTCTGCCGATCTCGCTGCCCGTATGGCCGAACTGGGACGGCGGGCCAAGGTCGCCTCGAAGGCCATGGCGATGGCGTCCACGGCGACCAAGGACGCCGCACTGCTCGCCGCCGCCGACCTGCTCGACGCCGCGTCCGACGAGGTGCTGGCCGCCAATGCGATCGACGTGTCGCGCGCGGAGGCCGCCGGAACCCCCGCTCCCGTCGTCGACCGGCTCCGGCTGACCGACGCCCGGGTCCGGGCGATGGGCGCGGGCCTGCGCTCGGTCGCCGCGCTGGCCGACCCGGTCGGCGAGGTGATCGAGGGCTGGGTGCGGCCCAACGGGATCCGCATCTCCAAGGTGCGTGTGCCGCTCGGTGTCGTCGCCATCATCTATGAGAACCGTCCGAACGTCACCAGTGATGCGTTCGGGCTGTGCTGCAAGTCCGGCAACACCGCGTTCCTGCGGGGTTCGAGTGCGGCGATCGAATCGAACCGGGTGATCGCGTCGGCCATGCGCGACGGACTCGTCAAGGCGGGCCTTCCCGCCGACGGTCTCGTCCTGGTCGAGGACACGAGCTACGAGGCGGCCACCCAGTTCATGCAGTTGCGCGAATCGATCGACGTGCTCATCCCGCGGGGCGGTCCGTCGCTGATCCGTTCCATCCTCGACAACGCGACCGTGCCCTACGTGATCGACGGTGACGGCAACTGCCATCTCTACGTCGACGAGAGCGCCGACCTCGACATGGCGCTGACGATCCTGCTCAACGGCAAGACGCAGCGGCCGTCGGTGTGCAACGCGCTCGAATCGCTCGTCGTGCACGAGGCGGTGGCGGCGATGTTCCTGCCCATGGTGGCATCGGCGATGCCCGAGGTGGAGCTCGTCGGTGACGCCGCCTCGCAGTCGATCGTCGGTCCGGACCGGATGGGGTTGGCCACGGCCGACGACTTTGCCCGGGAGTTCCTTGACCTGAAGCTGTCGGTGGCGACGGTTCCGTCGATCGACGCCGCCATCGCCCACATCGGCGTGAACGGCACCGGCCATACGGAGGTCATCGTCACCCGTGACCTGGCGAACGCCGATCGGTTCGTCAACGAGGTCGACGCCGCCGCCGTGGTGGTCAACGCGTCGAGCCGGTTCACCGACGGCGAGATGTTCGGCTTCGGCGCCGAGATCGGTATCTCCACCCAGAAGCTCCACGCCCGCGGCCCGATGGGACTTCGGGAGCTGACGACCACGAAGTATGTGGTGCGGGGCACCGGCCAGGTGCGGTCGTAGCGTGCACAGCGCGTTCGCCGGATGGTCAGCAGAGCACCGGACAGGTCCGGTCCTGAGGGTGCGCGGGCGTGCCGCAGAACAGCAAGCAGAGCACCCGAGAGGTCCGGTCCTAAGCGTGCGCGGGCGTGCCGCAGAACAGCAAGCAGAGCACCGGCCAGGTCCGGTCCTGAGCGTGACAACGGGCACGCCAGAGGGCACCGTTTTGCCAGTTGGGTCGTTGGACGGACAACATCAGTGCCGCACGTTTGCTCTCCGGCCACCGCGCGTTCGCTCTGCACCACCTTTGCTTCATCGCCGCTCGACCTCGTGCGGCACATTACCGAAAGGCAGAACCTCCTCGTGAGTGACCGTTTCACCTCCGTTGCCGAAGTCCGTGAAGGCCTGCGCGGCCAGAATTACCTGGCCGACGATGGCATCGCTGGTGTCGTGTTCCTGGCCGACCGTCTCGGCAAGCCGATCCTCTGCGAAGGTCCTGCCGGTACCGGCAAGACCGAGTTGGCGAAGGCCGTCGCGAAGATGACGGGCGCCCGCCTGATCCGTCTGCAGTGCTACGAAGGCCTCGACGAGTCCAAGGCCCTCTACGAGTGGAACTACAAGAAGCAGCTCCTTCGCATCCAGGCCCAGCGCGTCGCCGAAGAGGGCGGCACGTGGACCGACGTGGAGGAGGACATCTTCGGCGAGGAGTTCCTCCTGACCCGTCCGCTGCTCGAGGCGATCCGGGCCGAGGAGCCCGTGGTGCTGCTCATCGACGAAGTCGACCGCGTCGAAGTCGAGACCGAGGCCCTGCTCCTCGAGATCCTGTCGGACTATCAGGTGTCGATCCCCGAGCTGGGTACCGTCGTCGTCGGCACCCGCGGCAACACGATGAACGCGTGCGCGTACACGCTCGACGCGAACCTCGCCGGCGACCTCACCGGCGACGCGCTCCAGGGCACGCTCGTCTACCAGG
>JANOHI010000114.1:0-43058 GCA_031406385.1 Acidimicrobiia bacterium
CCTTCGAGCCGAGGAAGCCGTTCGGGATCGGTGACGCCTGCGTCTTGCCCTTGCCGGCAACGAGGGCATCGATGGCGCCCTGGTAGTCGATGGCCATGCCGATCGCCTTGCGAACGTTGGCGTCCTTCATGTTCTCGGCGCCGACTGCCCCCGGGCTCAACGCGATGTAGACGAGGTTGTAGGAGTCGACGATCTTCGTGGTGACCTTGTCGTTGCCGTCGAGTTGGGAGAGCGAGTCGATCGACAGCTGCATGGCAATGTCGGCATCGCCCTGCTGAAGCTGCTGAAGCTGCGACGCGGAGTCCTTCACCTGCTTGAAGGTGACCCTCGGGAACACCGGCTTCGAGGCGCCCCAGTAGGCGTCGTTGCGTTTCAGAATGAGATCGGAGCCCTGCGTGTAGGACTCCAGCGTGTACGGGCCGCTGCCGGCGGAGTTCTTCAAGAACCACGGCTCACCTTTGTCGGCCGTGGCAGCGTCGGCACCGGCGCTCGCTCCGTTCTCGGTCGCAAGATCACTGTTCACGATGCCCATGTAGCCGGCGGCGACAATTGGGAGGAATGCCGAGTTGGGTGCGCCAAACGTGACGACGATTGTGGTTGGGTCAGGGGTTTCGATGCCTTTGAACCCGGCCATGAGATACGAGGCCGAACCCTTGACGTTGGCGAGACGCTCCCATGACCACTTCACGTCCTTCGTTTCGACAGGTGAGCCATCGGCGAACTTCGCGTCCGGGTTCAGATTGAAGGTGAACACGGTGTTGTCGGCGTTGGCCTCCCACTCGGTTGCGAGGCGCGGGATCTGCTTGTTCGGGTCGGCGGGGTCCAACGTGATGAGGGTCTCGTAGATCGCCGTCATGAAGATCTGGCAGGTATCGCAGTAGGCCCGTGCCGGGTCGGTCGAGTTGGTGTCCATGTCTCGGGCAATCACCAGCTCGCGAGCATTGCTCGGCGCGACAGAGGCCGTGGTTTCGGTCGCGGCGGAGTCGGGCGCAGCGACCGCCTCCGTCTCCGTGGCCGTCGTATCTGGCGCAGCAGCTTCGGTCGCCACGGCCGCTTCGGTTGCGGCTGTCGTGTCGTCCTTGCTGTCGGACGAGCAGGCTCCGAGCAGGAGCGAGCCAGCGGCGAGGATGGTCACGACGACTCGCCGACTTCGTCTCGACACCTGCGTTCGTGACTGCGGCGGCGAGTAGTTCACAGGCGAGGACTTCAGCATCGTGCGCTCCCTTGTTGGCGTTCGTGGCACACTAAACCGAATCTTGTTCGGGTTTCCAGTTCCGCCCTCCCATCCGATTTTGAGGATCCGTCCATGCCCGTGCCTGCGCTGCCAGTTGTCGCCTCCCCCGACGACCCTGCCGCGCGACGCGTCCCGACCCAGCAGCGAAGCCGCGCCCGATTGTCGGCCGTGCTCGATGCCGCCGCCGAGCTGATCGACGAGATCGGTCCCGACGCCATCACCACCGGGCTCATCGCCTCTCGCGCCGGTGTCTCGATCGGCTGGCTGTACGACTTCTTTCCGAACCGTGAGGCCGTGTTCGAGGCCGTGATGGCACGCTCCATTGCCAATGTCACGCCGATTGCCGATCGGGTCCACGAGGAGTACGCCGACCGGCCGTGGCAAGAAGGGTTGTGCGCGGTGATCGACGCCCTCGTCAGCTTCTACCGAACCGACCCCGGATTCCGCGTCCTTTGGTTTTCGCGATTCCAAAGCGCGCAGATGATCCAGGAGAACATGAGTCACGATCTCGCCGAGGCGAGAGCGGCGCTTCGTCGGCTTGAACGCTCAGGACTCCGTCTCCGCGGCGTCGACCCCGACGCCGCCATGCACTTGGTGGTCGGCATCGTCGACAAGGGCCTCGATCTTGCCTTCCGGCTCGACCCTTCGGGTGACCAGCGAATCATCGAAGAGACCAAGACTGCCGTGTGTGCGTACCTGGATCGCTACGACGAGCCCGGTTCGGCGTCCCATGGAACCGGTGGTAAAGCCACGCCAAGGCGGAAGCCAGTGCCGTCCGGTCCCAGAGAGCGACGATGAACGCCCTCGCCATCGATCTGGGAACCACTGCCGCGAAGGTGAGCGTGGTCACCGAAGAAGGACGGATCCTTGGTTCCGGCACCGAAGTCGTATCGACCCGGTTCGGGCCGAACTCCGTCGCCGAGCAGGACGCGGAACAGGTTTGGAGCGCGGTGATGAACGCCGCTCGGCAAGCACTCGCGTCCGCGGGACCCTCCGCAGCGCGTGAGGTTTCCGTCGTGTGTGCGACGAGCCAGTGGTCCTCGATCATCCCCGTTGATGGATCGGGCAAACCCGTCGGCCCGATGTTCGTCTGGCTCGATGGGCGCGGCAAGCAGTACACGTCAGCGCTTTCGGCCGGAGCATCGTCCGTCACCGGACCGGCGGCGGCCGATGGTGGCGTGTCGGCACGGGCCCATTGGGCGGACGTTCACGGTCTGTATCCGAGTACCTCGCTCGCTCACCTCCTCCACGTGCAGCATGAACAGCCGGCGATGCACGCCCGCACCGCGGCGTATCTCGAGCCGATGGACTATCTCAACGCGCGGTTCTGCGGCCGGCTCGCTGCAACCGGGTGCAGTGCCATGCCGCTCGCCCTCACCGACAATCGCGTCGTCGGCGCATCCTCGTGGTCGGACGATCTGATCGCCCGAGCAGGAATCGATCGTTCGAAACTGCCGGAACTGGTGGCGTCGCTCTCTGTTCTCGGCACAATTCTCCCGACCGTCGCCGACGACCTCGGAGTGCGTCGCGACGTTGTCGTCGTGGCGGGTGCGAACGACAGCGTGGCCGCAGCCCTTGGTACTGGTGCCCTCGAACCGGGTCAGGGGACGGTGGTGATGGGAACCACTGGCGTGTTGACGGCGCACCACCCGACCCGCGTCGTCGAACCGTCGAAGTTCATCGCCACCATGCCCAGTGCGCTGCATGACCGGTACTACGTCATGGCCGAAGCCGGGTTGGGCGGGAAGGTGTTGGAGACGATTCTCAACGAGATTGTCCGTCCCGACGACGGTTTGGTCGACCGGGTCGCTACCGGCCCGGACGACCTGTTCGACCGGGTGTCCAAGGCGGTGGAAGGAGTAGCCCCCGGGTCCGACGGGCTCATGTTCCTCCCGTGGCTCCACGGATCGGCATCGCCGAAGATCGACAGTCGCCACCGGGGCGCGTTCATCGGGATTTCGATGGGCACAACGCGCGTGCACATGCTGCGGGCGGTGTTCGAGGGCGTTGCCCTGCAGATGCGTTGGCTGGCCGACGAAGTCGAAACGACTCTCGGCGTCACACTCCCGATGCTGCGATTTGCCGGCGGAGGTGCGCAGTCCGATACCTGGTCCCAAACGATGGCCGACGTGCTCGGTCGTGTCGTCGAGCAGGTCGAAGGTCCGCGGCACGCCAACGCTCGGGGCGCCGGGCTGCTCGGCTTCTTGTCGATCGGCCGCATCGGTGTTGGCGATCTCGGTGCCCTCGTGCCGATCCGCCGACGGTACGAACCGACGGCCGCGTCGGCGCTCTTCGATGAGCGGACGCTCGTGTTCCGCGACCTCCACGACCGACTCGCCGAGCCGATGGCTCGCCTTCACCCGCATCACGAACCCGCATCACCCATCTCTCGAACGGAGTCCCTCCCATGAAAAAGAACCCGCAGTTTCCGTACGCCGACCGCTACACCGTGGTCCGTGGGCTCCCATCGGAGGGCCGTGATCACGAGGCAATCCTCCGCGAGCTGCGCGAGATGTCCACGGAGGAAGACGGCTCGTGGGAGCCGGGGAAGGCGTCGGGGTCGTTCTATTGCGGCGACAAAGAGCACTACGCATTCATGGCTCAGGCCTTCGGTATGTACGGCCACGTGAACGCCCTGCAGCGCGACATTGCCCCGAGTGCGACGCGCTTCGAAGGCGAGATCATCGCCATGGGCCTCGACCTCATGCACGGCTCGGCCGCAGTCGATCGCGGGCACGATCCGGTTGGTCTCGTCACCAGCGGCGGCACCGGCAGCATCGCCCACGCCATGCTCGCCTACCGCGAGGATGCCTATGCCAAGGGCAACCGCATGCCGAACGTCATCAAGCCCGAGACCGGCCATCCGGCCTTTGACAAGGCGTGTCACCTGTTCGGCATCGAGATGCGTCACGCCCCGATCGACCCGGTCACCACGCAGGTCGACGTCGCCGCCATGGCGGCGATGATCGACGAGCACACGGTCGCGATCATCGGCTCGGCGTCGAACTACGGCTACGGCACCATCGACCCGATCGCCCAGCTTTCCGACCTCGCCATCGAGCGCGGCATCGGTCTGCACGTTGATGGCTGCCTCGGCGGCTTCATCCTCCCCTTCGGAGAGATGCTCGGTTACGACATCGAACCCTTCGACTTCCGCATCCCCGGCGTTACGACGATCTCCGCCGACACCCATAAGTACGGCTACGGGTTCAAGGGGACTTCCATCCTCATGTTCCGTGACCGGGCGCTGCGCAACGGCCAGTACTTCTTTATGACCGGGTGGTCAGGCGGCAAGTACAGCTCACCGGGTATGGACGGTTCCAGGTCCAGCGGACTGCTCGCGGCAACGTGGGCGTCGATGGTGGCGAACGGGCGTGAGGGCTACCTGGCGAAAGCCAAGAAGATCTTTGAGACGGCGTTCGCCATGCAAGAAGCCGTGCGGTCGCACTCCTCCCTCCGGATGAATGGTAAGCCGACATACTGTTTTTCCTTCACGTCCGACGAGTACGACGTGTATCACGTCAACGATTTCATGCGGACTCGGGGATGGCGTCTGAATGGGCAGCAGTACCCGAACTCGCTCCACATGGCCGTGACCGGACCGCAGACCCAGCCCGGTGTCGCCGAGGTATTCGCCACCGATCTTGCCGATGCCGTTGCGTACGCACTCGAACACAAGGACGAGGCAGCGCGGAGTAGCGCTGTCTATGGCAGCGCCGCCATGTCGCGCGAGGAAGCAGCCGTGGCCATCAAGGGCGTGATGACCTCCATGCTCGACCGCTATCAGTCACTCCCGCCCGAGGTTTGAGGCCGCGCCAGTCGAGGTGCGGAGGATGCAGACTCAGCGGCGGTCGGTGAGCAGACTCACCAGGTACTGCCCGCCACCTTCGTCGAGGCGGGTGGTGAAGGTTTCGTCAGGGACGAGTCGCGACAGGCGGTCGAGCAGCCATGTTGATGCATCGTTCGCATCCTTCTTCGACGCGCACCGGGTGACAACTTCGCGGCCGCCTTTGGCCATCAGCCGTTCGACGGACTGAATGATCGGGGCGGGGTCGAACACGATGATGTCATCCGGCCAGGCGACTACCGGCTTCACGGCACCCTTGCTCGTATTGCAGTCGCGATGGGCGAGCCGTTCAGGAGCAGGGGGCTTCTTCTTGCCGAAGGAGCGAACCAGCACCTCGCAGCGATCGATGCTCGGGCCCAGACGATCGTTCACCGACAGGTCGGGATCGACCGGCAGGTCACACAGCCAGCATCGCCAACCAGCTGCTTCGCCCACTTCGTCCAAGGTGCTCACCCCACCAGTGTCGTGCATCGCGAGCGCCCCGCCGTCCTTCGTCACCTCGTTCGACGCACCGCGGGCTGCGACGGCGGCTATCCAGGAAGGTCCGCCGCACGATTGACCGGCGCCGACAGGGAGAAGGCCGGCACCGGGTTCTCGACCATTGACGACCGTGGCCTGTTGTGGCTACAGTGGTGGTCACATTGAGAAGGAGTCGCACATGCGAGCGATCGGAGTACGTGAGTTCCGGGATCAAGCGACATCGCTCTTGGCCGCCGGCGAGACGTTGGTGATCGAACGCCACGGTGAGGCGATCGGGTTCTATGTGCCGATCCAGGCCAAGGATCGTCGCCGTGGTCGTGAAGCGCTGGGCCGACTTGGCACCGTCGTCGATGACGTGCTGAAGCGCAGTGGGCTCGATGAGGACGAGCTGATCCGAGAGGTTGCCGCGAAGCGACGCTCGCGTTGATGCGGCTGGTGGTCGACACCAGCGTGCTGGTTGGCGAGCTGTTACGCGCCGCTGGACGCACCCGTCTCGGCGACGAACGAGTCGAGCTGTTCATGCCCGAGCGCATGGCCGGCGAGTTGTCCGTCGAGCTGCCTCGCAGGATCATCGCGTTCGTTCGCCGCTGCGGGCTGCCAGACGAAGTCGGTGGCGAACTCGCGTCTGCCTGCCGGGCAGCGGTTGAGGCAAACATCGTCGTGTTGGACGAAGCCATCTACTCGGCGTTCGAGGACGAAGCCCGGGCGCGATCGCAGCGTGACCCGAATGATTGGCCAGTCGTCGCGACTGCTCTCGCGTTGTCCGCTGCCATCTGGACCAACGACAACGACTTCCTGGGCACCGGCATCGCCACCTGGACCACGACGACGCTCCAAGCCTGGTTCGATCGACAACCGCCACACAGCGACTGACTGGAGTCGGGTCAACGAGTCGTGAGCTTCTTCGCCACCGAGGAGAACGCCAGGATCGGCTGATCGTTCTGGCCCAACTGCCCCTGTACGAACACCATCGATTTCGTTTCGCGAACGACGCGCCCTGACGCGTAGATCGGCGCGCCTGCCACGCCCGCTCCCAGGAATTCGCTGTTGAAGGCAACGGTGACCGAACGGCCGCCGGTCGCAAAGCTGGCGATCGTGCTCGCGGCGGCATCGGCGAAGGTCATGACTGCGCCGCCGTGGAGGATGCCGACGTAGGGTGCCATACCGAGGTTGGTATCTCAGTCGCTCCGGGGGCGACTGAGATACCAACCACCTTGACACTCGACATGGGCAAAACATTCGCAGGGTACTCTGCGCAGATGCGCTACATGATTGAAGTAAACATCGCTGCCGGCCAAGGGCCGAAGGCCACGTTGGAACTGTTGGCGATGACGGTGGCGCTACCTGACCCGTTGTCGATGGGGATCACGTCGCGGACCATGTACGTCGCGCTCGATGGTCGCACGAGCTTCCTTGTCGTTGAGGCCGATGATCCCTCAGGCATTCTTGAGCGATTTATGTCAATGATGCCTTGGGCCGAGTTCGGTGTGGCGTCATCGAAGTTGGTATCTCAGTCGCTCCCGGAGCGACTGAGATACCAACTATCCGAGCCTCAACGAGACCGCCCTAACCGGCGAAGTGCAGCGCCTCACCTGGGCGGCGTCGCAGTTCCGAATCACGCTGTTGCGGACTCCGAAACCTTCCGGTAGCGGACTACGCGACTGCAGCGGGCCAACGGGTGAGGGCGGGCCAGAGGGCATCGCCGCCACCCGACGCGACCGCCCGGCCGAGCACGGCCGCCCACTCGGACTCCGAGCCGAACTCGTCCCGCCACGCCCAGAGTCGACGGGTCGAATACTGCAGGCGGTGCTCGTCCGTGAACCCGATGGCGCCATGGATCTGGTGGGCCAACCGGTTCACGGTGCTGACCGCCCGTCCGGCATAGGCCTTGGCCGCGGCGATCACCAAGATGTGCTGTTCCGTGTCGGCACTGCTCGACGCGACGTCCAGCGCGGTGTCGAGGGCGCCGCCGGCGGCGGCCGCTTCGCCCGCCATCTCGGCGAGGTAGTGCTGAATGGTTTGGAACTTGCCGATCTGCTTGCCGAACTGCTCACGTTCGTTCGCGTATTGCACCGAAAGGTCGACGACGCGCTCGAGTGCGCCGGCCATGAGCATCGCCCGGGCGAACGCACCCGCGCCCTGGGCGTGGCGAGGAGCGGCGTCGCTCGGTGTCGCTCCGGCACGGAGCGCGTCCGCGGCCACCTCGATCCACGGTTCACCCGCGTAGTTGTCGCCCCGTGCGCCGATCGACAATGAGCCAACCGGGTGAAGGGCGACACCGTTGTCGCTCACGGCAACCACGTGCTCGGCCACGCCACCCCATGGGACGCGGATGACGGGGCGATCGTTGCGGACGACGGCGAGAGCCAACGGCCCGGAAGGAATCGCGGCGCCGGTGAGGAAGGTTGCGGCCACGAGCGTGTCTCCGATGGGCACGGGCGCGGCGTGACGACCGGCTGCCCGCACAATCGCTCCGAGGTCATGCAGCGTCCCACCCATACCGCCTGCGGACTCCGGAACCCCAACGCTGGTCAGACCGTTGTCCTGGAGCAAGGTCCAGAGCGCAACGTCCATGCCACCCTCGGCAGCGTGAATGCGCTCCGGCGTCACTTCCTTGGAGAGCAAGCCCTCGATGGTCTCGACAAGCAGATCATCAGCGCGCATATCAGCGGACTCCTAGCTCTCGGGCGACGATCCCGCGGAGGATCTCGTTCGTTCCTCCGCGAAGGGTGAAGCCGGGCGCCGAGAGCACCGCATCGCCGACGAGTTGATCAAAGGCCGGGTTGGAACCGGGTGGCACGAGTTGTCGCGCGACCTCACCGATCTCGGACTCCAAGCGCGTGCCCATGTCCTTCACGAGCGCCGCCTCAGTGACCGGTAGGCCGCCGCTGTCCAGAGCCACCGCCACGGAGATGCACAGACGCCTCAGTGCAGAGAGTCGGGCCACGAGCATGCCGATCTGGGCGGCCGCTTCGTCGCTCGGGTTCGGGCCGACCGCGTCGATCAGGGCGGCGAGGAGAGGAAACGTCGAGAGATAGCGCTCGGGACCGGAGCGTTCGAAGGCGAGCTCGCCGATGACCTGGGCCCACCCGTTGCCGAGGGTGCCCATCAGGTAGTGCTCCGGGACGAACACGTCGGTCATGACGACCTCGTTGAAATCGTGGTGGCCGTTGAGCGTGCGGATCGGGCGGATGTCCACACCGGGGGCGCGCAGGTCCATCACGAACTGGCTCATCCCCGAATGCTTCGCTCCGGCTTCGGCGACGGGAGTGGTGCGGATGAGCACGATGAAGAAGTGGTTGTTGTGGGCCTGGCTCGTCCACACCTTCGTCCCGTTGAGGAGCCAGCCGCCGTCGGTCCTCGTCGCCGTCGAACGGATGCTCGCCAGGTCGGAGCCGGAGTCGGGCTCGCTCATGCCGATTGAAAAAAAGATCTTGCCGGCGACCATGTCGGGGATCAGCTCTCGTTTCGCCTCTTCGGTGCCATGTTTGAGGATCGACGGCCCGGACTGGCGGTCGCTGACCCAATGGGCGGCGATCGGGGCCCCATGGGCAAGGAGTTCCTCGACGACGACGAAGCGGTCGAGCGCGGTGCGTCCGTGACCGCCGTACTCCTTCGACCAGGGGAGGCCGAGGAACCCGGCCGCGCCGAGCTTGGCCGAGAACGACGGATCGTGCTGGGACAGCCAGGTGTCGCACCGCGGCACGAATGCCCCGTCGGCGATCTCCTTGGCGAGGAAGTCCCGCACGTCGAGGCGGAGCTGCTCGGTCGACGCCGGCAGGGCAGCAGGAGGAAAGGAAAGACGAGCCACGTTCCCAGTCTGCCGACAACCCGTCACTAGCTGCGAACCGGCTTCGGTGCTCGTGGGAGAGAGGTTGCCCCAATTTCTGGGGGCAGAACGCCTCCCAACGGCGTTAGGAGGTGTTTTCCCGAAATTGACGATGAGGCGTTCAGCTGCTCCCGTCAGGCGAAGGCCGCCGCCAAGGTGACGAAGGGTCGCCCAAGTGAGTTGGCCACCACCTCGTTGGTGACGTAGCCGTTCACGCAGTTGAACCCGTGCGCCAACGCCGAGTCTTCCGCTGCAGCGATGACCCCATGGGCGACGTCGGCGACATAGGGAAGCGTGGCATTGGTCAGCGCATAGGTCGACGTGTACGGCACCGCTCCCGGCATGTTCCCAACGGCGTAGTGGATCACCCCGTGCATTTCGTAGATCGGGTCGGTGTGCTTCGTCTCGTGCGTTGTCGCCACGCACCCGCCCTGATCCACGGCGACGTCGACGATCACCGCCCCCTTCTTCATGGTGCGGACCATTGCCTCGCTCACCACGACGGGGGCTCGACCACCGGCCACCAGCACGGCGCCGATGACGAGATCGGCATCGGCCACCGCCCGTTCGACCGCCCCTTGGTTGGATGCCAGTGTGACGACGCGGCCCCGTTGGATCTGGTCGACGAAGCGCAGCCGGTCGAGGTTCTTGTCGAGCAAGAGCACCTCGGCCTCCATGCCGGCGGCGATCCACGCGGCATTCCAGCCCACATTGCCGGCGCCGAGGACGACGACTCGGGCAGGGCGAACGCCGGGGGCTCCACCCATCAGCACTCCTCGTCCACCACGGTGACGCTCGAGGAACTGTGCGCCCATCTGGGGCGCGAGGCGTCCGGCCACCTCACTCATCGGCGCAAGCAGGGGGAGTGCCCCGTTTGCCGTCTGGACGGTTTCGTAGGCAATTGCCGTGCACCTCGATGCGAGCAGCGCATCGGCAACCTTCGGGTACGCGGCCAGGTGCAGGTAGGTGAACAGCGTGAGGTCGGGGCGCAGAAACGCGAACTCGGACTCCTGTGGCTCCTTCACCTTGACGACCAAATCCATGGACCACGCGTCCTCGGCGGAGGCGACGATGTCGGCTCCCGCCGCGACGTAGTCGGCGTCGGAGATCCCGGCGCCCTCGCCGGCGCCTGCCTGCACATGGACTTGCGCGCCCGTCCGCTCCAACTCCCGGACTCCGTCGGGCGTGAGTGCAACTCGAGACTCCGAGGTCTTGATCTCAGTGGGTATCCCAATGGTTCGGATGGCGGTGCGCGGAGTCATACGACGAGCATGACCACTTCGTGACCACCGAAGTCGGCGAAGACGGGCCAGAATGGATGCCCATGGCCGACGAATCCAAGGCACTGGACTCGATTGACCTTCGAATCACCGCCGTTCTCGTCGAGCAGGGCCGGATATCGTGGCGGGAACTTGGCGAAATCGTCCACCTGTCGGCGACCTCCGTGGGCGAGCGAGTCCGCCGCCTCGAACGCCTCGGCGTCATTTCCGGCTATCACGCCACGGTCGACCCGGAGACCGTCGGTCGGGCGATGCGAGCCGTTGTGGAGGTCCAGTTGCGCCCCGAGGTCGAGCCGGACCGCTTCGAGGCGTTGCTCGCCGGCCGAGACGAGGTCACCTTCGCCGCTTATGTGACCGGTGCAGCGGACTACGCGGTGCTAGTCGACTGTGCTGGTGCAGTGGGGCTCGATGCATTCACCCGCTGGTGCAAGGCGAACGGTGCCGCACACACAGAATCGCGCGTCGTGCTTCGCCGCGTCGTCGGCTGACGTGTGCGTCGCAGAGTTGGGTGGCGGTGGGGTGTGACACCTCCCAACGCCGTTGGGAGGTGTTTTGCCCCCAGATATGGGGGCAACCTCTCTCCCAGGGGCCCGAAGAGCTTTACACGTTAGAAACAACGGTGACGGATGGGCTCACATAGGCTGAGCTGCGTGACTGGGGGCCGAGGAGCTGTTCGGATCGAACGGGTGACGAAGCGATTCGGATCGATGACTGCGGTCAACGATGTGTCGCTCTCGATCGAACCCGGCGAGTTCGTCGCCCTGCTCGGGCCATCGGGATGCGGCAAGACCACCTGCCTGCGGATGATCGCCGGATTCGAGCAGCCCGACGAAGGCGAGGTGTTCATCTCCGGTCAGCCGGTTGCCGGGACGCCCGCCCACAAGCGCGACGTCAACACCGTCTTCCAGAACTACTCGCTCTTCCCGCACATGAGCGTGCTCGACAACGTCGCCTTCGGACCACGTTCGCGCGGCGCCGACAAGGCGACTGCACGTCAGCAGGCCCAGGACATGCTCGACATCGTGCGCCTCGGAGACTTCGGTTCGCGCCGGCCGTCGCAGATGTCTGGAGGACAGCAGCAGCGCGTCGCCCTCGCCCGGGCGCTCGTCAACAAGCCGAGCGCGCTGCTTCTCGACGAACCGCTCGCCGCTCTCGACCTGAAGCTGCGCCAGGCGATGCAACTCGAACTTAAACGGATTCAACGCGAGGTCGGGATCACGTTCATCTTCGTCACCCACGACCAAGAAGAGGCGCTCACCATGAGCGACCGGATCGCCGTGATGAGCCAGGGCCGGGTGGAGCAGGTCGGTACGCCTGAGCAGATCTACACCCAGCCGGCCACGATCTTCGTGGCCGGGTTCATCGGCTCGGCGAACCTCCTCCCAGCCACTGTCGTGGGCACGAACGGCGATTGCGTGTCGGCGCGCGTCGGCGGTGGAGCGGTCGTGGAATCGCCATTGCTCGATCGCTCGTTCAGCCCCGGCCAGAAGGTCACGGTCATGTTGCGTCCCGAACGGATTTCGCTTGAAGAGCGTGAGATCGAGGGGCGAGTCGGAATCTGGTCGACGGTCACCAATCAGGTGTTCCACGGTGCTTCCAGTGACGTGCACGTCGAAACGGAGGACGGCACCGAGCTCGTTGCTGACCTCGAAGCCGACGACGGCCTGTCGTGCCAGCCCGGCGAGCGCCTTTGGATCACCTGGAAACCCGGGAGCGCGTTCGTGCTCCCCGAAGTCACCGAATTCGCTGGAGCGACAGGCACCGACCTCGAACAGGTCGAGGCGTCGCTGTAGGTCGACGGACCGATTACCCCATATCTATCCCCTTCGTTACCGACCCCCCCACGGAGCTCCCATGTCACTTTCCCGCCGCCAGTTCATCGTACGTGCCGGTCTGCTCGCCGGTTTCGGTCCCGGTCTCCTCGCCGCTTGCGGGGGTGACGATACGTCGCCTTCCGCTACGGATGCGGTCGCCGATGGTTCCGCTGCGTCCTCCACCGGCGGTGTCGTTCGCATTGCGGCGTGGCCGTTCTATATCGAGAATGACCAGAACCCGAAGAAGGCGGCGACGATCGCCAACTTCATCAACAAGACCGGGATCGACGTCGACTATCAGCTCGCGATCGACGACAACGTCAGCTTTACGGCGAAGTTCGAAGGCGACCTCAAGGCGGGGAAGGGGATTGGCTTCGACGTTGCCCAGCCGACCTCGTGGATGGCGTCGAAATGGATTGCCAACGGATGGGTCGAGCCGTTCCCCGTCGACAAGATCCCAAACAAGGTGAACGTGATCGATTCGCTAGCCAGCCCGGCGTGGGATCCGGACCGTTCCAAGTCGCTGCCGTATTCCATTATCCAGACGGGCATCGCGTACTACCCCGACAAGATTGATGGCGAGATCACCTCGATCAAGGACCTTTTCAACCCGAAGCTGAAGGGCAAGATCACGATCCTGTCGGAGATGCGTGACTCCGTCGGCTTCATGCTGCTGATGATGGGGGTCAAGCCCGCCGACGCCAAGCTCGACGAGATGCTCAAGGCCTGCGAGGAGCTCAGGAAGTTGCGTGATGCCGGGCAGTTCCGCAAGATCACCGGCAACGGCTATATCGAAGATCTCGGCGCCGGCGAAACCGGTGCCGCCATGGCGTGGTCGGGCGACGTCGCCGGCATTCAGGTCGACACTCCCGACCTCAAGTGGGTGCTGCCGAGCGAGGGCGGAATCCTGTCGAGCGACACGCTCATCATCCCCAAGGGCGGAAACGTCGACACCGCTGCGGCCTGGATCAACTACCTCTACGACCCCACCGTCTCCGGTCCCCTGTTCGAGGCGATCAATTACGGATCGCCGGTGAAGGGAGCGGCCGATTCCATGACTCCCGAGGGTAAGGCCAACCCGGTCATCAACCCAGCCGCCGACGCCGCTCTCTACGGATGGCGCGACTTGACCGATGATGAGCAGAACCAAGTCGACGAAGCGTTCGTCGCCGCAACCCAGCAATAAGCGCACGTAGGGTTCGGGGTCGCAATGGCATTCGGAGGAGGGGGCGGCGCGAAGCCGGTCGGCGACGGCATCCGGCCGTCGAACCGGTGGGTGCCGTGGATGCTGCTCGGCCCCGGCCTCGCATGGCTGTTCGTCTTCTTCGTCATTCCCCTCTTCGAGTTGGGCCGAGGCTCGCTCGTGCGTGGCGGCCTGTCGAACTACTCGAACGTGTTCTCGGACAACGGCGAGGTGATTCTTCGCACGTTCGTCTACGCCTTCGTTGCCACGGTTTTGGCCGTGATCCTCGGCTACCCCCTCGCCTATTTCATCGCCATGAAAGCCGGGCGCTTCAAGACGCTGCTCCTCGCTGCGGTTGTGCTGCCCTTCTTCGTGACCTACCTGATTCGCACGCTGGCGTGGAAGATCCTGCTCTTCGGAGATGGCCCGGTCGTTGGCTTGCTCCGCTGGACAGGTCTGCTCTCGCGGAACGGCGAGGTGCTCAATACCCACGCGGCAGTGATCGGGGCGCTGCTGTACAACTTCCTTCCGTTCATGGTGCTGCCCATCTACGTGTCGCTCGACAAGATCGATCGTCGGCTTCTCGAAGCGGCGCCCGATCTGTATGCCGACGGCCGGCGCACGTTTTTCAGAGTCACCCTGCCGCTCTCGCTTCCCGGCGTCTTCGCCGGCTCTCTGCTGACCTTCATTCCGTCGTGCGGCGATTTTGTGAACGCCGAGCTCCTCGGTGGTGACCGCCAGCGCATGATCGGCAACATCATTGAGAAGAACTTCCTACGCGAGAACTTCCGTCCGCAGATGAGCGCTCTGTCGTTCGTGCTGATGCTGCTGATCCTCGGCGGCGTGCTGCTGTATGCGCGCATTCTTGGTACCGAGGAGTTGGCATGAGGAAGCGGTGGCCTTCTCGGGTTCTTGGGGTTTGGGCCGGGGCGGTTGTTGCGTTCTTGTTCACACCGATCTTTGTGGTGGTGCTCTTCTCGTTCAACGAGCCCGGTCGCAAGCTGGCGAACGGCAGTTGGGTCACCGGGCGGTACAACTACAAGTGGGGGCGGTTCTCGCTCGACGCCTGGAAGAACTGGAACGCCTATCCCGATCTCACGTCGGCGTTCTACCGGAGCGTGCGTATCGCACTTGTGGTGGTGCTGATCTCGACGGTCCTCGGAACGCTCATGTCGCTCGCCCTCGTGAAGTATCGATTCAAGGGCAAAGGCATTGTGAACATGCTGCTCGTGCTGCCGCTCACCATGCCTGAGATCGTGCTCGGGTTCTCGTTGCTCACGCTGTTCGTCACCGCCAGCGTGTCGCGTGGCGTCATCACGATCGTGATCGCTCACGTGATGTTCTGTGTGAGCTACATCACGACCACGGTGAAGGCTCGAATCCGCGGGTTCGACTGGCGGCTCGAGGAAGCGGCCGCGGACCTCGGCGCGAACGCCTGGCGGACCTTCACCAGGGTCACGTTGCCGATCATCGCTCCCGGCATCGCTGCGGCTGCGCTGCTCACGTTCGCACTGTCGCTCGACGACTTCATCATCACCTACCTGAACTCCGGTCGCGTAGAAACTTTCCCCATCAAGATCTGGATAACGAAGCGATCATCGATCCCACCCCAGATCAACGTGTTCGGCACGGTCGTGCTGCTGTTCTCACTCGCACTGTCGATCAGCGGTTTGCTCGGCCAACGCCGCCGAGGTCGCACAACGAACTAGCCGCGACGTCTCGACCTCGTCGCCCACCCGGATTGGATCCGTGTGGACTCGTTGGCGACAGAGTGAACCGGCAGACACCTTCGTCGGCTGGTCCAATCTGTCGCTGACCGGGCCAAGTGCAGGGTGTCGGGCGAACGGATGTTCTAGTCTCGAGCCTTGATGGCCAGCACCCGTTCATCGACGAAACCGATGCCTCTTGCCCAGGCCCGGCGCATTGCCCTGGCAGCGCAGGGGTTTGCCGAGCCCAGGCCGGCGGGTCGCGTCGATCGTCGTCACATCCACAAACTGCTCGACCGCATCGGCCTGCTGCAGATCGATTCGGTCAACGTGTTCGTCAGGTCGGAGGAGCTTCCGGTATTCGCCCGTCTGGGGCCGCACGACCGTTCGCTGGTGCGGCGTATGGACGACGACGGAGAGTTGTTCGAGTACTGGGCGCACGAAGCGTCGCTCCTCCCGGTGTCGATGGAGCCGCTGTTCCGTCACCGCAAAGAGCGGGCGCTCCTCGGAGGCGACTCGACGGTATGGGGCGGACTGCGCAATCTCCACCGCGATCGACCCGAGCTGGTCGCCAGCGTGTACGACGAGATCGCGGCACGCGGACCGATCCCGGCCAGCGCGTTGTCGGCCAACCGAGGGGCGAAACGAGAGCACTGGGGCTGGAACTGGGACGATGCCAAGCTCGGCGTGGAAAACCTCTTCTGGACCGGCCGAATCGCTTCGCGTCGGCGGGCATCATCGTTCGAGCGGGAGTACGACCTCGCCGAGCGCTGCCTTCCCGCCGCCGTGCTGGCAGTTTCGGCGCCCAGTGAAGACGAGGCGCGTCGGGAGCTGGTCCGTCGTTCTGCAAAGGCGCACGGCATCGGTACGGCGAAATGCCTGGCCGACTACTTCCGTCTCCCCACCGCTGTCGTCCGGCCGATTCTCGACGAGCTTGTGGCGGATGGGGAGTTGATCCCCATGGTTGTGGACGGGTGGACCGATCGTGCATTCCTGTGGGCCGAAGCAGCCACACCTCGACGGATCCCCGCGCGGGCGTTGCTCTCCCCGTTCGATCCGGTGGTATGGGAACGTACGCGCGCAGAACAATTGTTCGGCTTCCGCTATCGCATCGAGATCTACGTTCCCAAGGAGAAGCGGGTGCACGGCTACTACGTGCTGCCGTTCCTGCTCGGCGACGAACTCGTGGCCCGCGTCGACCTCAAGAGCGATCGGCAACGCGGTGTCCTCCGGGTGCAGGCGTCATGGGGTGAGATCGGTATCGACGAAACAGCAGTTGCTGGCGAGTTGGCCGACGAGCTCTGGGTGATGGCGGAATGGCTCGGGCTGTCCAACGGGGTCGAGGTGATGCCGGTCGGTGATCTGCACACGAAGCTCGGCGGGGCGGTCCGAGTGGCACGCCCGCGTTCGTGATCGTCTGCCGTGCGGCGGACCTCGGTCGATCTTTGGGTTCTACGCTGGTTCACCGTGCATCTTGACCTCGTGTCGCTGATCGTCGATGACTACGACGAAGCGATTTCGTTCTTCGTCGGCGTGCTGGGCTTCGAGCTTGCCGCGGACGTGCCATCGCTCTCGAACGATGGACGTCCCAAAAGGTGGGTGGTGGTCCGTCCACCGGGGGCGGCAACGGGCATCCTGCTAGCGCAGGCGCACGGGGAGCGTCAGCATCGCGCAGTTGGGGAGCAGTTCGCCGGTCGCGTCGGCCTGTTCCTGCGGGTCGACGACTTCGACGAGACCCATGATCGCCTTCGGGCGAACAACGTCGAGTTCGTCCGCGGTCCGTCCGACGAACCGTACGGTCGGCTTGCCGTGTTTGTCGACATCGCCGGCAACCGCTGGGATCTTCTTGGACCTCGCTGACCGCGGGCCGGTCAGCGGGCGAAGCACCTCTTGATGAAGTCATAGGTGCGCGTACGAAGGACCGTGGGCGCGTCGCCTTCGACGAGGAGGTGCCCGGCCTCCGGGAGCACGACGAGCTCACCGTGACCACCAGCGATCTCGTTCACGATCTGGCTGGACCAGATCGGAAGGATCGTGTCGTGGGTGCCGTGCATGAGGAGCAGCGGTCGGTCCCGCAACTGCTCGGCCTCTTCGCAACCGGCCGACTGGGTGGCATACGTGCACACTCCGACGACCGCGTCAGCGATGGGTGATGCGTCGAGCGCCGCTCCGATGGCGATGGCACCGCCGAATGAGTGCCCGACGGTGACGAAACGCGCGGCGCCCCGGGCCTCGGCGAACATGCCTGCCGCCCCCAGGTCCTCGACGCACGCCTCGATGTCATTCGGGCGTCGCCAGCCGACGCGGATCACCCCTATCCCCTCCGCCCCGAGTCGCCGGCCCAGGTCGTGGAAAAGACCGTTGGCCGGACCGAGCAGTCCGCCCATCGCGCCGCCGCCACAGAGCACCACCTCCCGGGCGTTCTCCGGTCCGTGCCAGAGCAGCGTCAACAGGCCACCCGTGGTGAAGACTTCCAGGTGTCGCAGTTGCGGGTCGATCTCGACGTTCTGCATCCCGAGCACGCGGAGCCCGCCAACGTTCATACCTTCGACACTAGGTTTCGTGTCATGACCTCGTCGTCCCCGCCGTCCTCGTCGTCCGACGGACTCGCATCCCTCGACGCAACCGCGCAGGCCGATCTCGTTCGCCGACGGGAGATCTCGCCGGCGGAGTTGGTCGAGGCGGCGATTGCACGAGCGGAGCGGCTGCAGCCGGTCCTCAACTGCTTCACGACGACGCGATTCGATCGAGCCCGAGCGGAGGCTGCGGCGACCAACCCCGGCGACGGTCCGTTCGCCGGCGTACCGACGGCAATGAAGGACCTCACCCTGCAGATCGCCGGTGAGCCGTGCCACGCCGGGTCACGGGCCGTGCGCGCGCTCAATGTCTTGGGAACGGTGAACTCGTATCACTATGAACGCTTTCGTGCCGCCGGGCTGGTGTCGCTGGGGCGGACCAACACTCCGGAGTTCGGCAACACGATCACCACCGAACCGCTCTCCTACGGCCCGGCTCGCAACCCCTGGAACACGGATCATTCGACCGGCGGATCGTCTGGTGGTGCTGCGGCCGCCGTCGCCGCCGGGATCGTTCCGGTGGCCCATGCGACCGATGGTGGTGGTTCGATCCGCATCCCCGCGTCGGAGTGCGGATTAGTAGGTCTCAAGCCGACCCGTGGACGGATCTCCCACGGCCCGACCTCCGCAGAGGGCTGGGCAGGTTCGACAGCGGGCCACGTCGTCACGCGAAGTGTGCGCGACTGTGCCGCGCTGCTCGACGCGTGCCACGGCTACGAGCCGGGCGATCCATACACCGCGCCTGCACCGAGTCGTCCGTATCTGCAGGAACTCGGTGCTGATCCGGGCCGCCTGCGCATCGGTTTCTTCGCCGGTCCGACGCTCGACGGTCATGTCGTGCACCCTGAGTGTGTCGCCGCGGTCGACGCTACGGTGAAGCTGCTCGAAGCACTCGGCCACCATGTGGAGGCCGACCGTCCCGACGCCATGCTCGAGCAGAGCTACGGCGACAACTTCGTCGTCATCCTCGCGGCCGGCCAGGCACGAGACGCAGCGCTCATCGAGGAGGCGCTCGGACGACCGGTCGGTCCTGAGGACCTGGAGCCGGAGAACCTCTTCTTCACCGAGCTCGGACGGGGCGTGAGCGGCGTGCACTACCTGAGTGCGGTGGAAAATCTGCACGCGTATCAACGGCGCATGGCGGCATGGTGGACCGACCCCGCTCGCGGCCGAGGGTTCGATGTGCTCGTCACGCCGACCATCGCCCAGCCCCCGCCACCGATCGGCTGGATGTACGCACCCGACGCGCCGCCGGGATGGCGGGTGCGAATGCTTCTCCAGTACACCTCGCAGTTCAACGGCACGGGCCAGCCGGCTGTGTCCCTCCCACTGCACATGACCGCCGACGGACTGCCGGTCGGCGTGCAGTTCGTCGGCCCGTTCGGACGCGAGGATCTGCTGCTGCGCCTCGCCTCCCAGATCGAGTCCGCCGCGCCATGGGCGGCCCGCCGCCCACCCGTTCACGCATGACCCGGAGCGCTCGCCGTTTCGACCGACCGGGCGAGTTGCGTCGAGACTTGTAGCCATGACCACCGATCCGCTTCCCGGCGTGTGTGACGACCTCGCAGCCGAGACCGCCGAACTGCTCGTCGTCCTCGCGCCCCTCACCCGCGAGCAGTGGCTGCTCGACACCCCCGCTGACGACTGGACGATCCGGGACCAGATCGCCCATCTCGCCTTCTTCGACGAGACCGGTCGGCTTGCCGCGACCGACGCCGAGGCATTCGCCGCGTCAACTGCGGAGCTGATGAGCGGTGCCGATCCGATGGCCGGACCGGTCGCCCGTGGTCGGTCCATGGACCCGTTCGACGTGTCGGCCTGGTTCGAAACAGCCCGCGCCGACATGATCGACGCCTTCCGTGGGCTGACCGGCTCGACGCGCCTTCCCTGGTACGGGCCGGCCATGTCGGCCACGAGCTTCGCCACCGCCCGGCTGATGGAGACCTGGGCGCACGGGCAGGACGTGATTGACGCTCTCGGTCTTACCCGGACTCCGACGGCTCGCCTCAAGCACATCGCCCACATCGGCGTCCGTGCCCGCGCGTTCTCGTACGCGACGAACGGACGGACGGTCCCTGCTGGTGACGTCGCAGTGGTTCTGAATGCTCCCGACGGCTCGACCTGGTCGTGGAACGCTCCCCCCGAGGGTGTCGTCGCCGAGAACACCGTCGTCGGCGACGCTCACGAGTTCGCCCTCGTCGTGACCCAGCGTCGCCATGTCGCCGACACGTCGCTCCAAGTGACCGGCCCGCTCGCCGAGGAATGGATCGGGATCGCCCAGGCGTTCGCCGGCGCACCCGGAACCGGCCGCGAGCCCGGCCAGTTCGCCCCGCGCTGACGTCGTTCAACCAAACGACCTGGGTCGGCTCACGCCGTTGGGTCGGCAGGATCGCATGGGCGCACACGTCCCGACCCAGCGCGCTGAGCCGACCCAGCGCGCTGAGCCGACCCAGGAACCGGCACAAAGCCTGGCCGCCGCTACGCTCGTGGTGCTGGTTGTTGGCCGCCGTTTGTGGCCGGTTCCTGCAACCGTCCGCCGAAGGTCAAGAACGCAGGAGAGCATCGTGGAAGTTCGCATTGGGGTTACGCAGTCCGTCAAGGAGATCGAGCTCGATCTGGAAGACACTGACCGTGACGCAACCCTCACGTCCATCACGGAGTCGTTGACGAGCGGCGAGGGTGTCCTCTGGCTGACGGACAAGCGGGGGCGCACGGTCGGCGTCCCAGCGTCCAAGGTCGCCTACGTCGAAGTCGGGAGTGCGGCCGAGGAGCGTCGGGTCGGCTTCGCCCGCTAAGGGCCCCGTTCGTGCGCTCGACCGTCAACGGCCACTGTCGCCGCAATAGATGAGCGCCCTGCCGTGACCACTGATCTGTTCGATCGTCGTCTGCTGATCGTCACCGGCAAAGGTGGCGTTGGCAAGACCACGGTGGCTGCAGCAATCGCATGGCATGCCGCGAGTTTGGGCAAGCGCGTGCTCGTGTGCGAGCTCGACGCCAAAGGCGACCTGCTTGGTGCCCTCACCGGCGCCGACGCTGTTCGATCGCGGCCCCTGTCGTTCGAACCACGCGAAGTGCACCCCCGCCTGCACGCGATGGTGATGGATCCGGAGTCTTCGCTCCAGGAGTACCTGAAGCTGAATCTCCGGATTCCGTTCGTCGGCCGCATCGGAGCACTCTCGAAAGCGTTCGACTTCCTCGCCAACGCCGCTCCGGGTGTTCGCGAGATCGTCACCATTGGCAAGCTCGCTTATGAAGTGCGCGAGCGGCACTACGACCTCGTGGTCGCCGATGCGCCCTCCACCGGTCACATCGTCGGCCTCCTGCGTGCCCCCGAGGCGATCAACGAACTCGTTGGCGTGGGGCTGATCCGCTCCCAAACCCGGTGGATCATCGACATCCTCCACGATGCTGCGACAACCGGCGTCGTGGTCACGACCACGAGCGAAGAGCTGCCCGTCAACGAATGCGTCGAGTTGCTCGATCGTCTGCGCAACGACCTCGCGATGGCCGCCGAAGCGGTGGTGGTGAACCGGCTCCTCCCGCAGTCGATCGTGGCGTCCGACGCCACAGCGATCGCTCGCCTTGCCAGCAGGGTCGATGCCTCGTCCCAGCCGGCGAAGGCCAAGGTGCTTGCCGGGGCCCTCCTTCTCGACGCGCTCTCATCAGCGCGTGCACCGCACCTCGACCGTCTGCTCGCCGCATGGAAGGGGCCGCTCGCCCTGGTCCCCACGGTGACCCATCGACCGACGGGTCTGGCGGTCACCCGGGCTGTGGCACAACACCTCGCTGAGGAACTGTCGACATCGAGTGAGCTCGCGGTCCGCCGTGGTCCGCGATGATCGCCGACCTTGCCGACCTTGCCGACGTCCTCGTCGACGTTGACGTCGTGCTCTGTTGCGGTGCCGGTGGCGTCGGCAAGACCACGACAGCGGCGGCCCTCGGGCTGGGCGCAGTGCGCGCCGGCCGCGGACGCGTGCTGGTGCTGACGATCGACCCCGCTCGTCGACTGGCAGATGCCCTCGGGCTCGAATCGTTCGGCAACGTTGAAACCGCTGTCGCTGTTCCAGGCGCCCCTGCCGGCTCGGGCTTGTGGGTGGCCATGCTCGACACGAGCGCCTCGTGGGACGACCTGGTGCGGACCCACGCTCCGGACCCGATCACCATGGAGCGGATTCTGTCGAATCAGCTTTACCGCAACATCACCCAGCGATTCGTGCAGAGTCATGACTACATCGCCATGGAACGGCTCCACTCCGTGCACCAGTCCGGCCGCTATGACCTCATCGTCATCGACACGCCACCTTCGCGAAACGCCCTCGATTTTCTCGACGCACCTAGCAGGATGGCGGACTTCTTCTCGTCGTCGCTTCTGAAGTGGATCACCCTTCCCTATCGCCTAGGTGGAAAGCGAGTCGGACGACTCGGCTACCTCGCGTCGAAACCGTTCTACCAAGTGGCGGATCGCATCCTCGGATCGCAGTTCCTGGAGGACATTGCTGAGTTCTTTCTTCTGTTCCAGACGATGTACGACGGCTTCGTCCATCGCGCTACCGACGTGGAGCGCCTGCTGCATCGCCGCTCCACCCGCTTCGTTGTGGTCAGCTCGCTGGAGCCGGCGCCGCTCCAGGAGGCCGAGTTCTTCCTCGCTGAGCTCGGCCGGAGAGGCCTGTCGATCGGCGCACTGATACTCAACCGCGTACTTCCCGAGGTGCTGTTCGACGCCGACGCTCGCCGACTCGCCGCCCGTCTCGTCGATCCATCCGGTGCAGACGACACGAGCGTCCTGGCAGGGGAGCGCCGCACCTTGAAACGGGCGGCAACGGCTTTTCTCGATCTCGCTGCGCTCGGCGATGCCGAACGGACCGCGCGTTCGACGCTTGCCAATCCTCCATCGTGTGTGGTCGAGGTGCCCTTGGTGCCGCTAGACCTTCAAGACTTGGGCGGTCTCGTGACCGTGGCCGACGTGCTGTGGCCCATGAGGAAAACAGCGAGGCGGTCGCCGCGCTTGACGAGGAGGGATCCGCCGTGACGTCTCCGACGCAGTCCGCGCTCGATCGTGAGCACCTGGCACTGCTCACTGCATCGTGGGGGCTCATCGCCGACTTCTGCTTCGGCGACCTCCTCCTGCTGGTTCCGGACGAATCGCCCGGCGCACTGACCGACGCCGACCATGCGCCCACGGTGCCGCAGGCGTTTCGGGTGATTGGGCAGATTCGTCCGACCACCAGTCAGACCCTCTACCAGGGCGATTTGGTCGGTCGCATCGTTCGCGTTTCCGAACGTCCGCAGTTCGGCGACGTGTGGCGCACCGCGCTCACGACGGACGGACAGGTCTTCTCGCTCGACGCGGCGGCCGGCGCGCGTATCGACGTGGTCCCCGTCAGGCGTCGGGTGAACGGATCGCTGCGAACGATTGCGTTGTTGTCGCGGGAGGTTCCGCTGGAGGCAGCGCGTCGCCTTGGTCGCCTTGAGCGGGTGTACCTCGAGATCTTCTCCCGGTTCTCCGAGATGATTGCCAACGGGTCGTTCCCGTTCCCCGATGACGACAACGATCCGGGCGATGCGCCGCGGGTCGGCGACGGCGTGGTTGTGCTCAATGCCGATCAGTTGATCTCCTACGCCTCGCCGAACGCGGTGTCGGCTCTGCATCGGCTCGGCCATTCCGTCAACCTCGAAGGTCGACGACTTCGCGACCTCGTCGCTGGCGCGCACGCCGAGTCGGCGATGCGGTTGCGACGTCCGATCATCTCCGAGGTGGCCGAGATCGATCGCGCCCGCGATCAACGCGTGATCGTGCTCTTCCGCACGATCCCGTTGCTCGTCCTCGGCGAGGGACGCTCCGAAGCGGTTGGAGCGGTGGTGCTTCTTCGTGACGTCTCTGACCTTCGGAGGCGTGATCAACTACTCGCTACCAAGGATGCGTCGATCCGTGAGGTCCACCATCGGGTGAAGAACAACCTCCAGACGATCTCGTCGCTGCTTCGCCTTCAGGGTCGGCGGCTGGAGTCGCCGGAGGCGAAGCTCGCGATCGAGGAATCGGTTCGTCGGATACGTTCGATTGCGCTCGTGCACGAGACCCTCTCGCGCGATGTCCGCGACGCTGTCCCGTTCGACGACATCGTCCGCCCGCTGGTGCGGATGGTCGAAGAAGGTCTCGCCTCCCCGGAGCGTCCCCTGCGATTCGTGCTCGACGGAACCATTGGCGATCTCCCACCGGAGACGGCGACCCCGCTGGCCGTCGTGCTGACCGAGCTGTTGCAGAACGCCGTGGAGCACGCCTATCCCGCTCCGACCGTGCCGGTCTCACCGAACGCAAGTATCAAGCCGGGTGAAATCCGCATCCGTTTGTCCAACGATGCTGCCGGACTCGATGTCGAAGTTCGAGACGACGGCGTCGGACTGCCCGAAGGCTTCTCGCTGGCGACGTCGTCGAGCCTCGGACTGTCGATCGTCCGAACGCTCGTGACGACCGAGCTCGGTGGCGTGATCTCGTTCCGGAACGATCACGGCACCGTGGTCTCGCTCCGCATTCCACGGATCGCTGATCCTCGATCAAGGTAGTGCGATCGAGGCCGATGGCCGGTTGGTGCCGCGTTGTCCTATGGCAACGCCGCCTACTCGCCAACCAGGTGCCGACCACTCACCGAGCCTCTCCGCGGTCGCCACCATCAGGGGCGACCACGAACTCACGCATCGCTCAGCGCTTTGCCCTCTTCTTTGCCGGAACGACCTTCTTTGTCGGCGCGCTCGTCTTGGCCGCGGCTGCCTTTTTCGTCGGCGCGCTCGTCTTGGCCGCGGCGGGCTTGTTCGGCGTTGCGGTCTGAGAGACAGAGTGCTTGAGCCCCCCGCGCAACGTGGACGAGATCGCCTGTGCGACGCCATCGGCGACACTCTTCAGGTCGTCTCGGATCGCCGGGTCAGTGATGACGCCACGAAGTGCAGCGAAGGCCTCCTCAATGGCCTCGCGCACGTTGTCGAGCGCGTCGTTCACCGTTGTGCCTTCGACACCAACGGCCTGTTCGGCGTGGTATTTCAGCTTCAGTCCGAGGCTGCCGAGACGATCGCCAACTTCGTTCCAACCCGAGTCAGTGTTTGTTTTCATGACATCGACAATGGCATTCACCGTTTGTGGGCCGTAGGGCCGTTCGGGCCTTTCGTCGCTAGCCGAAAGTCAGATGAGGATCGTGTGCCGAACCAAAGCTCAGAGATACCGTCGACGTCGGTTGCGTCGTTGACGAGGTTGAAGGTGATGCGGCGGACGCCGGGAAGCTGGGCGGCCAGTGGCGCGTGCTTGTCGAACCACCATTGGCGGAAGTCCTCGGCAGTCATGTCGACGCGGCGCGACATCAAGATCACGGCCTTGAAGTTCATGATGCCTTCACGATCCGGGTTTCCGGATCACCCAGGAGTTTGGTCGACGGGATGACCGCCGGGCCCTGTTCGAGCCGCGCTTACGTATGTCCAGACTCATGGACAGGACGGTACCGGCCCTCACCGGGTGAGTCCGCGTTCGACCCAGGAACTGCGGTTGGCATCGTCGATCACCCCTAACTCACCGAGGAAGGCAACGAGTCTCGCGAGGTCCTTCACGATTCGTGCCCGATGGGCGGGGTTGGATCGCGCCGCTTCGGCTCCACCCTCGATTCCGAGCGCACCGTAGACATCAGCGTTGACCATGAGGTCGGCGACAAAGCCGACGGCGGCCGGCGCCAACGCGACTGCGTCTGACCGCTCGGCGACGGGCAAGGTCGGCCAGACGTTGAGAAGGAACGACTTGGCGAAGCTGAGATGTCGGGCCTCCTCCAAGACGTGAATCTTCGCAATCTGACGCGAGACCGGGTGGAGTGTCTCGTCTCGCATGGTCGCCCGGTTGCACGTGTCCAACAGCTCCTCCACTGCGAGGATCAGGAGATAGCCCATCGCTCGCCCGCCGGGAAGGCGATCCACGTCGCCGAACTCCACGCCGGCCGATGGCGCATACGTCGGAGTTCCGGCACGACGGATGTACTCGCCGAACATCGTGGAATGACGGCACTCGTCGGCTATTTCGACGAGGAGGTAGCGGTGAGACGGGTCGGTGACCGGGAGTTCGGCGAGATGGCGAAGAACGATCTGCATCAGCTTGTTCTCGAACCAGATGCCAGCGGCGCTGAGGGATGCGCACTCGTGACGGCTGTAGGCCCGGCGTTCGGTCTCGCTCATCGCTTCCCATTGCGCTGTGGCGAACAGGGGGAGCTTTTCGGGCGGCAGGTGGAACATCGAGTCGTCACAGACCTCGATGCTCCAGTCGACATCTCGAAACGGATCAAGCGTGAGCCGTTCCGACGCGGCGATCAGTTGGGTCGCTTTCATTGCAGTGTTTACTGTCATGGTTCTACCATAACAATCACAGTAAACACTGTCAACATATTCCGCCAGTGAACACTGTCACCATCGATCCGACGTGGCATGCTGGTCGGGTGGCTCGGCAAGATCCTGATCCGGTGCTGGAGGGCTTGAGCCTCGACGAGCTTGCCCAACGGTCGGGCGTCAGCGGGCGCACCATTCGGTACTACCAGTCCGAGGGCATCCTTCCGAGCCCCCGCAGGGTGGGTCGTGATGCCCGTTACTCGGTCGGTCATCTGGAGCGTCTCGAACAGATCTCCGAGCTTCAGGCGCGAGGACTCAAGATCGAGGCGATCAAGCAGCTGCTGGGGCGAAATCGGGATCATCGGTCCGTCACCGAGTGGTTGGGGGTCGACGACGTGTTGCGCGCTCGCTGGGCTGACGACGACACGGCGGTGATGACTCGCTCCGATGTGCACACCCTGCTCGGTCGCCATCCCCACCGAATCGTCGGGGAGATGGTCGACGCCGGACTTCTCGAGCGCCGCGATGACGGAACCTTCGTCGCTCCCAGCCGTGCGCTGCTTGATCTATCGCTCCGTATGCTTGATGCCGGTGTGAGTATCGACGTCGGCACCGAGGCGGCGGCGCTGCTGAGACGGCGACTCTCGAAAGCCGCTGACGATCTCGTAGAGCTCTTTGCGTCCGAGACCGGGCGTTCCTTCGCCGGACGGGGCCGACCGGACGAACTTGCCGCCGCCGTCGACGCGGTTCGCCCCATCGCCCTTGACGGGGCTCGGCTCATCCTCGCCCAGGAACTCGAGCGGTCGCTTCGCCTCCTCGCCTCAAAACCTCACCGGACAAGACGCAGCTGAGCGTCAGGGCATAGGGTTCGGCCGTGCGCACCGTCACGAGGGCAGCCGATTCGGCGGTTGCGTCCGCTGGGTCGCGAGTCGACGGCGGCCGGGCGTGGCTCGACATGGCGCTCGCCGCATTGTCGATGTTCACGGTGTTTGCCACGGCCTACTCGTTCGGCACCTTCGTTCGGCCGATGGCCGAGGAGTTCAATGCCGGACGCGGCGCCACGGCGTTGGTCTTCGCTATCACCGCATTCGCGTACTTCTCCCTCGGAGCGGTGACGGGACCACTCGTGCATCGCGTCGGACCGCGTCGCATGGTCGCGTTCGGTGGGACCGTCCAGGTGATTGGGATGGTGATCACCACCCGGGTGCACTCGCTTTGGCAGGCATACCTGTCCTACGGCATCGGTGTCGGGATCGGCGTGGCGTGCTGTTACGTGCCGTTGGTCGCCGTGGTGGGCGGTTGGTTCACGCGCCGACGACCCCTGGCGCTCGGCATCGCCGTCTCCGGGATCGGCCTGTCGAGTCTCTTCGGTGCGCCGATTGCGGCCCGGCTGATCAAGGCCCATGGATGGCGCGACGCGTACCTCGTGTTCGCGATCGCCACCGCGGTGCTGCTTGCCGTGGTCGCACTCTTCGTGCGGACGCCACCGTCGTTCGGCGTGGCCCCACCGATGAGGCTCAGCGCAGCGATACGTACACGTACCTTTGTCCTCGTGTACCTGGCCCTGGTGCTCGCGTCGATCACGCTGTTCAACGTCTTTGTGAACCTTGTCCCCTATGCCGAGGACCATGGAATCGCCAAGGTGCGCGCGGCGACTCTCCTCAGTTTCCTTGGCGGCGCGTCGGTCGTCGGTCGCAACGCTCTTGCCCTACTCGCCCGCCGTGTCGGCACGTTGGCGACATACGGGCTCTCGGTCCTGACCATGGGCGTCACTCAGCTGCTCTGGCTTGGCGCCCAATCGAGCTACGCCATGTTGGCCGTCTTCGCCGTCCTGTTCGGTATTGCCTATGGCGGGCTGATTGCCCTCGGTCCGATTCTCCTTGCCGAGTTGTTCGGCCCCGAGCAACTGGGTGGTCTCGCTGGCGTCAACTACACCGCAGCAGGAGTTGGCGCGCTCTTCGGCCCGACGATCGGCGCCTGGCTTGTGGATCGCACCGGGAGCTACACCCTCGGCACGTCGCTGGGGTTTGTGCTCGGGTTGGGCGGGGCGGGGCTCCTCTTCGTCCTGTGGCGCGGCACCCGGCTCGCTGTCACGATCGAAACCGGAAAGCCGGCCAACGCGGTGAAATCCGACTCGGGACGCTAGGCAAACCTCGCAAGGATCTCCGCCGTCGAGGCCCCGAGCGCCTCGACCGGACCTGGCAGCTCCTCCCAGTCGCTGAAGCCGACCGGGGAGGCGGCCAGACGATAGGGGCGTTCGCCAGCGCTCTCGTCGACCGGCATCTGGACCCAGGCTCCGGCCGCCGCGACCTGGTCGTCGGCAAGGGCGTCGGCCAGGGAGTTGATCGGTGCGAACCAGACGTCGCATTCGTCGAAACGCTCGACCCACATGGCGTAGGGCAGCGTGGCGAACTCGATATCGAGCATCGCAATGAGCGCGCGGGCGTTCGCGGCGCGGCGAGCAGCGGAGACGAACCGCTCGTCGTCGGCCCACTCGGTCCGTCGCAACGCCTGGAGCAGTGTCGGCCAGTGACGGTCCTGCTCGAGTCCGAGAAGCCAGAAGCCATGACCATCGGCCGCCATGTAGGAGTTGATGATCGGCGCACCCATCTCGGTGCGGTGCTTCGTCGACTGGATCCTGCCGAAGTATTCGCGAATGCCGAGATCCCAGCCGTTGACGTAGATGCCGGTGCGCAACAGAGATGTGTGGACGAGTCGACCTTCGCCGGTTCGGGTGCGATCGAACAGAGCCGCACAGATCCCGGACACCATTGAGATCGCCGTCGTGTGATCACCCATGCCTGAACGGGAAGCGGGCGGGAGTTCACCGGGCGGAACCATTGAGTGGGCAATCGACGACCGGGCCCAGAAGGCGCCGATGTCGTAGCCGGCGCGATCGCGATCAGGTCCGGCCAGTCCATATCCCGTGACCGATGCGTAGATGAGGGATGGATGGCGGGCGCGCACCGAGGCGTGGTCGAATCCGAGACGCTCCAGCGCGTCCGGCCGGAGGTTCGTCAGGAAGACGTCGGCGTTTGCGAGGAGGGCGTCGAGCTGCGTGCGGGCCTCGTCGCTACGAAGGTCGAGCACGATGCACCGCTTGCCCCGGTTGTCGAGCTCATATGGCGGCACCCGTGCCTGATCGATACCGAGGTTGCCGAAGAGGTTTCGCATCGGATCGCCCGTCGGGCCTTCGACCTTGATCACCTCGGCGCCCCAGTCGGAAAGGATCCCCCCGGCTCCGGGTCCCGCTACCCAGATCGCCAGCTCAACAACACGCACACCGGTCAACATGCCGCCGACCCTAAGCCACGGTGGTGGCTTTCGCCCAGAAGATGCGAGCGCCCTGCGAGGGCGCGCGCCGCCTGAAGCTCGAGCAACTACCTTCGCGTGGGTGGCCAACTCACCAGCGATCGTTGCCCACCGGGGTGCCTCCAAGGCCTGCCGGGAGAACACCGTCGAGGCGTTCGTCGAGGCGCGCCGTCAGGGCGCGTCGATGGTCGAGTTCGACGTGCGAAGAACACGAGACGGCGCGCTCGTGATCCACCATGATCCGATCGTCGCCGGAGTCGGCGTCCTCATCGAGCTCGACGCATCGGCTCTGCCGAGCTACGTTCCCACCCTCGTGGCGGCCCTCGACGCATGCCAGGGCATGGAAGTGAACATCGAGATCAAGAACGATGAGCGTGAGCCGGATTTCGATCCGACCGACCTTGTCGCTCGACAGGTCGTCGACCTGCTTGCTTCCCGAGCCGACGCCGGCGCCATGCTCATCTCGTCGTTTCGTCTTCCGACGATCGATGCCGTTCGCCTTGCCAACTCAGAGTTGCGGACGGGGTTCTTGTTCGCAATGCCGCCGGTGTCGCCACTGCGACTCAAGGCGATGATCCACCGGACGGCTGCGGCTGGACATGTGGCCATCCACCCGCATCACCGCGGCGTCACGAGGCGGATGGTCGACCTTGCGCACGAGGTCGAACTCAGGGTCAACACTTGGACAGTGGACGATCCGACCCGGATGTGCGCCCTCGCCAGGATTGGGGTGGACTCGCTCATTACCAACGTACCGGCGGTCGGCGTCGAAACCTTTCGCGTCCGCGGGTCTCGCGTCGACGATGTCGAGATCCAATGCGATCTCAGAGAAGAGAAGCCGCTGTGACAACCACCTACTCGTCGCTCTCGTCGAACGTGCGCACGGTCGTGCGAGAGCTTCGTGGCTTGTATCGCATCAGGACGCAGGACATGCGGGGTGACGTCGCGGCCTCGCTGGCGCACCTGCGCAACGTTGAGCGCTCGGCCGTCGCTCTCGGCGGGAGCGAGCACCGCGGCCTTGACGTGCTCGTGGTCGGCTGCGGACAGACGCCTCGTGAGCTCATTGGGTTCGGCGCCCAGAATCGTGTGATCGGGATCGATCTCGACGTCGTCCCATCCGGGTTCGCTCCGCGGGCATATCTTCAACTTCTCCGCGAGAACGGTCCTGTTCGCGTGGCCAAAACACTCGGGCGCAAGGTGCTCGGCATCGACCGGAAGTTCAACGCCGAGATGCGACGTCAACTGGGGACAACAGCGGCGTCGTCGCCGACGATCCTGCAGATGGACGCCGGGCAGATGACCTTCCCCGACGATTCCTTCGATGTCGCGTATTCGTACTCGGTGTTCGAGCACCTCCCCGAACCTGCCGTCGTGCTGGCTGAGATGGTGCGGGTACTTCGTCCGGGCGGTGTTGGATTCGTGAGCAGTCACTTCTGGACGTCCGAAAGTGGTGCCCATGACATCCGGGTATTCGCCGGGGACCGCGAGCAGATCTCGTTCTGGGCCCACCTTCGCCCGGCTCATAAGCACGAGACCAACGAGAACGCCTTTCTCAACTATTGGCGCGTCGAGCAATATCGCGAGCTCTACGCCAGCATCACCGACGGACACATCGAGGTGGAGTTCCACGAACCGACCCGACTCGCCGTGCTGACCACCGAACTCGCCGAGCTTCGTGCATCAGGCGAATTGTCGGGCTACACCGACGAAGAACTCCTCGGGGTGAACATCTCGGTCATGTGGCGCAAACCCCTCAGCGCGAGTCCCCCGATGGTGGGCCGGGGCAGCGTCCTCTAAGGGACGACGATGTCAATCACCTCGGGTTCCCAGCGGAACTGCAACACCTCGGCGTCGCCGAGGTGGTCGCCATCCACCTGCCAAGGGAACGGACGATTCCCCACGACCCGGAGCGAGTGCAGGTTCTCGCGAACGTCGACGCCGCGTACCCGGCGTAACCGGTCGCCGCCGCGAAGCGCAGCAAGCAGGGCGCGAACGGTTGAACGGAGCCCGAACTGGGTCAGCACCACGCAGGCGAGGGGATCGTCGAGCGTTGCGCCCGGAGCGAGCGACAACGGCCGTGACCCGAGATAGGTGTACGGGTCGGTGTTGAGGCACACCGCGAAGTAGCCATCCACGTGATCGTTGTCGAACTCGACACGAAACGGAGGAGAACGGCGGTCGAAGTGACGTATCCACGTGTCGATCGCCGCATACGCAAACAGGGGGTGCCCGAGGTATCGCTTGAGCTGAGCTCGACGCTCGACCTGCTCCACCACGGCCGCGTCGTAGCCCATGCCGACATGGAAACAGAAGAAGCGACCATTCACGCTCCCGAGTCCCACCCGCTTGATCGATCGTCGAGTGAGCGCCGACAGTAATTGGTTGGTCGCCTCTACAGGCTCATTCACCATTCCGAGGGTCCGCGCGAAGACGTTGGTCGACCCGCCGGGGAGCACGGCGAGCGCCGTACGGGAGCGAACGAGACCGTTTGCCACCTCGTTGACGGTGCCGTCGCCGCCGAACGACACCACGACGTCGACTCCGGTGGCCGCCGCGCCCTGGGCCAAACGGGTGGCGTGGCCACGGCGCTTCGTCTCCGACACGGTGAGATCGTGACTGGCCGCCAGTGCGTTCTGGATCACCACGCGGCCGCGTGCGGTCACGCCTGAAGCCGATGGATTGACGATGAACAGGATCTTCACGAAGCTCCGTGAGCTTTCCGAGGGCGGCAGTGAGGGGAGTGACTCCCGACACAAAAGTCCGTGCCAATTTTCACAAGCACGTCGGGGACGATCAGAATACGGGTTCACCGCTCCGTCTTGCTCCCACTTCGGGGCGGTCTCACCCTCTCAGGAGTTTGTTCATGAACGTTGCCGTCTGTGTCAAGCAGATCCCGGACCCAGCCCTCCCGGGGTCTTTGGATCCTTCCACCCACGCTCTTGTCCGCGAGGGCAAGCTCATCCTCGATGACTCGGACGCGTATGGCGTGGAAATGGCCCTGCGCCTCGTCGAGGCGGCCGGCGGAGGCGAGGTCACCCTGGTCTCCATGGCGCCCAACTCCGAGCAGAGCGGACTCCGCACCGGCCTCGCCATGGGTGCCCACAAGGCCATCCTCGTGAGCGACCCGGCGCTGAAGGGCTCAGACTCCCTGGGCACCGCCAAGGTTTTGGCGGCGGCAATAAAGAGGGCCAACCCCGATCTCGTGATCGCCGCCACCGAATCGACCGATGGCTACACGGGGACCACACCGGTTCAGATCGCCGAGTTGCTTGGGTTCCCGTCTGTCACCTTCGCCAAGAAGGTCACCATTGCCGGCAGCACCGTCGTGGTCGAACGCCAGACCGAGTCTGGCTACGACGACGTGAGTGCATCGCTCCCCGCCATGGTCACCGTGACCGCTGGCGTGGTCGAAGTCCGTTACCCGTCGTTCAAGGGAATTATGGCGGCCAAGGGCAAGCCGCTCGAAGAGCTCAAAATCGCTGACCTTGGCATCGACGCTTCATCGGTCGGCTGGGCCGGCGCCGGCCAGAAGGTCGACTCGGTGGTCGACGCCGAAGCCCGACAGTCCGGCGTCGTCATCGAAGACGACGGTGAAGCGCACGGCAAAATCATCGAGTTCCTCGAACAACTCAAAGTCATCTGAGCGTCGGCTCAGCATTCGTTCGCTCATCGGTTAAGAAAGAACACATCATGGCAATTTCAAAGATCTGGGTTGTTGCGGAAATCGTTGACGGCAACGTCACCACCACCTCGCTCGAGCTCCTCACGGCCGCCCGGGAGACCGGTGCCACAGTCGAAGTGATCGTGGCCGGCGATGGTGACGCCGTCGCTTCGCAACTGGGCAGCTTCGGGGCGTCGAAGGTCTATTCCACCGGCGACCTGGGCGGTTCGCTCGTCGGCGTGCCGGTGGCAACCGCGATCGCCGCCCTCGTCGGTAGTGGGAACGCTCCGGACGCCATCCTTCTGGCGCAGACCTACGACGGTCGCGATATCGCTGGTCGTCTTTCTGTCAAGCTCGACCGTACGGTGCTCACGAACGCAGTGGCCGTTTCCGTTTCGGGAGACACGCTCGTCGCCGATCATGCGGTCTTCGGCGGATCGAAGATCGTGAAGGCCAGCTTCACCGGTGCTGGGCCCTTCATCGTGCTCGTGCGGCCGAAGAGCTACGCCCCCGAGGCATCAGGTGGCTCCGCCGCCGCAGTGGAGACCATCGCCGTTCCGGACTCCGGAGCCGCCGGCTCGGCCACCGTCACCGAGCGCCACACGGAGGAGCGCACCGGGCCGAAGCTCGACGAAGCCGCCGTCGTCGTTTCGGGCGGGCGCGGTCTCGGCGAAGCCGGGAAGTTCGCGCTCGTCGAAGACCTCGCCAAGGTCCTCCACGGCGCTCCGGGAGCTTCGCGGGCGATTGTCGACGCCGGCTGGGTCCCTTACTCCTATCAGGTCGGCCAGACGGGCAAGACGGTCAAGCCCGAGGTCTACATCGCGGCCGGTATTTCGGGGGCCACCCAGCACATGGTTGGCATGAAGGGAGCGAAGAACATCATCGCCATCAACAAGGACAAAGAAGCCCCGATTTTCGGCATTGCCGATCTCGGAATTGTCGGTGACGTCCATAAGGTCCTTCCGAAGTTGTTGGAGGCGTTGAAGGGTCGCTCGTAGGGGCGAGCACCGAAGCGGCGCGGAGGAAGCGCAGCGCCAGTTGGCAGGTCATTCCGAAGTTGTTGGAGGCGTTGAAGGGTCGCTCGTAGGGGCGAGCACCGAAGCGGAGCGGAGGAAGCGCAGCGCCAGTTGGTGGAGCCTTCCGAAGTGCACAATCGAACATCGAGTCGTCGGCAGGCCGAACGCTAACCTGAGGAAAACCGGCAGATTCTTCTGCCGGTTTTTTGCTTTAGAACCGTGGTTCACATTCCGAAAGATCGAGTGTCTATGGTCAGCTTCGATCACGCGTCGTCGCTGACGGCGTTCCCCCAGAACGAGAGATCCGCTCACTTCCGAGCGGTCATTCATGACATCGTGGATGACCTCGACGCCCTCCTGTTGTTCATCGAACTCCCGTCGCGGCGGGTCTCCGTGCTCCGTGGAATCGGATCGCTCGGTTTCACGCAGGCGGAGATTGACGTGATTCGCCCGATCGACCTGCTCGTCTACGAAGACCAGGTGCGCGTTGAGGCGTTGGTGCGGGGGATGTTCCGCGAACAGCTTCCCCTCGCCAGCATCGACGTGGTTATGCAAGACGCATCGGGTGCCCTTCGGCCGGTCGGCCTCACCTTTCAGCGGGTCGAGGAGAACGACCAAACCGGTGTGCTCCTGGCGTTGGAAGATCTGCGCACCGAGTACCGCACGTCAGGAACGCGGCTCCGTCGGCGCGAACTCAACGCAATCGTGGAGCGGGCATCGCACCGGCTTGCGCTCGCTTCGAACTCGCAACTCGATGCCGCCCTCGCCGTCAGCTCCGAGGAGCTTGCCGCGGCGCTGGGGGCTGACATGCTCGCCTTCTGGAAGCTCGACCCTTCCGATACCCTCGAGAAGGCGCCGTGGCTCTGGCCCGAGATCGCCGCCCGGGTCGGACCGGACCTGCCGGGGATCCAAGTCCACCTCATCGGCGATCGGGCACGGAGCTCAGCCAACGGGATTGTCCTCCTGCGAGCCTCCGAACTCTCCGACGAGTCACCGAAGTACTTCCGGTGGTTGCACGAACTCGGGGGAACGCTGATCTGCGTAACCCGCGTTGACAACGACGGCAACATCCGGGTCTTCTCATTCCATGTGGGTGACGATGATCCGAACCCGCATCCCGACGAGATCCACGCGGCCCGTGGCATCTTCGAGATCATCGGAAATGCCCTCGACCGCCGGGAGATGTCGGAGACGATCGAACGCAACGCCCGTTGGTCACGTGCTGTCCTCGAGAGTTCGAGCGACATGATCGGTGTTCTCGACGAGCGATCGGTTATCCGTTTTGCCAGTCAGTCGGTGGGTGATCTCGGCTATTCCCGGAGCGACATCGAAGGACGGCGGGCGCTTGATTTCATCCACCCCGACGATCTCTCCTTGGCCGGTGAGCTCTTCGAGTCCCCGACCCCGCAGGTGGTGCGTTTCCGTCACGCCGACGGATCGTGGCGTCACCTTGAATGCCGGATCCGTAACCTCCTGGACGATCCGACGATCAACGGCCTGCTTCTGAACGCCCGCGACGTCACCGAACGGGTGACGATCGAGCGGACCGTTGCGTCCTATGCGCGTGCCCAACAGCTGCTGTCCAGCGTGACGATGCGGCTCTCCGCCGCTCTTCCGGGCGAACTCCTCGACGAGCTCCGGCGAGGGCTCATCGAGCTTGCCGTGTTTGTAGGCGTCGATCGCGCAGCACTGTGGTGGGCGAAGGAGCCGGGCAGTCTCGACGCCGAAATGTTCGTTGGAGCCGATGGCTCCGATCTGCTTCCTCACCGTCAGGTCAGGGTGTTCCTTCCTGATGAGATGCCGGCCTTTGCCTTTGAGCGATCGACCGATGTCGATTCGGTCGCGTTGATGAGAATGCGCCACCCGGACCTTCCGCCTGTTGAGGCGATGCTGGCAGCCCGTTTCGTCGGCCCGACCGGCAGTCCCGGCATGCTCACGCTCGCGTCCGAGCGCTCGGACTACGAACCCGACGAAGCGATTCAGCGCGTCGTGCCGGCGTTCGCCCAGATCGTCAGCACGGCGATGCTCCGCCACAACGCCGAACAGCGGTTGCAGCACCAGGCAACGATCGACGCAGTTACCGGCCTGGCCAATCGAGCGGTCATCCGTCGTCGCCTCGAGGACGACCTCGAACGCACGCTGGTCGATAGCGAGAGCGTCGCGCTGCTGCTTCTCGACCTCGACGACTTCAAACTGGTGAACGACGGCTACGGCCACCTCGCCGGTGACGACCTTCTTCGGCAGTTCGGGGAACGTCTTCAGGGAACCTGTGGTCCCGACGATCTCGTCGGCAGACTCGGTGGAGACGAGTTCGTCGTGATCCGCACCGGTCCTTCGGCCGCCCAGGAGATCGGACCGCTCGCAGACCGGATCACCTCGGCGCTCCATGAACCGTTCGTGCTCGACGACCGGCGATTCACCGTTTCATCATCGATCGGCATCTCGACGTTCCAGCCGGGCGACGATCCCGTGGACATGTCCGATCTTCTCCGGCGCGCCGACATCGCCATGTATCAGGCCAAGCGTCTCGGACCGGGCGAGGTCGCCCGATTCAACGATTCCATGGGTCAGCGCGCACGAGGCAACGCCATCCTCCGCACTGACCTCGAGTTGGCGATTAAGAACCGCGAGCTTGAGGTCTGGCTGCAGCCCATCGTCGACACGGTGACGGGGCGGCGACTCGGCGCGGAAGCCCTCGCCCGCTGGCGTCATCCGAGCCTCGGGCTGATGAGTCCCGATGTCTTTGTTCCGATGGCAGAGCGCTCCGGTTTGATCAATGCGCTGGGCACGCTGATCCTCGACAAAGCCCTCGAAGCCCTTGTGCGCCTTCGTCACGAGTTGATTGTCGATGAAGAGTTCTACGTGTCGGTCAACGTTGCCGCGCCGCAGCTTCGGGAATCGAACTTCGGTGACATCGTCGCTGCGGCACTCACCGCACATGGCGTCTCCACCCAACAGGTTCGCCTTGAGATCACCGAGTCGAGCCTTGTCGACCGGTCGCTGCGCGGTTCGATGCAGGATCTTCGTCGGTCCGGTCTCCAACTGGCGATCGACGATTTCGGCACGGGGTATTCGTCACTTGCCTCGCTCCAGGACCTTCCCGTCGACGTACTGAAGGTCGACCGGAGCTTCGTTCAGCGAATCGATACGGATCGCCAGGCCGCCGCGCTCGTCGCCGCGGTCGTCACCATGGCCAACACACTCGGGCTCGAAACCGTTGCTGAGGGCGTGGAGACCGAAGGACAGCGCGCCGCCCTTGCGCTGCTCGGCTGCCCGAGCTCGCAGGGCTACCTCTTCGCCCGGCCTCTCGAGGGCTCGAGCTGGCAGCGTCAGCCCGACCTCGGAGCGAGTCCCTATTCGTTGATTGCGATCCCGGGGTAGCCGAAGAACGTCAACTCGTCGAGCACGGCGCAGTCGAGCACCGTCCAGTCGAGAGCCTCGACCTGAGCTCTGCTTCGGCGACTTCCAAAGCAGCGGATGACGTCGAACGCTGTTGCGGTGAGCACCGGCGTGTCGGCGGTCTCGTCGCCGGAGACTTCGGAGCCATCGATGACGATCCGGACCGGGCTGCCTCCCGGCAGTTGGGCGAGTTGACGGGCCACAAAGCCGGTGGCCACCGCAACCGCCGTCGACTCGCGATGCCCAGGGGTCGCCAGAGCATGGCGCAGGTCGTGTTCGTGGGTTGCCGCGTCGAAGAGCAGCTGCGAAATCGCCATGCCGCGTTGGGTGGCGACAGCCTCGACGAACGGGGCATAGGCATTCCACTCATCGATGATCTCGGGACCGGTGCGGCCGGCGCGGTTGTCGACCTGGGCTTGCGTCCAGGCGGCCGTAGCGACCCCCGCCATGTTCTGGTTGATGGCGTCGTCGACGACGCCGGCCATGTGGGCAAGCGTCTGGCGGATTGTCCAGTCCGGGCAATGCGGTACCGTGCGTTCCCAACCGTCCTCGTCGAGCTCGGCGACCAATGCGCTCACGCGCTCGCGCAGGTCTCGGTACGCCCGGCCGACATCGATGCTCGCCAGTGACTCCGGAGTGAACCCGCTCATGCGTGGTGATCGTAGGTCCCCCCGCCCTTGGACTTGTGTCGCAGTTGCGTCGGAGCCGATGAACTGGCATACTTGATCCCGTGCGTTTTCTCTCCCTCATTCTCGTAGTAGGTCACTGAGCGCACAGCTTCCGTTTCCCGCTGCACGCGCTCGACCTCCGGTAGACCCGGAGGTTTTTTCATTTGTCCGGTCGGAACCCGGCCGTTTCCTCGCACTTCCCCATCTCACCCCACTCACCAAGGAACATCCTCGCCATGGAGCTGACCGGCGCCCAAGCCCTCATCAAGAGCCTCGAAATGTGCAACACCGAGGTCATCTTCGGACTCCCCGGAGGGTGCATCCTTCCGGCCTACGACCCGCTGCTCGAGAGCCCGATCCGCCACATCCTGGTTCGCCACGAGCAGGGCGCGGGGCACATGGCCGAGGGCTACGCGCACGTGACCGGACGACCGGGCGTCGCCCTGGTCACGTCGGGTCCGGCGGCCACCAACATGGTGACGCCACTGTGTGATGCGTATATGGACTCGATTCCTATGGTGTGCATCACCGGCCAGGTTCCGACGGCGGCCATCGGCACCGACGCGTTTCAGGAGTGCGACACGGTCGGCATCACCCGTACGGTCACCAAGCACAACGAGCTGATCATGAATGCGCAGGACATCCCGCGCATCGTCGCCGAGGCCTTCCACATCGCCACGACCGGTCGCCCCGGGCCGGTGCTGATCGACGTGCCGAAGGATGTGCTGCAGAACAAGATGCACTGGTACTGGCCCGACGCCATCGACCTCGCCGGCTATCACCCGGTTATGAACGCTGACCCGATGTCGATCAGGCGTGCGGCAGAGCTGATCATCGGGTCGACTCGGCCGATCCTCTATGTGGGTGGCGGCGTCCTCAAGGCTCGTGCCGCGACCGAACTCAAGGAGCTTGCCGAACTCTGCGACATTCACGTCGTCACGACCCTTATGGCCCGTGGTGCCTTCCCCGACGATCACCGCCTCGCGCTCGGTATGCCGGGCATGCACGGCAACTACACCGCCATCACGGCAATGCAGCAGAGCGATCTGCTCATCAACCTCGGCGCTCGATTCGACGACCGTGTCACGGGCAAGCTCGGTGGTTTCGCCCCGGGCGCGAAGATCATCCATGCCGACATCGATCCGGCCGAGCAGGGCAAGGTCCGCACCCCCGATGTGTCGCTGGTCGGCGATGCTCGCATCACCATCGAGCACCTGATTTCGGCGATCAAGGAATTGCTCGGCACCGGTTCGTCCTTCCCCGAGCGAAGCGTGTGGAAGCAGGCGATCTCGGGGTGGCAGGAGAACTTCCCGCTGACCTATGCGCCCCAGCAGCCCGACGGTCCGCTGAAGCCGCAGATGGTGATGGAGGCGCTCCGCGATTCGGCACCCGAAGGCACGATCCTCGCGTCGGGCGTCGGCCAGCATCAGATGTGGGCCTCGCAATACTGGAAATTCAACGAGCCATACACCTGGGTGAACTCCGGCGGGCTTGGCACCATGGGCTTCTCCGTCCCCGCTGCAATCGGCGCCAAGGTCGGCTGTCCGGACAAGACGGTGTGGGCCGTCGACGGCGACGGATGCTTCCAGATGACGAACCAGGAGCTCACCACCGCCGCGATCGAGCGCATCCCGGTCAAGGTCGCAATCCTCAACAACTCCTATCTCGGCATGGTCCGCCAATGGCAGGAGATGTTCTACGAGGAGCGCTACTCCGAGGTGTATCTCTCGCCCGAGTTGCCAGATTTCGTGAAGCTCGCCGAGGCCATGGGCTGCGTCGGCATCCGAGTCGACTCTCCCGAAGAGGTGCAGCCGGCCATCGACAAGGCGAACTCGATCAACGATCGTCCGGTCGTCGTCGACTTCCGCACGGATGAGAGCGAGAAGGTGTTCCCCATGGTCCCGGCCGGTATCGGCAACGACGACGTGGAAGTTCACGAGTCACAGCGTGAGCGGCTCGCTGCGGACAAGGCCCGCCGTATCGCCAACCGCGCCTGGTCAGTGCACGTAGGACAATTAGAAACTACAGGGAAAGACACAGACATGGCACAGCTCCATACCCTCAGCGTCCTCGTCGAGAACAAGTTCGGTGTTCTCGCCCGCGTGACGAGCCTCGTCTCGCGCCGCGGCTACAACATCGAGTCATTGGCCGTAGCGCCGACGGACGACACGCAGTATTCGCGCATCACGATTGTCGTCGACGCCGATTCCACGCCCATGGACCAGATCGTGAAACAGCTGAACAAGTTGATCAACGTGATCGACATCATCGAGCTCTCGCCCGAGGATTCCGTCGCCCGTGAACTCCTCCTCATCTCGGTCACGGCGCTCCCCGAGCGTCGCGCCGAGATTGCTGAGTTGGTCAACATCTTCGATGCGAAGATCGTCAACGTCGGCTGGGATCAGATGACGATTGCTCTTGCCGATCCGCCGGAGAAGCTCGACGACTTCGAAGACCTCCTTCGTCCCTACGGCATCGTCGAGGTGCAGCGAACGGGCCGTGTCGCCCTGCCGAAGCTCAAGCGCGAAGCCCCCCAACTTCGAGCTGTCGCCGCCAGCTAGAGCGTTCGTGTTGGGAGAGAGGTTGCCCCAAGGTATGGGGGCAGAACACCTACCAACGCCGTTGGGAGGTGTTCTGCCTCCTTGGCGGACTCTGTTGGTCGACGGTTGGCGTCGTTGCTACGCCAACGCCCAGAGGTCGGCGAGGGGTTGGGTGGTGGCGGCCCGCCGCTTCGCCACCAGGCCGACGGTGACGGTCGGAAGCGCATCCGCAACGGCGATCTCGTGGACCCGACCCTTCAGCGGCGAGGCGTCGACCACCAGTCGGGGGATGATCGCCACCCCCGAGCCCATAGCAGCGAGCGCCAGGACCTCCTCGTTCGTTTCTGCCTCGCGGATTTCTATGTGTGCGCCGAGATGGCGGCGGACCCATCGTTCGGACATCTCCCGTAGCAGGCCCTGACGAGAGAGCAGCACCGCGTGGCCAGCGATAGCCCGCATGTCGCGGATGGCCACGGCGACGAACGGCGTCGTCGCTAAGGGGACCGCCACGAGCCCGGCCGGTAGTCGGGCGGGGAGCGGGGCAATGGCGGTGTCGACGGAACCGTCGCGCACGGCTGGGATCGCTGCACCGGCCGGACCGGTTCGGAGGTCGACGTGCACGTCGGGCCGGACCCGACGGAAGCGTTCGAAAAGCGGGGGTGCAATCAGCTGGCTTGCCGTCACGGTGCAGAACACCGACAGTTCGGTGACCTCGATTGCCCGCGCCCTGGAGATCAGTGCGTCCCAATCGTCGACGAGCGCTCGGATGGCGTCGACGATTCCGCCTGACTCGGGCGCGGCGGTGACCGCACGCCCCTCGCGTCGGAAGAGTTCGCGGCCGACGGCCGCTTCGACCCGCTGCACCGCTCGAGACACTGTCGATTGGCTGACATGCAATTCGCGGGCAACCGCCCCGAAGTTCGATCGATCGGCCGCGGCGACCGTCAGGCGAAGGTCCTCGAGCTCCGGAATTAATGCAGTCTACGCATTAGCACCCTGCAGTCTTGGCGCTATACGGATCAGCGGTTCTCCGTCAGAATTGGGGCCTCGTTTCGCCATCCACAAGGAGACTTCCATGGCCACCGTGTACTACGAAAAAGATGCAGATCCCTCGGTCATCCTCGGCACCAAGGTCGCCATCCTCGGCTACGGCAGCCAGGGCCACGCCCACGCCCTGAACCTGAAGGAATCCGGCGTCGATGTGGTCGTCGGTCTGCGCGACGGCTCTTCCTCCAAGGCCAAGGCTGAGGCTGCCGGTCTGCGTGTCATGAGCATGGGCGACGCGGCCAAGTACGCCGAGCTCGTCATGATCACTCTGCCCGACACCGACATCGCCGAGGTCTTCGACCGCGACGTCGCTCCGAGCCTCACGGCCGGTCAGGCCGTAGCGTTCGCCCATGGACTCAACGTCCGCTTCGAGCTGGTGAAGCCGGCCGCCGACATCGACGTGATCATGATCGCCCCGAAGGGTCCCGGACACCTGGTGCGCCGCACCTACACCGAGGGCGGCGGCGTGCCCGCTCTCATTGCCATCCACCAGGACGCGTCGGGTTCGGCGAAGGCCAAGGCCCTGAGCTACGCCTACGCCATCGGCGGCGCCCGCGCCGGCGTGATCGAGACCACCTTTGCGGAGGAGACAGAGACCGACTTGTTCGGCGAGCAGGTCGTGCTGTGTGGCGGACTCACCTCGCTCGTGCAGGCGGGCTTCGAGACGTTGGTCGAGGCGGGCTACCAGCCCGAGATGGCGTACTTCGAGTGCCTCCACGAAGTGAAGCTCATCGTCGACCTGATGTACGAGCAGGGCATCTCCGGTATGCGCTATTCGATCTCGACCACCGCTGAATACGGCGACCTCACCCGCGGCCCGCGGATCATCACCGACGCCACCAAGGCCGAGATGAAGAAGATCCTCGCCGAGATCACCAGCGGTGCGTTCACCAAGGAATTCATCGGTGACTACAAGGCCGGATCGCCGAACTTCAACGCCCTCCGCGCCAAGGGCAAGGCCCACCCGATTGAGAAGACCGGTTCGGAACTGCGGGCGATGATGCCGTGGATCTCGGCCGGCAAGCAAAAGGTTGAGGACGCAGCCGGCGGTAGCAACTGAGCCAAGTCCGGCGGCGATTCAGCAGCGTTGAGGACGCGACCAGCGGTTCGAACTGAG
>JANOHI010000120.1:0-17888 GCA_031406385.1 Acidimicrobiia bacterium
CTGGTCCCTCATGAGGGCCTTCGGGTACCTGTGTTGAACATCATTCGTCGAGCTTCGATTGCCGTGCGACCCGCGAATTTCCTCAAGGTCCTGTTTGTATTGTCCATTTCTGCCTTAGTGTTTTTGTTCATGTTCCTACTAGCAAAACCGTCCGAGAATCGGTTCGTCGACCGATACGTGAAAGCGATAGCGCAACGAGATTACGGGTCGGCCTACTCGCTTCTTTGTGCTGACGGACAGGCAGAAGGGTACGAACGGTTTTCGTATTCCGTGGATCTACTCGGACGGCTGTCGGACACCGATGTACGTCGTGGATGGGACTCTTCCGTCCGCGTTGTTGTCCGGTTGAACGGTCGACGAGCAAGTTTGGATCTGCGCGTAGTTCGAACCAATGGAAAGCGAATCCCTTGTCCCGCCAAGGGCGACAGTCCGATCGGGCGTTGGGTTCAATAGACCTTTGGAATTCGAACCAACGGATACGACCTCACCGGGGAAAAGAGCACCGGCGGACTGACAAAAGCGGAGTACGCCAAAATGAGATCCGACCTACGCAAGGGATACAACGCGACCGCAAAGTGGGATTCTTACGCGGCGAAGAATCCCTTCGCAGGTCAACACGCTGGGAATTCAGACGCCTTCAATTCGAACCGGACGGGTCCGGGTCCGAGCCTGGACGGAAAGGGACCGGAAGTGTACAATCCGTACAGCTGGGACAACGTTCTTGCTGTATTGACGTTCATATTCGACTTTGCCGATGGTTGCGCAGCGGGTGCGCCAGCGGGGGCAACCCTGGGCTCCGGCGCTGGCTTCGTGTTTGTTGGTCCGATCGGGGTGGCGCCCGGTGGGACGCTTGGCGCTGGGGCTGGCTGCCTCGGCGGCGGGTTCGGTTCGGCAGTCGGTTTGATCGACTACCAGCCTTTCATACATGAATGGAGCTCGTTAATTAATGGAGAATGCTGAGCGCCGATACCTTCTCGACTACCTAGACTGGACAAATCCTGGTCAGCGTCTACTGGCCTGAGCAATTGCGAGTGGCCTCTTCTCTGGCGGCTTTTTCGTGTTCGTGATCCTCTACTTTCGGGGCACGGACTGGATAAATGGCCTTCTTCTGGCGGTAGCCACGGGAGTCGGCTGGCAGGCAGCCTTTTTCTTTCTTCTCGAACGACAGGGGATAATCTCCCGAGTACCCGTTGAGGAATCGAACACCAGCCAGCTCTCGAATGAGGACGAGTAAACGACACGAACCGGACCGTGGTCACGTCGGCGGCGGTGACCCAGACGTACTGCTACGACAACGCGGACCGGCTCACCTCAACCAATACGACCTCGACGGGCGGGAGATCCTCCGGCAGTGGAAGAAGGTTGGGTCAATTAGAGGCAGCTTCGACCTGTGTACCGCCGGCTGTTTAGGAAAAGTGCCGAACGGGACTACGGTGAAGATTGATCTAGCGGCAGTGTTTCCCCAAGCTGGAGGAGCTCGGGCTTTTGAAACCTGCATCGAAACTTGTGTCGGAACGAAGAGCACGCTTCAGGACATGCACGGCGACTACAGCCACTTCGGCAGGCTTCGAACGTTCGTTTTTGATGTGAACGAGAACGATAGATGGTTCGTTTTTCTCGTCGATGGCCTCTCGGGAACTGACCTCAAGCTCGATGCCGCCACGATGATGCCGGGCAGGGGTGAGGCGGTAAGTGCAGTGCCTGATCGACTGAGGAGCTTCGTTCCGGTCAACATCTATTTCTTAGGGTACATGTGAAGCCCAATCCCACCTCCGTTGGCGGGCGAGCACTCGGAATCGTCGCAAGCCTTCTGCTTCTTCTACAACTGTCATCTTGTGGGTCGGAGTCGGTCGCCTCCTGTTCCCGCGGACTTCGGGCTCTCAAAGAGCGTCTGGCGGTTGCTGCTCCAGACGAGAGCACGCTTGTAGTCGACTCTGAGTCGAAGGATGGAGTTGTCTTTGTTGAGATGAGTCGGCTCCTTCCTGCGCGCGAGACTGATGCGGGAAATGCCGCTGGCTTGACACCCCCGTGCTTGTTGGGTCCCAACCTGGCCGGTGGCCTCATTCTGTGACGGAAGCTCTTGATCTTCCAGAGTTGGAAAATGCCTGTAGTAGTTTTGTCGAGCTGTCCGATGGGAGTTCTCGAACGACATACGAGTTCCGCCAGAGGTCTGGCAAGCCCATTAGGAGATTTGAGATCACCGATGTTTCGGCAAGCGAAGACTTTCGCCCGTCACCCGCGGAGTCAGGGTCGATGGAAATCAACTCGATTCCTGCGTAGCGCCGAGTGTTCGGTGTCACGCACGGCATTCGCGTAGCTTTCTCACGTCGTGACGAGCGCCGCGCTCATCAACCGGCGAAGCTCGCGTTCGGTCCTCTTGCCATTGCGGCCGTTGGTTGCCGCCAGAAGTTCTGCTCGTCTGCGAACCGTGACTACACCGGCCGGATCGTGTCCGCCTGGGGCAACGCCACCGGAACCGGGACCGGTGACTACTACGGCTACACCTCCGACACCGACAGCCCCTCGATGATCTACGACGCCACCGCTACCACTCTTACCGACACCATCCTCAGCCTCCCCGGCGGGATCACCCTCACCCGCAAACCCGGAAACACCGCAGCAACAACATGGGTCTACCGAAACTTCAACGGCGACACTGAATCGCCCCGGGGTTAGTGGAGGGCTTTTTGTCCGGGAGCGATCTGCTGTCCGGGGTGGTGTTGACGGTAGTACTTGGCTTCGTGTTCGATCGGGGTGTCGTAGCCGATCGAGCTGTGGATCCGGCAGTTGTTGAACCACCAGACGTGGTCGGCGGTGGCGAGCTCGAGATGCTCGACGTTGCGCCATGGTCCTTCGGGCCACACCAGTTCGGTCTTGTAGAGACCGATCGTGGATTCGGCCATCGCGTTGTCGTAGGAATCACCAACAGATCCGATCGAGGCGAGCGCCCCCGCCTCGATTAGACGATCAGTGTACATAATACTTGTGTAGACCGACCCGGCATCGGAATGATGAATCAAACCGTCAACGAGTTCGTTCGTTTGTGCCCGGGTCCACAGAGCCATCTCTAACGCGTCGAGAGGTAACGCTGTCGGCATTCGACCAGCGACACGCCACCCAACAATGCGTCGGGCGTAGACATCGATCACGAACGCAGTGAACGCCATCCCGGCCCAGGTCGAGACGTAGGTGAAGTCGACGACCCAAAGCTCGTTCGGTTTCGAGGCCACGAACTTGCGGTCAACAAGGTCCGGTGGCCGCTCAGCGTTTGCGTCCGGCCGGGTGGTGATGAACGGCCGTCCACGCCGCCGACCCCGTAAACACTGGGCCCGCATCAACCGTTCCACCTGGCAACGAGGCACCCGCCCCAACCCGACATGTTCGCCTCGGTCTTGTTCTTTGCCGAGCTCGATCCACACCTTTCGGGCACCGTAGTTGTGCCGGCCCTGCCGCCGCGACGTGTGGACACGGATCACATGCTCCAACACGACCTCGTCACGAACGGCCCGTTTCGATGGTGGCCGCTTCTTCGCTGCGTAATACCCGGACGGAGCGATCTTGCAACCATGGCTCGTGAGCACCTTGCAGATCGACTCGACCCCGAACCGGGACCTGTTCTCATCGATGAAGCTGACTAAAACGGGAGTCGCGGGTCGAGTTCCCGCGCGAAGAAAGACGACGCCGCCAACAAGATTTCGTTCGCCCGTTTCAACTCGCGGACCTCACGCTCCAACTCCTTGATCCGCCCCGCAGCTTCCGAGGTCACCCCAGGTTTTCGGCCCGCGTTGATATCAACCTGGCGCACCCAGACCCGCAACGTGTCCGCATGGACCCCGACCAGTTTCGAGATCCGAACCACCGCAGCGTTCTGCGACAAGCCCTCGTCTTGCTCACGAGCCTCACCCACAAGCCTGATCGCTCGCTGCTTCAACTCCTCTGGATACTTCCGACCTGATGGCATAACCAACCCTTTCACGGGAAGAAATGCCTCCACCAGACCCGGGGCGATTCATCGCGACTGCGTTGGGGGTCACTGTGCAGGCCGGGATGACGGTGACGGCGAGTGTGGCGAACGCACTCGCCGGGCGGCAGTTGCTGATCGTGTTGGACAATTGTGAGCACGTGTTGGATGCCGCGGCCGATCTGGTGGAAGCGGTGATGGCTCGTACGAACACGGTGACGGTGATTGCGACGTCGCGTGAAGGGTTGCGTGTTGGTGGAGAGTTTCTATGGCCGGTTCCGTCGCTTGATGTGAAGGCCGGGGCGACCTCGGCGGCGGTGGAGTTGTTTGTGGAGCGGGCGCGTGCGGTGAAACCCGGATTCAGGCTCGACAACGACACCGACAGCGCTGCCGTGACGGAGATCTGCACCCGACTCGATGGGATTGCGTTGGCGATTGAGTTGGCCGCAGCACGGATGGTGTCGATGAGTCCGACCGATGTCCGTGATCGTCTTGGTGACCGGTTCCGTCTCCTGTCAGGCGGGCGTCGCGGGTTGGAGCGGCATCAGACGTTGCGTCATGCGGTGCAGTGGTCCTACGAACTTCTCACCGACGATGAATGTGTTGTGTTGCGGCATGCGTCGGTGTTCGCTGACGGCTTCGACGTCGCCGCCATCACCGAACTGTGCGGGTCGTTCGACGAGTACGTGATGCTCGATCTGGTCGATTCGTTGGTCCGAAAATCACTCGTCACCGCGCAACAATCGCCGGGTGGCCGCGCCCGGTACGGGCTGTTGGAAACGATCCGTCAGTTCGCCGAAGACGAGTTGGCGGCCACCGGAACCGTCGGCGAGGTCCGGGATCGTCACTCCCACTACTACGCCGAACAAGCCATCGCCTACTGGGACGTGTGGGACGGACCCGGCTACGACACTGCCTGCGACTGGGTCGAGGCGGAGTTCGACAATCTACGGGCCGGGTTCCGTTGGGCCACCGACCAGGCCGACCTGAAGACCGCAACCGCGATCGCTGCCCACACGACAATGCTCGCCGTCGGTCTACAACAGTTCGAGCCGGTCGGGTGGGCCGAAGAACTCCTTCCCTCGGCGATCGCCGCAAAGGTGGCACAACTGCCACGCCTCCACGTCGCCGCCGGCATCTGCATGTTCAAGGGACGGCCGGATGACGCGGTCGGGTACGCGCAGGCCGCATCGGTGTTGCAGAACGACCCGCGCTATCAACCCTTCGCCATCGAATGGGCCGCCTACAGGCAAGCTTTCGCCCAGTTTTACGCCGGGCGGCCTGACCGGCACGTAAAGATCTGCACCGCTCTGGCCACCCGAACCGGCCTCGCGCGGGTGATGGGTCTGTGCGGACTGGCAATGGGTCTCCCGAACGTCGGCCGGTCCGGTGAGGCAACGGCGATCGCTGAAGACGCCCTCAACGCGGCCCGTGCCCGCGCCAACCCGTACTGGATCGCTTTCGCGTACTTCGCGTACGGGTTTGCGTTCAGCGAAACCGACCCGGCCCGAGCCCTCGACACCTTTCGTCTCGGACTCGCCTACACCCGACAACACCGACTCCCACGCTTCGAAGCACTCATCGCACGCGATCTCGCTGGGCTCGAAGCGGTTGACGGTGACCTCAACCAGGCCCTGAACCTGTTCACCGCCAGCCTCGACTCGTTCCACCAAGCCGGCGACACAACCGACCTGGCAGTCACGTTCGCCTACCTGGCCGTGTTCTACGACCGGATCAACCAGCCGGAGATCGCCGCCACCCTCTACGGCACCACCGCCACCCACCACCCCGTCGTTCTGCGGTTCAGCGCCGTTGTGGCGGCGGTCGATCACGTCCGAGACAACCTCGGCACCGACTCGTTCGACCGTTGCGTCGCTACCGGAGGCGCCATGGACACCGCTGAAGCCGTCCATTACGCCCGCACCCACATCGAGGCGGCCGGATCCGAACTGGCGGTGCCGTCGTAACGGCCCACCGGCCACCGCGAACTCACCCCGGGGAGCGTCCGCTGAACCGCTGGCAGGCGGGAGCAGCGCGCACCTTCGGTCGATCAGTCGATCTGTATCAGTCGATCGGTCGGCGCAGCGACCAGCCGAGCACGAACGGCATGCCGACGAAGGCGGCGCGGCTTGCTTCCGGGGCGACGAGCGCGACCACGCCGTTCCCGGCCGGTCCGTCGTCCGGGCCGAGGACGAACTCGTCGCAATCGTCGACGAACAGGCCGGCTGCCCGGAACGCCCGGAGATAGGCGGAGATCTGGTGGACGTGGTTCCGGACGAACGGCGTCGACCCGTCCGCCTCGAAGAAGAACGCCTGGCCGTCGAGCAGTGCCATGACGGGATGGGCGTCGGTGATCACGATGCGGCCTCCCGGCCGGACGAGCCGGGCAAAGGTGGCGACGGGTTCGTCGAGGGACGAGAAATGGGTGAGGGCGAGTGAACAGACGATGAGATCGAACGAGGCATCGGGAAGGTCGCCGTCGTGGTCGCCGAGCAGGTCGGCGCACAGGAACGACGCCGACGGCACGGCCGTCTTGGCCCGGGCGAGCATGTCCGCCGACTGGTCGAGCCCGGTTGCCGACGCCGCCTGTTCGGCGAGCCAGCGGAGGTGACGGCCGGTGCCGGTGCAGGCGTCGAGCACGTCACCCCACGGCGGAGGACCGACGAGCCGACGCATCACGGCGCCCTCGATGTCGATCAGCGGGTTCCCCGGTTCGTCGTAGCTCGCCGCCCAGCGGGCGTACCCCTCGACCGCTTCGAGCTCGCGGACGTCCACCGCGAGCCGCTCGATGTGGTCATCGGTTCCGTCGTCGAGCGCCCGCAGCGACGCTCGTATGCCGTCGAGCCGCGCGTGGATATCGGCATCGTCGCCGCTCATGAACGCCCGGAAGATGGCCAGCCCTTCCGTGGCGATTCGGAGCTCACCCACTCGGAGACGCCTCGGCACATCAGCACCGTAGCGGCGAGATACCGGGGGAGGTGGACCATTTCCCTGTCCGTGCGGTCACCGGTCCAGTTCCTACAGGACTGAACCCCGGGGCGTCGTTGCCTCGTCGAGGCTCAGCGGCGGAAGGTCGTCACGAGTGCGTCACACGGGAGCGAAGTGATCCCCTGATCTCGGAGGTGGTCCTCGCCTGCCACGCGGACGTCGTCGCGCTCTTGAGGAGTGAGCGACTCGATGGTCCCGCGCCGTCCGGCTCCAAGTTCGGTTCGCCACCAGCTGGACGGCTCGTCGATCGTCTGCGCGCAGAGCACCTCGGAGAAAGCCGGTTCCGAGTCGATCGATGCGGCGCGGCCGAGCAGTGTCAGGTCATCGGGTGTCGCCGCCAACAGCCGACGATCGCTGACTGCGACAGGCACGAGATCTGGGCGAAGTTCGTGAATTCGCTGCATGAAGACGTCATTGACCGAACCAAAGAAGTTGGGCTTCCAGGTCACGACGGTCAGTCGACCACCCGGTGCAACGAGTCGCCACAGCTCGACCATGCCGGGAACCATGTCGGGGAGAAAGAAGATTCCGAAAACACTCAATACCTCGTCGAACGCGCCGTCTTCGAACGGCATCGACCGCATATCGGCCTCGCGGAGCTCTACCCGAGCGTCGCTCCCAACCTTTGCGGCGGCGACGGCAAGCATTTTTCCCGAAAGGTCAAGTCCGCTCACACGGCCGTCGGGGCCGAGTCGGCGGAGGACGTGGCGGGTCGCATGACCGGTTCCGCATGGAACGTCGAGCACCCGGGCCTCTCGCGCCACGTTCAGCCGATCGACCACCGTTTCCGAAATTCGACGGAAGAAGTCGAGTTCCGGAGCGTCATATCCACTCGCCGCGAGTTCAAACGAGCGCCTGGCAGCGGCGACGCGTTCGTCACTCATTGGCCGGGCGCGTTCTCGTAAAGACTGAACCGCTGGGCCGCGCCGAGATCCATGCCGACACCCTACCGAAAGCCGTCCGGGACCCCTCATCTCGGTGACCGCGCCTCTGGGACGGTCGTCAGATGGCGCAGTCCCAAATTCGGGTGCGCTGCTTCTCGACGGTTCGTCTGGGGAAGCTGGGAGATGCCATTCGTTGCGGGTCGCAAGCGCGTCGCCGACTACGTTCGTCTGCGTGCTTGCTGTCGGACAGGTCCTCATCTGCCCCTCGATCCTTTCTGCCGACTTCGCTCGGCTGGCCGACGACGTCGACCGGGTCCGCCCGGAGACCGACTGGCTGCACGTGGACGTGATGGACGGCCACTTCGTGCCCAACCTCACCATCGGGGCGCCGGTCGTCAAGTCACTACGCGCGCATACGGATCTGTTCCTTGACTGCCATCTCATGATCACCGACCCGAAGACCTACCTTCCCGACTTCGCCAAGGCCGGTGCCGACCAGTGCTCGGTGCACGTAGAGCTCGGCCACTCCCGTGATCTCATCGCACAGTGCCGCGACCTCGGTATGCGGGTCGGCCTCGTGGCCAATCCTGATGCGCCCTTCTCGTCGTTCGCCGGGTTCCTCGGCGAGATCGACACCATGCTCATCATGACGGTGTTCCCGGGATTCGGCGGCCAGTCGTTCATGGCCGAGGTCGTCGAGAAGATCGCTGAGACGGCGGCGGAGATCGAACGCCTCGAAGCGGCAACGGTGCTGCAGGTCGACGGCGGCATCTCGACGAAGACGGCGCCGGCGTGCGCATGGGCGGGAGCGCGTGCATTCGTGGCCGGCAACGCGATCTTCGGCGCCCCCGATCCGCTCGCTGCCGCAACCGCGCTGCGCACCGCCATCGTGTCGTCGATCAGCGACGCCGAAGGCTGACGGACATGCATCTCCAAGCGAAGGTGCTGACCGTGAGCGACGGAGTGCATCACGGTGTCCGTGAAGACCGCTCTGGCGTGGCGCTCGTCGAACTCCTCACCGCGGAGGGGTGGGACGTCGTCGAGGCGCGAGTGGTGCCCGACGGCGTCGAGAGCGTGGCCGAAGCGTTGCGCGATCTCTGTGCGTCGTTCGCCGGACTGGTGGTCACGACCGGCGGCACCGGCTTCGGTCCCCGAGACCTCACGCCGGAAGGTACGGAGGCCGTGCTCGAACGACGAGCCCCAGGCATTGCCGAAGCAACGCGGCTCATCAATCCGAAGCTCGGCCGGCTCTCCCGGGGAGCGGCGGGCACCCTCGGTCAGTGCGTCATCGTCAACACGCCCGGATCCCCGAAGGGCTGCGTGGAATGCCTCGGCGCCGTCCTCGACATGATTCCCCACGCCCTGTCGCTCATGACCGGCGAGACCACGATCCACTGAATCAATGGCGGTGGGCCCCGCCTCCGCTTCGCTTTGGCACCCACCGGCGTGGCCTCTTCGGGGTTCGTTTCGGACGACTCGCTGCGCTCGCTGCCGTCGCTCACCCACGGCCTGGTCAATGGCGGTGGGCCCCGCCGCAAGCCTCGCGGGTCAGAACGCGGTAATCGACCCTCGCGACACCTTGAATCCACGCTTCGAGCTGTTCGTGCACGTCACGCCCGTCTTCTCCGACTTGCAGGTGAAGGCGCCGTTGCGGAATGTCCTGCCATAGGCCAGAACCGGTGCGTCGACCCACCACGAGGTGTCGCCGCGGCACGCAAAAAGCGACGCGCGTCCGGTGGTGCTGAGGTCGGCCTGAGCCGTCCAGTCGAGCTCGCAGTCGGCAGGCCGTTTCGGCACCTTGCCGGTGTAGGTCGAGACCATGCATTCGAGGATCCGGGGCGAGAGGTCCGTGTAGATCGTGCAGTTGATGTTCTTGGTCGGCGTCTGAAACCCGACCACACCACTCTGGGCGAAGGCGGCTCGGTCGGTCGCCGCAGCGAGCCCCCCGAACGCCACGAAAGCGATTGCGGCCGCCAAAGCGAAACGCACGGTCACAGTGCCGGGTCGGAGCGTCATGGGCCCATGCTGCCACGCCGCTAGCCGATCAGCGCGGGTGGTGCCGGTGTCATACGCCGCAAGAGAGAAAACCCCTTGCCCGAACGACCTGCCCGGCGTACTCTCCGAAGTGACCGCTTGCGACGAAAGGAGTAGGGCCATGATTGCGATTGTGCTCCGCTGCTCCTCGTTGCGCGCCTGCTGATCTCCGACGACGTCGACCGACGTTTCGCCTTCGGGATCGCCGAGCCACCGGGCCGGGTTCTTCCGCCGACCGTCCCCAAACGCGCCCGCCGCAACGAGTGCCTTCCTCGGCGTCGTCCTCGTCCCTCCAAACAGGAGATCCGCAGTGCCCTCTTCTTCCCTCGTCGCGTTCGGCTGGACCGAAGCCCGCGACAACCACTACACCAACGTCCTCTCCTCCATTCCACTCGACGTCCGACCGGACTCGACCCTTGCCGCTGCTCGGGTCACACGCCATGACCGGGGTCGTTGGACCCTGATCACCGACAGCGGCAAAGTGGCCGCCGACATCCGCAATCGTCTCCGGAACTCGCCGGAACCCTCCCAGCATCCGACCGTGGGCGATTGGGTGATCATCAGCGTCGGCGGGGTCGGCGATCCAGTCCTCATCGAGGCCGTGCTTCCGCGCAGCAGCGCGCTCGAACGCGGCGCCGTCGGAAAGACGACCGAAGCGCAGGTGCTGGCGGCCAACGTCGACACGGTCCTGATCTGCGTGCCGGGCGACGCGCCGCCCAACCCACGTCGAGTCGAACGCCAGCTCGCCATGGTGTGGAACTGCGGTGCCACGCCGGTGCTGGTCATGACGAAGAGCGATCTGGGTATCGACGCCAACTGGCTCCGCGAGGTGGCGTTGGGCGCATCCGTGGTGCCGGTCGACTCGCTCAGCGGGGACGGCATCGACGAGCTCGCGCCCTGGCTCGAACCCGGTCAGACGCTCGTGGTGCTCGGTCCTTCGGGGGCGGGCAAGTCGACCCTCGGCAACGCGTTGCTCGGCGGTTCGGTGCTGGCGACGGGCGACGTTCGGTCGCTCGACCGGCGGGGCCGGCACACGACGACATGGCGCGAACTGGTGATGCTGCCGAGCGGGGCCGTGCTCGTCGACACGCCCGGCATCCGCGAGGTCGAGCTGTGGGACGCGGCGGAGGGTCTCTCCGCGGCGTTCACCGATGTCGAGGAGCTGTCCGGCCAATGCCGGTTCCACGACTGTGCGCACCGGAACGAACCGGGGTGTGCGGTCGTGGCCGCACTTGCCGACGGTTCGCTGGCCGAGGAACGTCTCGAAAATTGGAAGGCCCTCCAGCGGGAGCTGGCTTTCCAGGCCCGCCGCCACGACGCCCGTCTCGCGTCCGAGGAGAAGAAGAAGTGGGCGGCCCGTACCCGCGACGCACGGACCCGCGCCCGTCGATGACACCGAACGTGGTGATGGCGATGGGGCCGCCGGAACGTCCACGCGCACCTGACCGGGTTTTGCGCGCACCTCGACGATTCTGGCTCTGCATTGGCCGTGATCCGGTCGATGTGCGCGTGGGACGGGTCGATGTGCGCGTGGGCGGGACGTGAGGTGCGGCGCGACCGACCGTCGCGTGCCAACGTCGCCGGCGGGCCACCTTGACCAGCGGTGCCGGTCTGCCGCCGTAGAGTCGTCGGGTGCTTCGGTTGGTTCTACCCAAAGGTTCGCTCGAGAAATCGACCCTCGACCTCTTCGACCACGCCGATCTCACAGTGATCCGCTCCTCGGCGGTGCAGTACCTCGCCACAATCGACGATCCCCGCATCTCCGAGGTCCGTATCCTCCGACCGCAGGAGATCCCGGCCTATATCTCCGAGGGGCTCTTCGACCTCGGCATCACCGGTCGTGACTGGATCGAGGAGACGGCGAGCGATGTCGTCTCGCTTGGCGAACTGCAGTATTCGAAGGCAACGTCACGGCCGATCCGGCTCGTCGTTGCCGTCCCCAATGACTCGCCGTGGAAATCGGCCCACGACCTGCCGAACGGTGTGCGCGTGTCCACCGAATACGTTGGGCTGACCGAGCGGTTCTTCGAGCGCCTCGGCATCGAAGCCCGGGTCCGCCTGTCCTACGGTGCCACCGAGGCCAAGGTCCCCGACATCGCCGATGTCGTCGTTGAGATCACCGAGACCGGGTCGGCGCTGCGGGCGGCGGGCTTGCGCATCATCGACACCGTGCTCACGAGTTACACCGAACTCATCGCCAATGCCGACGCCTACGCCGATCCGGACAAGCGCCACGCCATGGAGCAGATCCAGACCCTTCTCCTCGGCACCCTCGAAGCCCGCGGCAAGGTTCTGCTCAAGCTCAACGTCGACAATGAGAACTTCGACGCCGTGGTTGCGTTGGTGCCGTCCATGAAGACGCCGACGGTATCCCGGCTCTTCGGCGAAACGGGCTATGCCATCGAGACCGTCGTGGCCAAGAAGGGCATCAACACGCTGATCCCGGCGCTCAAAGACGCCGGAGCGACCGACATCTTGGAGCTTCCGATCGAGAAGATCATCCACTGACGATGGAGCTCGGCGACCGCTCCCGGCTCGGCACAGTGAGCGCGTTCGACGACGTCGTCGGACTGGGGGAGGTCGCCTTCGAACAGGGTGCGCCCGTCAGCTTCCACGCCACAGCGATCACCGATGGCTCGCGTTCGATCGGTCTGGGCGCCACGGTGCGCGTCACGCTCGGAGCCTCCGTCGGAGGTACGTACGAAGCACGGTCGGTTGCCCTCGACTCTCCGTCTTTTCCGTGTGCGGTCTGTCGACATGCCGTGCCCGGCGACGCCGACACCTACGAGATCTGCCCGTGCTGCGGCTGGGAGGACGATCCTGTCCAGCGTCACGATCCCTCCTACGGCGGAGGGGCGAATGGCACATCGCTCGACGAAGCCCGCGCTCACTGGCTCCTGCGCGACGATCTCGGCTGAGGCGCCGCGGCCTGGGTTGGTGCTTCGCCGCATGAGGTCGGGACTCAGGGCCGCCGGCTTCTGGTCGCGCTCAGGCCTGGTGCTGTGGCGGGTTGTTGGGCCGCTGGCTCGTGGTGGGGCTCAGGCCTGGGTGCTGCCAGCGACTTGGACGTAGGCCAGTCGGATCTGGGCGAGCGCGTCTTCGAGCGTTCCCTCGTCCACCCCGAGGCGTCCCTGGAGCCCTTCGACCATGGCGCCCATGGCGTCGATGGCCAGGCGCGCATCGTCGAGGTTCGGCGGCGAAACCTGTAGGTGCACGGCGGCCAGTTGGAACAGCCCGATCACGTGGTTGGCGACAATTGCCGACGCCGGAACCGACAGGATCTCCCGCTGCGCCTCGTGCAGCTCCTCCTGAAGAGCGGCCACATCGTCGGCACTCAGCTCGCGCCCTCTGTCCGGGGGCATGGGCGCGCCAGACGACGGTTGGGGTTCGGGCGAGCGTCGAACCGGTCGTTCGCCGTCGGGGGTCCAGAGAGAACTCATCGGACGTGTAACCTATCTCGTCACAACCGAGAACAAGCGGGCACCGGACCCTGTCGATGACCAAGTCATCGACAGGAACCATCGCCCCACCCGGCCACCGATCCTTGCCGATCATGCGACCAGGTTGACCGAAGAGGTCTCGTCGATCCGTTCCGCTCCTGCGGTTCTGCGGCGGGTTTCTGTGCTTATTCACGGACCCAGCCCCAGTTTCTTCCGAGGAGTGATGCCGAATCGCTACTGCCCCGTCCAATGACCCCCGCGAGCCGAGGATCAACGAGCGCATCCGTGCCCGTGAAGTCCGTTTGCTCGGCCCCGATGGCGCCCCGCTAGGGATCAAGCCGCTGCCCGAGGCCCTGCAGACTGCCCGCGAACTTGAGCTCGACCTGGTCGAGATTGCACCCATGGCCAACCCCCCAGTGTGCAAGATCCTCGACTACCCCAAGTATCTCTACGAGCTCAAGCAGAAGGACAAGGAAGCCCGGAAGAAGTCGATCGCCATCTCCATCAAGGAGATGAAGTACCGCCCGAAGATCGGCGGCGGCGATTTCGACACCAAGACCCGCAAGGTTTCCGAGTTCCTGTCCGAGGGTCACAAGGTCAAGATCACCATCATGTTCCGAGGCCGTGAGGTCGCTCATCCCGAACTCGGTATGCGCATCCTCAACAAGGTCGCCGAGATCATCGGCCCTGCGGCCAAAATCGAAGCAACTCCCCGCCTCGACGGTCGCAACATGACGATGGTGCTCGCGCCGGAGAAGAAGGTAGTGCCGCCCAAGCAGAAAGCCCCTCGGCCGGAGGGTTCCGCACCCTCGGGATCCACGGCGCCCGCCGGTGCCCCCGAATCGGCAACCGAACCACCCGTCGAACCAGCAGCAGACACCTCAGCACAACCTGCTGCGGCACCAACCGCCTGACGGCCAACGTGCCGAGCAACCACTAGGAGAACCCATGCCCAAGATGAAGACCAACCGTACCGCCAAGAAGCGCTTCCGGGTCACCGGTACCGGCAAGATCATGCGCGAGAAGGCGTTTGGCTACCACAAGCTCGAGCACAAGTCCTCGACGCGCACACGTCGTCTGGCCAAGGACACCGTCCTTGCCAAGGGCGACGCCGCCAACGTCAAGAAGATGCTCGGCATCTAGGCCGTCCTCGGCGTCGGCGTTGCCGACTCATCCGGCAGGCGTCGTTGGCCTGTCGTCCGTTCTCGTTCGTACCCCGGACCGATTCGCGGTCCAACCTCAAAGGAGTTCCCATGGCACGCGTCAAGGGCGGCGTTCACGCCAAGAAGCACCACAAGGCAGTTCTCGAAGCGGCAAAGGGCTACCGCGGTTCCAAGAGCCGCACCTTCCGCACGGCCAACCAGCAGGTCATGCAGTCGATGCGCTATGCATTCCGCGACCGCCGCGCCCGCAAGGGCGAGATGCGGGCGTTGTGGATCCAGCGGATCAACGCCGAGTGCCGAGTGAACGGGATCAGCTACTCCCGTTTCATCAATGGGCTCAAGGTTGCCGGCATCGAGGTCGATCGTAAGATGCTGGCCGACCTGGCTGTCACTGATTCCGCCGCATTCGCCGCACTGGTGACCGCGGCGTCTGAAGCTGCTTCGTCTCCGACGGCGGCGTGACGACAAGGCTTCGGCCCGTCCAATCTCAGCGGGGTGCCAGCGGATGACCCCGCTTGCCCTCCACAACCAGCATGTGCAACGACTGCGGCGCCTCATCGGGCGCCGCGAGTCGCGTCTGGGCGAAGGCTGCGTCGTTGTCGAGGGAGCGAAGGTGCTTGCCGAGGCCGTCGACGCAGGCGCAGCAATCGACGCCGTCTTCGTCACCGCCGGCGCGGCCGACGAACCCGTGCTGGCCCGACTCGCCCCGGGCGTCACGGTCCACGTCGTGGCCGACGATGTGCTCGGCCGGGTCTCTGACACGAAAACCCCCCAGCCGCTCTGCGCCATCGTGCGACGATCGCCCGATGCGCTGGAGGCTCTGGAACCAGGACTGCGGAGCGGCGGGTTCGCTATCGTGGCCTTCGATCTGCGAGACCCGGGCAACGCCGGCACGCTTCTGCGATCGGCCGAGGCGGCCGGTGCCGTTGGTGTTGTCCTCGCCGGGAAAAGCGTCGACGTGACCAGCCCCAAAGTTGTCCGGTCCTCGGCTGGCGCCCTGTTCCATGTGCCGGTGGTGGGCGGTGTGTCGCTCGACGTTGTGATCGCCTCCTTCGTCGGCTGGGGCGTTCGGGTGTGGGCGGCAGTCGTACGGTCCGAGGTGAGCGTCGACCACGACCGGGCCGACCTTCTCGGGCCCACCGCTTTCGTGTTCGGCAATGAGGCTCATGGCCTCGGAGCCGACGAGTTGGTCATGATCGAACGCCACCTCGCCATCCCCATGGCCGGTCGGACGGAGTCGCTCAACGTTTCGATGTCGGCGACGATCGTCGCGTTCGAAGCTGCCCGTCAGCGTCGCCGCCAGTCGATCGGGTGATTCGCGTTTTGCCGCGAGCACCGTCGAACTGCACGCCGGTTGCGCCAACTCTCGGGCAGAATCATTCGGTGATCCTGCATTCTTGGCGCAGCGCGGCTCCGCCTGCCTCCACCGCTCGCACCTCGAGTTCCGTCGCCACGAAAGGCTGAGCTCGCTATGGGACTGGAAGAACTCGCCATGATGCAAACCGATGCATTGGCGGCCATCGCTGCGGCCGGCACGCCCGACGCGCTGAAAACCGTCGAGATCGCAGTCCTCGGCAAGAAGGCGCCGATCACGCTGGCCAACCAGACCCTCGGGTCGCTGTCCGTCGACGATCGCAAGGGGTTCGGCGCGGCGATCAACGCCACACGCTCGGCCATCACCAACGCGATGAATGAACGCAAGGTCGCCGTCGTCGAAACTGCTCGCCGGGCCACGCTGGAAGCCGAGCGCCTCGATCTCACGGAGCGGCTTTCCTCCGAGCTTCCCGGAACGCTTCACCTCATCAGCCGGACCATTCGCGATCTGGAGGACATCTTCATCGGTATGGGGTTCTCGGTGCACCATGGCAACGAGGTCGAGACCGACTGGTTCAACTTCGAAGCTCTCAATTTCCCGCCCGCCCACCCGGCTCGAACTATGCACGACACGTTCTTCCTCGACCTTCCCGGGACCGACGGGCGACGCGACGACGTGCTCCTCCGCACCCACACCTCGCCGATGCAGATCCATGTGATGCAGGGCCAGAAGCCACCGATCTACGCCGTGATGCCGGGTCGCTGCTACCGCGTCGACACGCCAGACGCCAGGCATCTCCCGGTCTTTCATCAGATCGAGGCGCTGGTGATCGACCGCGGCATCACCCTCGGGCACCTTGCCGGAACCATTGAGCAGTTCATTGCCGCGTATTTCGGTCGCACCAACCTCAAAGTGCGCCTGCGGCCGTCGTTCTTCCCCTTTACCGAGCCTTCGGCCGAGTTCGACATCACGTGCCCGTTCTGTGGTGGCGGTGGTTGTCGGGTCTGTTCGCACGCAGGCTGGATCGAACTCGGGGGCTGCGGCATGGTCCACCCCAACGTGCTGCGAAACGGCGGTATCGATCCCGAAGAGTGGACCGGTTTCGCCTGGGGCTTCGGCATCGACCGGCTCGCCATGAACCGTCACAGCGTCGAAGACCTCCGGGTCTTCATGGACAACGACCTTCGACTGCTCCAGCAGTTCTGATCAGGAGCCTGAGAAATGAAGCTGATGTTGCTTCTCCCGGTTACGCGCCGCTTCGTTGCGCGGCGCTGCCGGCAACACTCGTTCGTCGACGGAAGCTTTGAGCGATGAAGCTTGTCCTTTCCTGGCTGCGCGAGATGGTGCCGGTCACGTCGTCGGTCGATGAGCTCACCGTGCTCTTCAACGGCCTCGGTCTCGAAGTGGAGGGCGTGGCGCGCATCGGCGATGGCCTCGACGGCATCATCACTGCGCAGGTGCGCACCATCCGCCCCCATCCGAACGCCGACAAGGTTCGTCTCGTCGACATCGTCACGTCATCGGATCAGACCGAAACCGTCCAGATCGCGTGCGGCGCCTGGAACTTTGCCGAGGGCGACATCGTCCCGCTCGCCACCCTCGGCACGACCATGCCCGGGGGGATGCTCATCGAGCGGCGCAAGCTTCGCGGTGAGTGGTCCAACGGGATGCTGTGTTCGAGCCGCGAACTCGGGCTCAGTGACGATCACGCTGGCATCCTTCAGCTCCCCGCCGGGACGGCGTTGGGTCAAACCATCACCGAAGCCCTTGGCATCACCCCGGATGTCGTCTTCGACCTGTCGGTGAACCCCAACCGTCCCGACGCCATGAGCGTTCTCGGTATCGCCCGAGACGTTGCCGCGAAGTTGCGCCTTCCGCTCACCCCGCCACCGATTGTCCCCGGGGTGGTGGATGCCCAGGCATCGGGCTCACCATCGACGCGTGGTTCGATCGCCGCCACCGACCTGTGCGACCGGCTGACCGTCACAGTGATCCGCCACGTGCATGTCGCACCATCACCGACCTCGGTACAGGCCCGTCTCACGCTCGCCGGGATGCGTCCCATCTCCAACCTGGTCGACGCCTCGAACCTCGTGATGCTGG
>JANOHI010000121.1:0-1052 GCA_031406385.1 Acidimicrobiia bacterium
CGACATTGACCACGAGGCCTTCGGGGATCTCGGTGAGGAAGCGGCTGATGGGGATGAACTGGGTCGAGCCGAACAGCGACCGGCACCAGGCGTGGGTCAGGTAAAGACGCTGGCGTGCTCTCGTGATCCCGACGTAGGCGAGGCGACGTTCCTCTTCGAGCTCGTCGGGTTCTCCCAGCGAGCGGATGTGCGGGAACACACCATCTTCGAGCCCGACCAGGAACACCACCGGGAACTCGAGGCCCTTGGCGGTATGCAGGGTCATCAAGATCACCTGGGTGTCGTCGCCGCTTCCCTCGGGACCGGCCAGATCATCGGAGTCGGCGACCAGCGACACCGATTCGAGGAAATCTTCGAGTGTGTCGAAGTCCTTTGCCTGGCCGAGCAGTTCGCCCAGGTTCTCGAGACGGCCCGCCGACTCGATCGAGTTCTCGGCTTCGAGTTCGGTGACGTATCCCGTGCGGTCGAGGATCGCCTGCAGCACGTCGGCCGGCTTCGGATCCATCAGCCGAAAGTCTTCGAGCAGAGCCGTGAAGGCCCGCACACCGTTGAGAGCTTTCCCGGTGAGCCCAGCGTCTTCGCCATAGGCGAGTGCTTCACCGAACCTTCGCCCGTTGGCTCTAGCCCAGGCGTCAATGCGACCCATCGATGTGTCGCCGACACCACGCTTCGGAACATTGATGACCCGCTTGAGGGAGACCTCGTCGTCGGGATTGACGACGACGCGGAGATACGCGAGGACGTCATTCACCTCTTTGCGGTCGTAGAACTTCGTGCCACCGACCACCTTGTACGGGACACCGACGCGGACGAGCTGCTCCTCGACAACGCGGCTCGAAGCGTTGGTGCGGTAGAAGACCGCCATGTCGCTCCACTTGAACCCGTCGGTCGAGTGAAGCCGTGCCATCTCCCGGACGATCCAACCAGCCTCGTCGCGCTCGTCCTCCGCGTGGTACCGCGTGATCGGAAGGCCGGGCCCGGCCGCCGTCCACAGCTCCTTCGGCTTGCGACCGACGTTGTTGGAGATCACGGAGTTCGCGGCGTCGAGGATG
>JANOHI010000122.1:0-4573 GCA_031406385.1 Acidimicrobiia bacterium
GCTCAAGCACGCCATGGTTCCGATCATGTGTTGCGGCGAGACCCTTGAGCAGCGCGAGGCGGGCGAGGCCGAGTCGGTCGTCCGTGCGCAGATCGTTGCCGGTCTGGCCAACATCAAGGCCGATGATGTCGCCAAGCTGGTGATCGCCTACGAGCCGATCTGGGCGATCGGCACAGGGCGAACGGCTACCGCCGACGATGCTCAGACGATGTGTGCGGCCGTCCGTGCGCAGGTCACCGAGACCTTCGGTGTCGACGCCGGGATGCGCGTGCGGGTCCAATACGGCGGTTCGGCGAAGTCATCGAACGCCGGTGAACTCCTGTCCATGGACGACATCGACGGTCTCCTGGTCGGCGGGGCGAGCCTCGACCCCGACGAGTTCGCCAAGATCGTGCAGGCGGCGCCGCGCTGAGTGGTGCACCGTCGCGTGGCGGGCAGAGGCAGAGTGCAGGCCGCGCCGCGCTGAGTGGTGTGCCGCCGAAAATGACAGGCGTAGGTCAAGGCTGCCCCCCGGCGTGCCGAGATACTGAGCGAGCCTCGCGTGGCGAGTGCTCGGGGAACGAACGTGGCGACGGGTATGGCGTCCATACGGACAGCCGCTTGCTACCCTTTCTCCAACTTTCCGGGGACGTTTCCCCATTGTTCATTTCTGACCGAAGGGAAAACTCGACTCATGAAAAAAAGGTTCCTCGCTCTCGCGCTCGTGGGCGGTTTGGCGGCACTGAGTGCCGGACCGTCCGTGGCCGCAACCAAGAAGACCACGAAGAAGAAGGCGACCGCAACAAAGGCGGTGACAAAGACCTCACCGCCGACAACGGCAGCAGCGGCAGCGACCACCGCGGCTCCTGCCGCGGAGGCGAAGTCGACCAGCAAGAAGGGCGGCACACTCGTCGACGGTCGCAACTTCGCCACCGGTGACCCCACGACCGCCGGCGATCCGGCGCTTTCGTCGGTTAGCAACGAGGGACAGATTGCCGGCATGATCTACGACGGTCTGATGGAGATCGACTACCTCACCGCCGAACTCAAGCCGAACGTCGCCGAGTCCTTCAGCCTGAATGCCGCCGGCGACGAAGTGCTCTTCAAGATCCGCAAGGGCGTGAAGTTCTCGAATGGCGAAGACGTGCTTCCGTCGAGCTTCAAGTGCGCGTGGGAGCGGGTCGTAAACCCGACTACCGCAGCGACCCTCGGGTACCACTTCGACAACATCGTCGGGAAGGTCGCAGTTGACCAGGGCAAGACGAAGGAGATGTCCGGCGTCGTCGCCGATGACGGCGCGATGACGCTGAAGGTGTCGCTCTCCACGCCCTATGCCGACTTCGTCGCCGAGACCCAGCACACGGTGTTCTCGCCGATGACGAAGGACGGCTGCAAGGCGGGTCGGAACTATCACGACGGCATCATGATCGGCAATGGCCCGTTCAAGATGGCCGAGCCGTGGAAGCGTGGTCAGTTCATCAAGCTCGTGCGGAACGACTCCTACTTCGGTGGAATCGCCGGGCACACCGCCTATCTCGACGGTGTCGAATTCAAGATCATCAAAGACGAAGTTGCCGCGCTGAACGTGTTCGAGTCCGGCGGATCCGATGTTTCGGTCATTCCGTCGGGTCGCTTTGCCGAACTCACCAAGAAGTATGGCGATCGTGCGGCAAAGACCCCGCAGCTCACCGTTCAGTACTTCGCCTTCAACTGGGAAGACAAGAAGTGGGGCGGCTTCGACAACGCCAAGCTCCGCCAGGCGGTGTCGCTGGCTGTGAACCGCAAGCAGATCAACGACGCGATCTTCGACGGCAGCCGCAAAGAAGCCACCGGTTTCACCCCCGTCGGCATTCCCGGCGTGAAGCCCGACGCCTACGGCCTCGACGCGGCACCGAACCTCACGAAGGCCAGGGCGCTCCTCAAGGAATGGGGCAAAGAGGTCCCCTCGATGAAGTTGAGGGTCGCTAACACGCCAATCAACGTGAACATCGGAGCGATCATCAGGAACAACCTGAAGGACATCGGTGTCGACGTTGAGCTCGATCCCGACCTCCCGACCGGCTATTTCGACCGGCTCAAGGAAAATCCGGGCCAGGCGTTCCGGGTCGGCTGGGCGGCCGACTTTGTCGGTTACGACAACTTCCTGTATCCGCTGCTGCATTCGAAGTCCATCGGTGCCGACAACCGCTCACGCTTCGGTCTCAAGTCCGTCGACGACCTGATCAACCAGGGCCGCCAGACTGCTGATGCCAACAAGCGGAACGCGCTGTACCAGCAGGCCGAGTCGATCGTGATGGACCAGGCCATCGTCGTTCCGCTCTACTGGAACAAATGGTCGAACCTGCTTTCCAAGAACGTCGACGCCTGGGTGCAGGGTCCCACGGCATTCGTCGACTACAACGAAGTGTCGATGAAGTAGTTCGCCGTTCGAACGGGAGGAGCGGGTGCACGGACGGCAGTCCGGGCCCCGCTCTTCTCGCGTTGTGTGTCCTGATTCCACCTGAGCGAGGGCAACCGTATGGGCTCATACATTCTGCGACGTTTGTTCCAGTCGGTCCTCACCATCTGGGGTGCGGTCACGCTGCTCTTCTTTCTCTTCTGGATCATTCCGGGTAACTTGGCGTCGTCGCAGGGCGACACCGGGCGCGGGCTCTCGGATGCGGTCAAGGCCAACCTCAACCGTCTCTATGGCTACGACGATCCGTTGTTCATCCAGTACCTCAAGAGTCTCCGTCGGCTGGTCACGTTGGACTTCGGGAACTCTGCCACCAACCGCGACATCGGCGAGATGCTCAAGGAGGCCATGGGCGCAAGCGCCCGCCTCTCGTTCTGGGGGATTCTTCTCTATACCATCGGCGGGATCGTGATGGGGGTGTTCGCCGCGGTGCACCGCAACGGGATCTTCGACCGACTGTCGGGCTTCTTCACGATCCTGCTGAACGCCCTTCCGCCCTTCGTCATGGGTATCGCACTGCAGATCGTGTTCGGGGTGATCCCGTTCCAGAAGAACTGGCCGCAGTGGACACGTTTCGAGGTGCAATGGGATCAGTCGGCCATGAAGTGGTTCGCCGGCGTGTTCCCCACCGGACACACCTGGAAGTTTCTGCTGCTTCCGGTCCTCACGATTGCGTCGGTGGAGCTGGCGAGCATGGCGAGAGGGTCGCGCACGATCATGCTCGAAGTCCTGCGAGCTGACTACCTGCGAACCGCCCGGGCAAAGGGCTTGGGATCGGGCAAGGTGATCTTCAAACATGGACTTCGCAATGCGATGATCCCGATCATCACCATGGTTGGAACCAATATTCCGAACACCTTCGGCTACGCGATTCTGACCGAGACCGTCTGGAACATTCCCGGCCTCGGCGGGAGTATCTCCCAAGCGGTGCAGTCGCAGGATTCCGCCACGACGCTCGCCTTCGTGAGTGTCATTGTGATCATCACGGTCACCGTCACCCTCCTCGTTGACATCTCCTATGGCATCTTCGATCCGAGAGTGAAGGTCGAAGAATGACCGCCGTCGTTCAACCACTGCCCGACGCGGGTTTCAACGGAGTTGCCGAGACCTTCTGGGCCGATGTCCGGAGGAGGTTCTTCCGCAACAAGGTCGCGATGTTCTGCCTCTTCATCGTAATCATCATCGTGATCGTCGGAGTATTCGCCGATCTCATCGCTCCCTACGGCTACGACGACCAATTCATCGGTGGGCTCCGCGAGTCGCCGAGCTCAAAGTTCCTCCTCGGCACGGATCAGCTCGGCCGTGATCTGTTCTCGCGCATCGTCTTCGGTGCCCGCCTCTCGATCATGATCGCGCTCGGAACGGTTTTCTTCAGCCTGATTCTGCAGATGGTCATCGGCGGGATCGCCGGCTGGCGAGGTGGCTGGTTCGACACGATCGCCATGCGCATCTGCGATGCCTTCATGGCCATTCCCTACGTGGCGATCGCGTTCGCCGGTCTCACCATCTTCACGTTCCTGCGTGGTTCGTTGTCGTTCACCGAGTCGATCATCTTTGTGGTGGTTATCTCGGTGATCCGTCAGATCCCGACCGGCGCGCGTCAGATGCGAGCGCTGGTTATCCAATACAAGGGAAATGATTACATCGAGGCGGCGCGCGCCGTCGGCTGTTCCGAGCCCCAGATCGTGATTCGACACCTGGTGCCAAACATCGCCCCGCAATTCATCGCCGGTCTCGGCCAATCGGTCGGTGTCGCCATCATCAATGAATCCGCGTACTCCTTCTTGGGGGTTGGAGTGCAGGAGCCGCAGCCGTCGTGGGGGCTGTTGCTGGCGGGGGCCCGAGGCGAGCTGACCAGCCATCCCCACCTGTTCTGGGCGCCGGCGATCTGCTTCGCCGTGACCATCACCGCGTTCCTGTTCGTCACCGAAGGACTGCGTGATGCCACTGACCCGAAGCTCCGTGGCGTGTAGGCGACCGCCCGCCCGAATTGCGGACAATCGAATTGACAAACAGTTCACGGCGCTATCCATGCCGCTAGCTGGCTGGTTGCTACCCTTATTCTTTCGGCCTTCACCAGGAGAACCGCTGTGTATCTGACCCTTCCGCTCGTCATTCTGTATGTGCTCTCCTCGATCG
>JANOHI010000167.1:0-9628 GCA_031406385.1 Acidimicrobiia bacterium
GCCGCTCCGGCGCATCGTCCGCCTGATCATGGAGGAGACCGCCGCGGTGGCGAAGGCGGTCGGCATCACCTGTGCCTTCGACCTCGACGAGCGCCTCGTGGTCGCGCCCGCCATGCGCGATTTCCGCACCTCGATGTGGCAGGATTTTCAGGCCGGCCCCGCCCCGAGGAACGGAGACCCGGTTCGACGAAGGAGAACAACGGGCGAGTACCGGAGTGGGTGGGGAGGATCGGTGACAGGACCCCGCAACGGAAGCAGGGAGCACCGATGCCTCCGCGACGGAAACAGCTTTCCGCCGGAATGTGGGCGTGCGCCTCGCCAAGGGTCGATACGGTGGTCGGCCATGTCCGACGCCGATGTCCACGTCAACGCCTTCCAGTCCCATGTCGCCGAGATCGAAGGCCGTCCCGGCTACGTCCGATCAGCCGCGTTCGCCGTCGGATTCGCTACCGTTGCGCCCTCCGGCAAGGTGCTCGACACCGCGTTTCCGGTCGTCAACCTGGCCGAGAACTTCGGTGCCGGGGCGGTGCTCGCGGATGTCGTCGGCCATCGGAGCGGCACGGCGTCATTCGAACTCAATCGGGATCAGCTCGACCGCGCCATCGCGGCGTTCGCCGCGTTCGAGGGTGACGGGAAGTCGCACCCGAACGTCGATGCCCTGAAGGCGGCGCGCGCCGCGTTCGGTGCAGCCCCTCTGCACGGCGGCGAGCGCCGTCCGGTCATCGTGTTCATCGGTGCGCTCACCGACCCGCCGACGGGACCGAGCGACGTGTACCTGCGCCTGCACCTGCTGAGCCACCGCAAGGTGCAGCCCCATGGCGTGTCGCTCGACGGTGCATTCGGCCATCTCAACAACGTGGTGTGGACCAATCTGGGCCCCTTCGATCCCGACGGGTTCGACGCGGTCCGCTTCCGCCTGCGGGCCGAGGGCACCGAGGTGCGCGTGCACAGCGTCGATAAGTTCCCCCGGATGACGGACTATGTCGTGCCCTCGGGCGTTCGGATCGCCGATGCCGACCGGGTTCGTCTCGGTGCCCACCTGGCGGAGGGCACCACGGTCATGCACGAGGGGTTCTGCAACTTCAATGCCGGGACGCTTGGCGCGTCGATGGTCGAGGGCCGCATCAGCCAGGGCGTCGTCGTCGGGAACGGGAGCGATATCGGTGGCGGCGCATCGATCCAGGGGACGCTGTCGGGCGGCGGGAAGCAAGTGGTGCGTATCGGTGAGAAGTGTCTGCTCGGGGCGAATGCCGGGCTCGGCATCTCCCTCGGTGACAACTGCATCGTGGAGGCGGGTTGTTACATCACCGCAGGCTCGCTGGTCGCGCTCCCCGACGGGGGGGTTGTCAAGGCGCGAGAGCTCAGTGGTGAGTCGAATCTGCTGTTCCGGCGCCACAGCCAGACTGGGGCCCTCGAAGTGCGCCCCAATGGCGTGACGTGGGAAGGACTCAACGCTGCGCTCCACAAGAACTGACACCAGCCCACGCCGCGCAGTGTCACGCGTTGCTGAGACCAGGCGAAGAGCCCTCGGAAACACAGAGTTCGCCTCCGGCGTACCTTGGATGCATGTCATGGTTCCGCAAATCCGTTGAAATGCCCACCGCCGAAACTGCCCTGCCCGGCCGAGCCGAGGCGATGCCGATCCGAACCGTCCACCACGTGTCCGGTCGATCCCTCCAGCCGCCGTTCCCCGACGGAATGGACACCGCTGTCTTCGGGTTCGGATGCTTCTGGGGCGCCGAGCGCAAGTTCTGGCAGGCCCCCGGGGTGTGGGTGACGGCTGTCGGCTACGCCGGAGGCGTCACGCCCAACCCGACCTACGAGGAGACCTGTAGCGGCCGAACAGGCCACAACGAGGTCGTCCTCGTCGTGTTCGATCCGACGCAGACCGACTTCGACGAGATGTGTCGCGTGTTCTGGGAGAACCACGACCCCTCGCAGGGGATGCGTCAGGGCAACGATGTCGGCACGCAGTACCGCAGCGGCATCTACGTCACGTCGGCGGCACAAAAGGCAGCCGCCGAGGCGTCGAAGGCGATGTTCCAGGAGCGGCTTACGGCTGCCGGATTCGGTCCGATCACCACGGAGATCGTCGAGCTCGAGCATTTCTACTACGCCGAGGATTACCACCAGCAGTACCTCTCGAAGAACCCAATGGGCTACTGCGGCCTCGGTGGGACCGGCGTGAGTTGTCCGATCGGCCTCGCCCGCGCCTGAACCGTCGTCGCCCCTGGTCGACCAACGGTCGGCCGGGGGCGCCCGTAGGATCGTCGGCGTGAGTATTCCGATTCCCGAGCGGCGGATGCGTCGGCTGCGTCAAACGCCGGCGATGCGTCGCCTCGTTGCCCAGACATCGCTTCGGGTCGATGACCTCGTTGCCCCTCTGTTCGTGCGAGAGGGGATTGCCGAGCCGAATCCGATTGCCTCGCTACCGGGCGTTTTCCAGCACACCATCGACTCGCTGCGCAAAGAGGTGCACGAACTCGCCGAACTTGGCGTCCCAGGCGTGATCCTGTTCGGCGTGCCCGCATCGAAGGACGCCGAGGGATCGCAGGCGTGGGCCGATGACGGGATCGTTCAGGTGGCGCTTCGTGAACTACGGGCCGATCTCGGTGACGCCATGGTGGTCATGGCTGATCTCTGCGTCGACGAGTACACGAACCACGGTCACTGCGGTGTGCTCGATGCCGCCGGCAACGTCGACAACGATCTCACCCTGGCGATCTATGCCCGAATAGCCAGCGTCCAGGCTGACGCCGGGGCGCACGTGATCGCGCCGAGCGGGATGATGGATGGTCAGGTTGCGGCGATCCGACACGGACTCGACAGTTCGGGTCACATCAACGTCGCCATCCTTGCCTATGCCGCGAAATATGCGAGCGGGCTCTATGGGCCGTTTCGCGAGGCGGTCGACGTCCAGATCATCGGCGGCGGTGACCGCAAGGGCTACCAGCAGGACTACCGGAATCAACGCGAGGCACTCGACGAGGTCACTCTGGATCTCGGCGAAGGTGCCGACATGGTGATGGTGAAACCGGCGGTCACCTATCTCGACGTGATCGCGAAAGTACGCGCACTGACTAATGTGCCTGTTGCGGCGTACCACGTGAGTGGCGAGTACGCCATGATCCACGCCGCGGCTGAGCGGGGCTGGATCGACGGTCCTGCCGTCGCCTTGGAGCAGCTCACCGCCGTGAAGCGGGCTGGGGCCGACATGATCCTCACGTATTTCGCCCACGACCTCGCGTCGACCGTTCTCCGCTGACCCCCGGTGCTTCGATGATATGTACACGAACTGACTGTCCGTTCGAAGGGGCCGCCGGGTGTGCCACGGCCGACGGGACCGCCTGCCACACCACCAATGCCTCGGCGTACTCGCGGGCGTCGGAGGTGCTCGTCGGCGGGGTGAACTCGCCAGTGCGCGCGTTCCGCAGCGTCGGCGGAATCCCCTACGTGGTTGCTCGGGGCCAAGGCGCCTACGTGTGGGACGTCGAAGGAACGCGCTACATCGATCTGGTGCAGTCCTACGGTGCGTCGATTCTCGGTCATGCTCATCCCGCAGTCGTGGAAGCGATCCGCGTTTGTGCGGGGCAGGGCACCACCTTCGGCGCACCCACCTACCGGGAGATCGTGCTCGCCGAAGCCATGTGCGCGCGAGTTCCCGGTCTCGAGATGGTGCGGATGACGTCGAGCGGCACCGAGGCCACGATGAGCGCCATCCGCCTGGCCCGCGGCATTACCGGCCGCGACAAGGTGCTGAAGTTCGCCGGCTGCTACCACGGCGCCAGCGATTCGCTACTGGCTGCCGGCGGAAGCGGTGTGGCGAACCAGGGGCTCCCGGGCAGCGATGGCGTGCCACCATCGGCCGTGGCCGACACGATCGTGGCGCCATACAACGTGATTCCAGACATCGGGCCAGACGTCGCCGTCGTCGCGGTTGAACCGGTCGCTGCCAACATGGGCCTCGTCGCCCCCGCGCCGGGATTTCTCCGAGAACTTCGTGAGGCATGCGACCGGGCCGGCGCCCTCTTGCTGTTCGACGAAGTGATCACCGGGTTCCGTCTCGGCAACGGCGGCGCGACCACATGGTCCGGCGTCACTCCGGACCTGTGGTGTTTCGGCAAGATCATCGGTGGTGGCCTGCCGGTTGGTGCGTTCGGGGGCTTGAAGACCGTCATGTCGTACCTGGCGCCGCTCGGGCCGGTGTATCAGGGCGGCACGCTCTCCGGGAACCCACTGGCCATGGCCGCTGGTCTCGCCACGCTCAATCTCTGCATCGACGAGGCCTACGCTGAGCTCGAAACCCGAACTGTGCGATTCGTACGCGCGCTTCGTGACGCGATCGCTTCCGCCGGATTGCCTATCCAAGTCCCACGGGTCGGCACGATCGCCGGATTGCACCTGAGCGCGACGGAGATCACCAATTACGACGAGGCGAAGGCGGCGAACACGAACGGACTGTATGCGCCGTTCTTCCACGAGATGTTGCGTCGCGGCGTGGCGATGGCCCCCGGTCCATACGAGGCATTGTTCCCGTCGTTTGCCCACACCGACGCTGACCTCGACGCCGTGGTCAACGCCGCCGGCGAGTCCGCGGCGGCGGTGCTGGCCCGGGGAGCTGTCGGTTGATGGCCTCGTGGCTGATGAAGTCCGAGCCCGATGCCTTCTCGATCGACGATCTGAAGGCGCGCAAGCGCGAGCCGTGGGACGGTGTGCGGAACTTCCAGGCTCGCAATTACATGTGGAAGCAGATGGCCGTCGGCGACCGCGTGTTCTTCTACCACTCGAACTGCAAGATCCCCGGCATCGTCGGACTTGCGAACGTGGCCTCGGCGCCCTACCCCGACCCGACCCAGTTCGACTCGTCGTCGAAGTACTACGACCCGGATTCGTCGGTCGACAACCCTCGCTGGTGGTTGGTCGATGTTGGTTTCGTGAAGAAGTTCCGCCGAGTGATCTCCCTCGAGGAACTTCGGACGCATGCTGATGATCTCGACGGGATGATCCTGCTCCGCAAGGGAAGTCGGCTCAGTGTGATGCCCGTCTCCGAGGTTCACGCGAACACAGTTCTCTCGCTCGTCTGAAGGCGAGCGACGCTCGTCACGCTCGCCACGACGAAGGTAGCGGCGGGCGGCTGTGAAGATGGAGAGCGATGAACACGTGCGACCTCCTGGTCATCGGTGGCGGGCCGGCAGGCGCCGCGGCGGCGTTACGGGCCGCTCGCGCCGGTGCGAACGTCGTGGTGTTCGAGAAGGGACCACATGGTCGCGACAAGGTCTGCGGCGACGGGCTCACGCCCCGCGCCGTGGCGGCGCTGTCCGAGCTGAAGATCGACCTCGACGGAGCCCATCGGATCGATGGGCTCCGAATGATCGCTGGGAAGAAGACCCGAGAGTTGCTGTGGCCGTCGAACAACCGCTTCGGCCCACACGGTGCGGTCCTGCCACGTCGGCACCTCGATCGCCAGCTCATAGATGCGGCCGCTGAGGCCGGGGCCGAGATCGTCTTCGGCACCGAGGCGCTCCCCGTTCTCGAGGAGGGGCGGGTCGTCGGCGTTGAGACAACTCGTGGGCCTTGGCGAGCGCCGCTCACGATCCTCGCGGCGGGAGCGCCTGGCGCCGCCGCCCGCCTGCTTGGCGCAGAACGTGTTCCCGACGAGACCTTCGGCCTTGCCATCCGGGCCTACGCCGAGTCGCCGCGCCACGCCGATCGTCACCTTGAGGCATGCCTGAGCCTTTCCGACGAGCACGGCACAGCGATTCCCGGCTACGGCTGGATGTTCCCGGCCGGCGACGGGACCGTCAATATCGGTGTCGGTGCGCTGTCGACGATGAAGGGCTTCAAGAAGCTCAATCTGAACAAGCTCATCGATAACTACGCCGGAATCGTCCGTGACAGTTGGCAGCTCGGTCCGTTCATCGACAAGCCCCGAGCGTGGCGGCTGCCGATGAGTGCCCAACGCCGTCATGGCGAGGGATGGTTGGCCATTGGTGATGCCGCGGGGCTGGTCAATCCGATGAACGGCGAAGGGATTGACTACGGACTCGAATCGGGAATGATTGCCGCCGACGAGTTCACATCCGACCCGCTGAATGCTCCGCGTGCATACGATCGCATTGTTGGTGAGCGTTTCGACGCTTTCCTCCGCACCGGTCGTCGCTTCAGCTTCGTGATTGGACATCCGCTCCTCCTCCGAACCGGTTTGCGAGTGGCCGTGGGCACGCAAAAGGCAGCTGACCTGACCCTTGCCGTGATGGGGAACCTGGTCGACAACGAGACCCCGGGTGCTGCGGGGAGGCTCCTGTCGTTCGCTGACCGAGCGCTGGCGCTCGCCGATCCACTGCTGCGCCGCACGAGGGCGGCGGCGTAGACCGGGCAATATCCTATGTGCACATAGGAAGGTCCAGTCCATCATGAGAGCACGATGAGTCTTGACGACACGTCAAAGGAGTGATCGCAATGCAGTGATCGCTCTCTCACAACTCCCTCACGTCTGTGGCGTTGAATCTGTGTATCGGATCGACACAAGACGACCGAAGGAGGTTGTCCGATGACCACACTTACTGCCCCTTATCGCCCGACCAGCGGTACTCGCCTCGTCGAGGTGCCACCTCGGCGAATCCGCGCCAAGCGCGGTGACGGCGACCGTCTTCGGCTCGAGATTCTCGACGCCACCGACCAGTTGCTGATCGAGGGCGGAACCACGGAATCGGTTTCGATCCGGGCTGTCGCCGATCGGGTCGGTTGCACGCCGCCGGCCATCTACCTGCACTTCTTCGACAAGCAGGAACTGCTCTTCGACGTCTGCGCTCGTCGCTTCCGACAGTTGGCGGATTGGATCGACAGTGCCACGGAGGGTATCGATGACCCGATTTCTGCGCTCGACGCCGGGACCCGGGCGTATGTGCGATTCGGTCTCCAGCATCCCGAGCATTACCGCATTTTGTTCATGGGCCGCTCGATCCTGACCGCCGATCAACTTGACGAGATGCGTCGCACCGGCGTCGCCGGACTCGCGCGACTCATCGAGCGCTGCCAGGCATGCATCGATGCCGAGCAGGTACGCCCGACCGACGCGTCGATCATGGCGCACAGTGTGTGGGCACTCAGCCACGGCATCGTCTCGCTCATCATCGCCAAGCCGCATCTGGACTGGCCGGAGGCGAGCGAACTCCTCGATCACCTACTTGGCGCCTACCTCGCCGGCATCCGGGTGTAGTTCCGCTCGCAGCGCCAAGATCCAAGTTGGCGACATCGCATCTACGACGACGGCCACCGGATTTCCGGTGGCCGTCGTCGCGTTGTCGTTCAGTGCTACGCAGGGCAGTGGCAGCGGCCTACTTTCCGCAGACGTCGCCCGTCTCATACTTCGTTTCGGCGAGCACCTTCTCAACGTCGGCCTCGGGAACGATCAATGCAGCGTCGGCCTCGGGAGCACCAGCTTTTACTAGTGGATTCACCGGGTACGCCTCCCCGCCGAGCACATGGCGCTCATAGTTGATCACCGCAAGAAGTTCGGCATCGCTCAGCGTTCCTGGAGCGAATGCTGGCATGCCGCCCTTGCCGACATGCTGGCCACCCTCTCGCTCGGGGTTCCCGTAGGACACGCCGGTTCCGCACGAACCGTGCCGGACATAGGCGAACTGCTCGACGGGATCGGGGAACGACTTGTCGACCTCACCGTTGTAGAGCGGTCGCCCGACGAGACCGGCGTCGCTGCCGGCGCCATTGGCGCCGTGGCACGCCGCGCAGTTCGCCACAAAGAGGCGTTCGCCGATCGCTTCGGGGGAGTCGGCGGCTGCGCCCGGAACGCTGAAGGTGTTGAACATGAAAAACAGCCAGACCGGAAGCGCCACGAGCATGAACACGGAGCCGATTCTGGCGAACCCCATTCCCTTCGGGGCGGGTGGTGGTCCCGCCGGCGTCGGAACCGGAGCGACCGCTGCCACGCCACCGCCACCGACACCGCCAGCGGCGGCGGCAACCGGTGCAGCCGTGGCCACGGCGGGAACCGCAGCGGCGTCGGCCTCGGCAGCCGGAACGGGGGCCTCGGCACCAGACAGCGCCGCGCGCCGCGCCGCTGCTCGCTCCAGCAGGTGCTTGGGAATATCGGCCATGGCGTCGCCTTTCGGGGAACTGTTGCTGCGCGGACAGCAGGGCAACCGCTTTCGGGTCCCCCTCCGATCGCCAAATCTAGGCGCTCGGACCGCAACGTGGGGAATCCCCTCCCCGAATGGATGAACGCTCATTCAGATGCATGGCGGAGAATCGTTCGCCAAGAGAGATGACCGACGTCACGAGAATCGCCTCCCGGTGATTCCCTGCGCGACGAGTGGCGGTGGTAGAAACGTTGTCGAGCACAATGGGTTCACAACCCAGCTTGTGATCTGATTCACAAACTCCGTCGTCTTGCTGTCCTCTTTCCCGAAAGGCCCCACGTGGTTGCGTTTATCGGCTCGTTCCTCGCGCTGGTGTCTCTCGTTGTCGCGGTGTTTGCGTACGGGAGCAGGCGGCCCGTCGGAACGCCTGTCACCTGGGGTGAAGCGATCATCGGGGCGACCGTGGTCTTCTGGGTCTTCTTCCTGGCCTACGGGATCGTGCCTCACCAGTTCCTGACCTGGGCCGACGGGAAGTCACTGAACTGGCGTTCAGACTCAATCGGCATTCCCCTCGGACCCTTCGGCTCGCTCCTCCCCGGCAAGACCTCAAACAACTTCTTCAGCGCCGAGAAAAATGTGATGTTCCCGAACGGCATCACCTTTGGCGGCCGTGGTCGGGTCATCGTGACCAAGCAGGCGATCCGCGACATCATCGCCGCCACGCTTTACATCGTGTTCCTCGGTGCCAACATGAAGCTGTGGGTCTTGTGGCAGAGCCGAGGAAAGAAGGCTGCCGCGAAGGCGGCTATCGAACCGGTGTCGGCCTACGGTCGACCGTTGGTCAAGAAGGCATGAGCCCGGAGCTGACCCATGGCGAAAACTGAGGCAAACCCCCCCATGCCGTATTTTCCCGGCGGCTACACGCTGGCGGAGATCACGGTCGACGAACTCAACAAGAGCGTCAAGCCGAAACAGTTCCTCCACATTGATCAGTCCGAGTGCATCATGTGCGAGGGCTGCGTCGACATTTGCCCGTGGAAGTGCATCCACATGCTCTCCGCCGGGACCGTCGAGGATTCCGTCAACGTCGTCTCACCCGGGACGGACCCCGACGATCACGTGATCTTCGTGGTCGACGAAGACGTGTGCACGCGCTGCGGTCTGTGCGTCGATCGGTGTCCAACCGGCGTCATCATCATGGGTAAAGCCGGCGTCGCCCCTCGTGACGGCGACCAACACATGCGTGACAACAAGCATGGGTACTCGTATGGAATGCGGTTCTGCCGCCAGATCCACGGCCTCTTTAAACTGTGCATCCATTTGCCGGTCAATGTCGGCCAGATTGCTGAACAGTTCACGCTCCTTGTCACCCAACCCATCGGCCTCCAGTTTGGCCTTCGCAGCCAGGTAGGCGGCACGCTGGCGTTTGGCTTCCGCCTCGTCCTTCTGCACCGCTTCAACCTTTGTTTGCAATCCCATGTTGCGCACCGAAACTGAGCTGCTGAGCAGGGTGCGGCGCATCTCTTCGG